>NZ_JANIFO010000010.1:0-153062 GCF_040259625.1 Bacillus sp. B1(2022)
GGTCAGGAGAGGTTTTTTCTTAATTCTTTTGAAAACCTTTATCTTTTACATATTGATTTAAATAGGTTCTCGGTTTTTGTTTCATGAACTGCAGGATTTGATCAGACCACGTTTCAACCCGCTTGCCGTTTGTTCGTTTATCATAATAAGCGGAAATGGTTTCATCATATTCCTTCATATAACTGCGGAAGTGTTCTTCATTCGTATCGTACGTGTTTTCATGATATACGGCTTGTTTCGGCAGGCGCGGCTTTTGACCGGACGGATGAGCGGGATGACCGACTACCAAGCCGAACAGCGGCAGCACATGGTCAGGCGTTCCAAGCACTTCCGTCACCTGATCAAGTTCATTTCGAATGCCTCCGATATAACAAATGCCAAGTCCCATTGATTCCGCGGCAACACTTACGTTTTGTGCGGCAAGTGCGGCATCAATGACGCTGACCATAAACATTTCCGTATTCTCAAGAAGCTCGGTAATGTTTTCGCCTTTTTCCTCAGCAAGTTTTTTATGACGGTACAAATCAGCGCAAAACACAAACAAGTGCCCATTATTCTCGACGTAAGGCTGGTTTCCGGCCAGTGCCGCCAGCTTCCGCTTTTTCTCCTTATCAGTTACGCCGATGATGGAGTAAGCCTGCACGTAACTGGACGTTGACGCCGCCTGGGCGCTTTTCACTAATGTATCTATCTCTTCTGCTGTCAGAAGCTCGTCAGTAAATGATCGGATCGACCGATGATTAAGTATGGTTTCGATGGTATTGTTCATATAAAAGCCTCCTTCTTTCTATATCATATCCGAAAGGGAATCATGTCAAAAGCGAAATGCTCTAAACAAAAAAAGACAGCCCGAAGAACGAGCCGTCTCACATTAAGAATTGAACAAGTAGCTTTTATATTTCGTCAGCTGCACACTTGCGTTATATACGATCCCGAAGCTGATTAATGTAGAAAGCACCGAGCTCCCCCCATAGCTGACAAACAGCAGCGGAATACCGGTAACCGGCATAATGCCGATATTCATCCCGATGTTCTGGAAGGTGTGAATCACGATAAGTGCAGTAAATCCTACGCAAAAAAACGCGCCAAATCGGTTAAACGCATGCAAGCGGTCAATCAACACCACAAGCCTGTAAATTAAAAAGAAAAACATGACAACCGCAATGGCGCAGCCTAAAAATCCAAAACTTTCACCCAAAATCGCAAAGATAAAGTCGGTCTGTCCCTCAGGTACGTACACCTTCAGATTATGAACGCCGTTTCCGGTAATGCCGCCCGATCCGATCGCCATAACGGCCTGATCCACCTGCCAGCTTTTATCGCTCTCTGCCTGAGTCGTTGCCGCACTGGAGTCAGACATCCACGATGTAATCCGGTTAATTTGATAATCCGCAATGCCGATTGAATTCGCCACATGGGGAAATTCAATCACCAGCACTAAGAAAAGGCCAAGCACAAGCGCGGCCGAACCGCCGATAATGGTGATCAGCTTCCAGTTTACACCTGACATAAACACCATCACCATAACGATAAACAGACAGATCGCACCCGTTCCGGCATCCTGCAAAACGATCATCCCGATCGGAATAACCGTCCATGCCGCAATTTTCAAAAGCAGATTCACATCTTCCCGAAGTGACCTTTGATCCTTCGGGCCCGCCTTCGATATAATGGACGCGACCATCATCATAATTCCTATTTTCGTAAACTCAGAGGGCTGGAGGGTAAAGTTTCCGATTTGAAACCAGCTCTTCGCTCCGTTTTTAATCGGCGCGATGGATTCCGGCGCCACACGCAAAAGGAGCAGCGACAGCACGCCGGCAATCAATACGTACAGACTCAGTTTCTCAAGCTGCTCTAAATCAAAGTACAGCAATAATCCGATGAATCCCGCACCTATAACATAGAAGACAATCTGTTTCATCCAGGCACTGCCTCCGTACTGCCCGAACTGTCCGGCCGCATAAATCGCGGCAACACTAATTATTAAAAACACACCAAATATAAAAATCAAATCCCCCTGATAATAGGGATTTTGCTGTTTCTTATATCGACTCATTCTATCCCGCCTTACATTTTCATCGGAAGTCACTATTGTTTATTATACATGAACACCGTTCAAGAAAACATGTTGAGGTTGCTTCCTTTTTATTTTTTACGGTTTGGGGACTACACGACATATGACGTGTCAGAAAAGGAAATGTTTCGGTCATGATGAAACTTTTCCGATAAAAAACCCCTTCTCGTCAGAAAAGGGGTTTCAGCCTATGTTTAACGTCATAAACAAGCTGTTCGGGTCCTCTTTATAATGTGCAAACGGATCACAATATTGAAACCCGGCTTTTTCATACAGGCGTCTGGCGGGGAGAAAAGCCTCCATAGAACCGGTTTCTAAGCTGATCCGCTGATAGCCCCGCCGCCTTGCTTCTTCAAGCATATGGCGGAGGATCCGGTTGGCAACGCCTTTTCTGACATGATGCGGAGAGGTTTTCATTGATTTGATCTCACCGTGCCGGCTGTTTAGCTCCTTTAAGGCACCGCAGCCGAGCAGGATGCCGTTTTCCCTCGCACTCCAAAACGTAACGTCAGGCTGACGCAGCCGGTCCGCATTGAGCGCATGTATACTTTCCGGAGGAGAATGCATGGTCATGCTCTTCAGATGATCCTGCAAAAGCGCAAAGACATCCGGCGCTGTGACATCTTCTTTCCTTACGTCCACTTCAAACCACCCTTGCTGTGCATATTTTCTTTGACCATAGCAAAGGTTCACAGCCTGCGCCATTCCATTGTCCGGAAATGTGACAGGGTATTTGGCCTTTCCGGTTTCTTGTACCTATCCAAAAATGAGGCAATAGTTGCAATACATTTCTCGAAAAAGCGGTATCAAAAATTGGAAAACATGGTATAATAATTGTAACAAAATGTTCAAAAAACGACCACAAAACAGACACATTTTATTCTCTGTATTTCATTTTGGAAACGCTCCCATAAAATGAAAGGAGACATGTAAGATGGACATGTTTTTTGCTTATTTACTGGTCGCAAGCGCAACACCCCTCTTTATCTGGCTGGATAACAAAAAAGTCGCTCTTTCGGCCATACCGCCAATTATTCTCATGTGGGTTTTCTTCTACTTTTACGCAACCAGCAGCCTATCCCCTCTCGGCCACACACTTATGATCATCCTGTTTGCCGTCAACGTCATCGTTGCCCATATCGCCGCCTTTATCATTTACGGCCTTCCGCGCCTGCGCCGGAGAAGAAGCCAATAAAGGCACAAAAAACCCTCTTCGCATAAACGAAGAGGGTTTCTTTTTATTCCTGATGTTCGGAATGATGCTTCGCACCGCCAGGAGGGTTTCCATCCATATGGTCACCGTGATGGTAGTGCGCCGCAAAGATCCAGATGGAACCAAGGATGATAACAATCGCTCCGAAAAATCCGAAGAGCGTGTTTCCGACTTGAATTCCGCCGTTTTCACTTTCTGTCATGTGCATGAACATGAGAAGCTGAAGACCGGCTTGGATAAATGCGAATCCGAAAATGATCCAGAGTTTTGCTGATGAGCTTAAATCCGTATATACCGCAACCCAAAGGGCCAGCAGGGTCAGAATAATAGACAACGCAAAACCTACGATATGCTTCCACGGAAAGTGGCTGTGTTCAGCAGATTTGTTTGCCATATTATAGTCCCCCCAATCCGATGAGATAGACGCCTGTAAAGATGAAGATCCAAACAACGTCTAAGAAGTGCCAGTATAAACTTGAGATAAAGATTTTTGAAGACGTCTGCGGCGTTAATCCGCGTTTCTTCAATTGCAGTAAGATGCCGGCAATCCAGAAGATACCGATCGTTACGTGCGTTCCGTGCGTTCCCAGAAGGACGAAGAATCCAGACCAGAAAGCACTTGTACCGAGAGATGCTCCTTCATGTACATAGTGGATGAACTCGTTAAGCTCACATCCGACGAAGCCCGCGCCGAGAAGAAGCGTAATGATCGTCCAAATGACGACGCCTTTTAAACTTCCGCGACGCATTTCATGAACAGCGATCCCGCAGGTGAAACTGCTGATCAGAAGCAGGAATGTCATGATCATGACAAGCTTCACTTCAAATAATTCAGCCGGTAAGACTCCTCCTGCTGTTCTTCTTTGAAGAACGAAGAAGGTTGCAAATAGTGTTGAGAACAACACAATCTCTGCCCCTAAAAAGATCCAAAACCCGAGAATATTGAGTCTGCCGGTTTCAGATTGATATTCCATAGGCGCGTTAGAATTGCCGTGTTCTGCATGTTCCATAAATCACGCCTCCTTTATTCGGAAATCTTTCTTTCCGTCTCTTTTATTTCTTCAACAGGTATATAGTAGCCATTGTCATATTCAAATGAACGAAGCACCATGCAAAGCAGAATGCCGATCAAGCCGACAATGCCCATCCAGAACCATTCAAATACAAGTCCGAAGCCTGCAATACCGAACGCCACTGACATAATAAGCGGTCTTCCGGAGTTGTGCGGCATATGGATTTTCTTGAACTTGCTTTCCGGATGAATATCCGTTTTGTCTTCTTTCAATTGCAGGTACGCATCTTGAGATTTCACTTCAGGAAGCACCGCAAAGTTGTAATGCGGCGGAATCGCAGATGAAGTCGCCCACTCAAGCGTACGTCCCACGCCCCATGAATCTCCGCTGATCTCGCGAGTAGAGTAGCGGAAGCTGTAGTAGATGTTGTAACAAAGGATTAAGAATCCGACACCCATCATGAAGGCTCCGACAGTTGAAATAAAGTTCAATGCAGTCCATCCGTCATTCGGTCCGTATGTGTAAATACGGCGAGGCATACCTTGCAGCCCCAAGAAGTATTGAGGGAAGAAACATACATTAAATCCGATCATAAAGATCCAGAAGAACCATTTTCCGATTCTTTCGTTCAGCTTGTGACCGAACATTTTCGGATACCAGAAAATAAATCCTGCGAAACATGCAAATACCGTACCCGCGATCAGCACATAGTGGAAGTGAGATACGAGGAAGTACGTATTATGGTATTGATAATCCGCTGCAGCCATCGCAAGCATAACCCCTGTTACCCCGCCGACAACGAAGTTCGGGATGAACGCGAGCGCCCACAGCATCGGTGTTGTAAAACTGATTCGGCCTTTATACATCGTAAAGAGCCAGTTAAAGATTTTAACCCCGGTCGGAACCGAAATCGCCATCGTTGTAATCGAGAAGAAAGAGTTAACAGACGCACTGTTCCCCATTGTGAAGAAGTGGTGAGTCCATACAAGGAAACTCAGGACGGAAATGGCGATAATTGAGCCGACCATCGCTTTGTAACCGAATAACTGCTTTCTTGCAAACGCTGAAATAATTTCAGAGAAAATACCGAATGCCGGTAAGATAACGATATATACTTCAGGGTGTCCCCAAATCCAGAACAAGTTAGCCCAAAGCATCGGCATACCGCCGGCTTCCAGCGTGAAAAAGTGAGCGCCGAACAAACGGTCAAATGATAACAGCGCCAATGCCACTGTCAAAACAGGGAAGGCGAATACGATAATAACCATTGTAATCAGCGTCGTCCATGTGAACATCGGCATACGCATCAGCGTCATGCCTTTCGTACGCATTTTCAGGATCGTCACCATAAAGTTGATACCCGTCATCAGCGTACCGATACCGGCAATCTGAAGACCGAGCAGGTAGAAGTTCTCACCAGGCCCGGGACTCATGTCGTTGCTTGCCAGCGGCATGTAACTCGTCCAGCCTGCGTTCGGAGAACCTCCGATAACGAAAGAAATATTGAAAAGCATCGCACCTACGAAGAACGTCCAGAAACTCAGGTTGTTCAAGTAAGGGAATGCTACGTCGCGCGCACCGATCTGCAAAGGTACGACAACGTTGATCAGACCGATTAAAAACGGCATCGCCATGAAGATAATCATGATCGTACCGTGAGTCGTAAAGATCTCATTATAGTGGTTTGAGTCTAAAAAACTGTTATTAGGAAGCGCTAACTGGGCGCGCATCATCAAGCCGTCGACCCCGCCGCGGAACAGCATGATAACAGCAGAGATAATGTACATGATTCCAAGTTTCTTATGGTCTACAGACGTCAGCCATTCAGACCAGAGCCATTTCCACTTTTTGAAGTATGTGAGTACAACGATGATAGCGATAGTGGAAAGCGCAATGGAAACTTGTGCGCCCAGAATTAATGGGTCACCTGTTACAAAAAATTCATCCCATCTCAATTTCATTCGGGCTTCCTCCTTTCTTGTTCAATTTCAATCTTGTTTATCGTCGGATACTTTAAATTCGTTTTTCTTTACATTTTCCCACGGATCTGTTTTAGAGTGCGGTGATACGGCTTTGTAGCCAAGGCGTTTGCGCGCCTCCATCGCATATTCGGCATCTTGGCCGTGGTCAACGTATTTTAAGTGTGTAGAAGAGAACGTTAATTTACCGACATTCTCCGGAAGCATCAGTTCGTCATACTTCTCTTTCGTCAGCTTTGGAGAATCGCTTTGGGCTTTTTTCACCCAGCTGTTAAAGTCTTTTTGCGTAACAGCTTTTACGTTGAATTTCTGGTCGGCAAAGTGTTCGCCGGTGAAGTTCGCGTTGCGGCCTTCATATGTTCCCACTTTGTCAGCCTGTAAGTATTGATCCATCAGCATTCCCGCCATCGCGTATTTTTGTCCCCCAAGCTGAGGAATCCATAGCGATGCCATTGAATCGGCTGAAGAAATTTTAAATAAAACCGGACGGTCTACAGGAATGTTCAGGTAGTTAACCGTCTCAATATCCTGCTCTGGGTAGCTGAATACCCATTTCCAGTCTACCGAAGTAGCATAAACAACAAGAGGCTCTTTATCCTTTGTCGCTTCAGGCGCTTTTTCTAACGAATATATCGTCTGTACGGTAGGCACAGAAAGTGCAATAACAATTAAAATTGGGATCACTGTCCAGACTACTTCTAAGAACGTGTTGCCGTGCATCTCGGGCTTGTAATTTCCGCTGTCTTTGCCTTTGCGGTCGCGGTACTTCACTAAAATGATTGTAAATAGTACGAAAACGACGCCGACAATGAACAGCATAAATCCGATTGACAAGAGAATCAGATCTTTCTGCTGGTCTGCTACAGGTCCTTTCGGATCTAAAACGGAAATGTCGCTGCATCCGCCCAGTACGAAAACAACAGCCAACATCGCTAATAAAAGTAACGGTTTAAATGCTCTGAACAAGAAGATCACCATCCTTCCTATTGATGTAGTGAATCTGAAATGTACTTTCTCAAAATCTTTTCTCTATCTACCTTGTTATGCTATCAAAATCTGCCCTTATTAGCTTTATTTTTTTCTAAAGTTCATCTTTTTTTCGACCTAATGTCACAAAATCGTCAAAAAATGCATGAACTTTTTCCACTTGCGCAAACCAAACATAAAAAGTTTTAGATCATTTAGCATATATAGAGAAAAAAGATAGTGAGAACGAATAATACCAAATAAAGGTTTACCATAATAAAAAACGCTGGTCAACAAAAAGATTCATTTTGTTAAACATTCTACAAAAGAAATATTTTTTCCTTTGTTCACACCTTTTCACACGGTTTCCATTTTAACGCAACGCATTATGAAAAAAAAGACCGGAACGCGCCTTGATATGTTCATTATAAAAAACACATTTATATGTTTAATATGGACAAAACGAAGGAAACATATAGGCATAAATAATAAAAAATAGGAAGTGATATTTATGGGTTTTATCGTATCTCTGATTGTCGCTATTATTATCGGCTGGATCGGAAGTTTATTTGTAAAAGGCAGTATGCCCGGGGGAATCATCGGGTCAATGATCGCCGGTCTGATCGGCGCATGGATCGGGCACGGACTGCTCGGCACATGGGGTCCTCACCTTGCCGGCTTTGCCATTATTCCGGCAATCATCGGAGCTGCGATCGTGGTGTTCTTATTCAGCCTGATCGCCAGAAGCAGAGGATAAAAAAAAAGCCTCGTCCCTTATGGGATGGGGCTTTTTTCCGGTAGAGCGCCCAAATGGCGGATAAACCGCCGGAAAGCCGCTCTGCCTTCTTCTGTTTGTTTAAAGACGCCGGCATGCTCCAGTATCCGCGCAAAGGCATGGCCGATTTCCTCTTTCAGAATCTGTTCCGCGTTTTCTTTCGTTACCTTCCGCTTATGCAGCACACTGAGCGCCCAATCTTTATGCGCTGCCGCAGAAGGGTCTGCCGTTAAGACCGCTTCCGGGTCCGGTGAGCACAGCGCTTCAGCCGTGTATTTCATTTCTTGTTCAAGGCGGCCCGGCAGAATCGCAAGCCCCATTACTTCAATCAGTCCGATATTTTCTTTTTTCAGGTGATGAACTTCCTGATGGGGATGAAAAATTCCCAGCGGATGCTCATCAGAGGTGCGGTTATTTCTGAGGACGAGATCTAATTCGAATAAACCGTTTCTCCGCCGGGCAATCGGCGTAATTGTATTGTGCGGTGTTTCTCCTGAATGGGCGAGGAGATCAGCCGCCTCATCGGAATAACCGCGCCACGCCCGCAGGATGGCATCCGCCGCGCCGGAAAGCTCAGACGCACTCTCGCTTTGCAGGCGGATGACCGACATCGGCCACTTCACAATTCCCAACACCGTTTTCGGATAGTCAGGCAGCCTGTACCGGCTTTCTGTCTCCGCCCGCGCCATCGGGAATTCATAATTGCCCCCCTGAAAATGGTCGTGGCTTAAAATACTGCCGCCGACAATCGGCAGATCAGCATTGGAACCGAGAAAATAATGAGGATACTGGCTGACGAACGACAGCAGCCGGTCAAACGTTTTTTTGCTGATCTTCATCGGTTCGTGCCGGTCTTTCAAAACGATGCAATGCTCCCGGTAATACACATACGGAGAAAATTGCAGAAACCACTGCTCATCGCCGAGAATTACCGGAATGACACGAAGGTTTTGACGCGCCGGGTGATCCGGTCTCCCCTCGTACCCGACATTTTCTTTACAAAGAACACATCTCGGATAATCGGATTGAGGCTGCTCTTTGGCAGCGGCAATTGCTTTCGGATCTTTTTCCGGTTTTGAAAGGTTGATCGTGATGTCCAGCTTTCCGTAAGCCGTCTCAGCCGTCCACCCGACATTCCGCTGTATTCTGTCCGAACGGATATAATACACATCCTCTGAAAATCGGTAAAACGCCTTTGTCGCCTGCTCCGGCCCGTGCACCGCCTTTGTTTCTTCAAAACGACGGACAATCTCGGACGGCTGCGGGGCAAAGCAGCCCATGATCTTCGCACTCAGCAGGTCGCGATAGGTGTCTGTATCGGCTGCAATCCGGCCCGTTTCTGCCGCCCATTCATAAACCGGGGCCAATATGTCCGGCAATGATGCCGTCGATACATTTTCTTTCTGTTCTGGAACCTCCGGATGGGTGATATGCAAAGCTTCATACAAACGGTTTCTCGTATATTCAATATCAAGAAATGAAATCAGCTCTTTTTGCAATCCGTACCGGATTAAACGTTCCACGTGCCGCTCAATTGCCATCGTCATCCCCCTTTAGTTCTCTCGCTCCGGCTCCGACATCCGCCGTGTAAAAGTCAGCTTTTCTCCCTGTCTTCTCCTCATAGCGGGCCCCTGCCGTTTCAATAAAATCCGAAACCGCATCGTCCTTGACGATACTGACTGTACAGCCGCCGAAACCGGCTCCCGTCATCCTTGATCCGATCACCCCGCCGTGGCGCCAGGCCGCTTCAGCCAGTGTATCCAGCTCATGACTCGTCACCTCGTAGTCATCGCGTAAAGAGAGATGCGAATCCCTCATTAATTCACCGATATGATGAAGCTGATTGTTACTGAACATGTCGGCGGCCTCTATTGTGCGGTGATTTTCATAGACGGCGTGTTTCGCCCGGCGTCTGTTCACTTCATTCTGAATCAGCTCCGCATGGGCGTCAAAAGCGGAAGGGGTCAGCTCTCCCAGTGATTGAACGGAAAGATGCTTCTGAAGATCACAAAGCGCTTCCCCGCACTCCTTGAGCCTCGTATTATAGCCTGAGTCTGCAAGCGTTCGTTTTTTATTGGTATTTGCAATAACGATCGACAGCCCCGACAGCCCGAGTTTTGTATATTCAAAGCTGAGCGTCCCGCAATTCAGCAGAATCGCATGATGTTTCTTTCCCATTCCGATGGCGAATTGATCCATTATTCCGCAGCTGACGCCGATAAAGGAATTCTCCGCCGTCTGAGCGAGCTTCACCAAGTCGAGCATATCCGCCTCAAGCTCATGGCATTCCTTGAGAATGACCGCCGTAACAAGTTCAATCGAAGCCGAAGATGACAGCCCCGCGCCGTTCGGGATGTTTCCCCAGAACACAATATCGAAGCCGTGCGGAAGGGAAAAACCGCTGCCGAGACATTCCGCCATGACCCCTTTCGGATAATTGGCCCACCCGTCCTCTTTTTGATAACGGATATTATCGAGACTGCATTCCTTTATGCCCGCATCTTTAAAATGATGAGAGTACATTCTGACGAGCCTGTCCCCTCTCTCCCGGACGGCTGCATATGTACCGATCGTCAGCGCGCAAGGAAAGACGTGGCCCCCGTTATAATCCGTATGCTCTCCGATGAGATTCACTCTGCCGGGCGCAAAGAAAATGCGCAGGTCCTCCGATTCCCCGAATACATCAACAAACGCTTTCTTTATTTTGTGCTTCATACGCATCCCCTTTCACCATTACACTTTCCCCCGGGGCGCGGAAAGAAACCGTTATGACACGCCCTCTTCTTTCGCTTTTCTGAAGACAATCCACTTGCTGGCCGCATAGTTGACGACTACGATAATGACGTTATCGGCGATTTTCGCCAACGTTTCGTTCATATGAAATTGACTGACCAGAAGAATCATCATGGCGAGATCGATGGCTAGAGACAATACCCGCACGCTGAAAAAGGCCGTCAATTCTTTCATCAGACTCCGCATCCCCGCGGTCTTTTGCTGAAATACATACAGTTTATTCGTGACATATGCAAATAGAACGGACAGAACCCAAGCAGCGACAGTCGCCGCCTTGTAATCCATCTCAAATGCCGACGTCAGAAAGTAAAAACTGGCGATATTCACGATGGTCGTGAATATCCCCATAATGATATACATCATAATTTCTCTGTAGCGCATGGCAGTTCCTCGCTTTCTGAAAGACTTTTCTAAACCTTTTGTCAAATCAAGAAGAACGTTACCCTGATTTTCTGCCGCTGACAAAAACATAGAGCGCGTCAAACATGCTGCGGAAAGTAACCGGCCTTCCCAGCACATTGGATTGCTTAATCATCCCGTCGATGAGCGCGCACATCATGTTAGCGGTATGCTCGGTATCTATATGGTCTTCTATTAAATTTCTCGATTTGAGCCAATTTATGTACATGGTGCTTTCTTCTATCCATAACTTATAAAGACGGATATAAGCTTCATATTCACTGACGACTTTGTAAGTAGGCATATGAACGGCAAAAGACACAACATTCCAGGCAGGCTTGCTGTTTACAAACCGCATCAACAGGCTGGCCGCGCTTGCCGCAGCTTCACAAAGCGTCAACGGCCGCGCTGTTTGCTTTTCTAATTCGTCGAGATAGCCGGTGATGATCCTTTTTTTAATCTGACGCCTGTCTAATAAATGCTTCAGAAAATCTTCCTTGCTTTCAAAATGAACGTAAAACGCGCCTTTGCTGAAACCCGCCGCTTTACTGATGTCATCGATTGAGACTGAATCGTAAGCTCTTTCAATCAGGAGATGAAGGCCTGCGTCAATAAAACTTTCAAATGTTTCTTCTCTCTTAATTTGAAATTTGTTTTTTTTCATTTTTTACCCCAGCTGTTTGATCATTCACTTTATCTTACACCGAATCATTCTTTTGCGGTATTTTTTATGCAAAAAGAATATGCTAGTCGACGCTTTGAGGGTAAATATTAATAGGTCATATGATTTATTTTTATTTGCATACTATCCAGTCAGTATTTATTTGTTTATTATTATACGTAAGAATTCTTGAAGGATTTTGGTTATTTCAGTCATTTTCTTAGGGAATAGGTAGGTGAATTCATCTTCAATTTGGGATTACCGGCCAACTATGTGTGATATTTGTTATACATTGGCTGCTGTAGCTGGGCAAATCAATTTTTCAATTGGAGGTTCTTATGAAAACTCATGTAATGAAAGATATAGATCAAGATTGGCAATTGTTAATTCAAGAGGCTAGAATCATGGGTTTGCACATTGACGATGTGAGGCGCTTCTTAAATACTGAAAAAGCGGTGAAGAAAAAAACACCAATGAAAAACACCATCCGCCAGCGGTAAGATTACAGGCGGATCCTTTTACTATATGACCTGCCACAGTCCGCCCGCACCCGAGTTTTCAAAGGAACAGCCGCAATAAGAGGGGAATCAGAGAACAAACCGTATACCGGACAACCATTCCCGTCCGCATTCCGCAATTGAACAGCCAAACATGGTGATATGAGATCCCCCCGCTGCATATCTTGTGTATATGCCCATTTATGAGGTGATACACAGATGGATACGAATCCCTATTATGATGAAAAACAACAGAACTACTACGAAGGCCTGAATCCTTATTTATTGAACAAAATAGACGAAAACTGGCGGACAGTGCTTGATGTCGGCTGCGGAACAGGCAATTTAGGAGCGGCGATCGAAGACCGCGGAATAACGGTTTACGGCATTGAAGCGTATCCCGAAGCCGCAAAAAAGGCGGAAAGCAAATTGAGCCACGTGCTTTGCGGCGACATTGAATCCGCCATTCTTCCGTACGAATCAGAACAATTCGACTGCATGCTGTTCGGAGACGTTCTTGAGCATCTTATCGATCCGTGGTCCGTGCTGAAAAAGCTTCGTCCTTATGTAAAAAAAGACGGCACGGTGCTTGCATGCATACCGAATGTCGGCCACATCTCAGTGGTGCTGGAGCTTTTAGCCGGCAAATGGACTTACAGTGACGCCGGATTAATGGATCAGACCCACCTGCGTTTTTTTACCCGTGAAGAGACGCTTTCATTATTTAAAGCCGCCGGTTATGAGGTGAAACGCATTGAGGCGATCCGCGTTGATCACCCCTCTTATCACAAAGCCATCGCAGCATTGCACGAAGTATGCGTACAGCTTGGCATAAGGCATGACTTTATGACAGAAGCATCGGCCTATCAATATGTGATTGAGGCCGAGAGGAGCATGTAATGGATTCACATTCATTTCTGTTTGTCGTCTGTGTGAATGACGAGCCGCTGTACTCCCGGTGCAAGAGCCATATCATGCAGCTTACCGTCCCCCCTTCATACTCCGTTGATATCATGCCGATATACGATTCAGCAAGCATGGCCTCGTCCTACAACAAAGCGCTGAGACACCCCTCCAAATATAAAATTTATCTGCATCAGGATACCTTTATCATTCATCAGCATTTCCTTCATGACATGCTTCATATCTTTCAATCTCATCAGGAGCTCGGCCTTCTCGGTGTCGCCGGCTGCAAAACCCTGCCGCCGAACGGCATTTGGTGGGAAAGCGGAGAGCGGATGGGAAAAGTGATTGAATACCGGGGGAATGCTTATCACCCGCTGGACTTTGAGCACGGCGATGAAGACGGCCTGTTTACGCCCGCTGACGCCATTGACGGCTTGTTAATGGCGGCTCAATATGACGTGGAGTGGCGGGAGGATTTGTTTCGCGGCTTTCATTTTTACGACACATCACAGTCGCTTGAATTTCAAAAACACGGCTATCAAGTCGGCGTCGCCTGCCAAAAAGACCCTTGGTGCCTTCATTTTTGCGGCGACTCATTTGACGCCGCGGCATATGAAGCGGACAGACAAACATTTGTCAAACACTATATGGCAAAGCCCTCTCGCTGATCGAGAGGGCTTTTTTCGGGTTAACGTTTATTCAGTTCCCGCTCAATGATTTGTTCAAAGGTTTCCTTTCCCGCCGCGCCAGGGATTCTCTCATCGCCGATGATAAACGTCGGCACTGCCGTAATGCCGGCTTCTTCATAAGCATGGCGGAGCGCTTCCTGCTGTACGTGTCTGTACGCTCTTGTCTCAAGCGCCTCTTTAAAGGCAGCGCCGTCAAGTCCGGCTTCTTCCGCAAGCTTTGTCAGCACGCCAACGTCACCGATATTTTGTTCTTCCTGAAAGAACGCCTGAAAAACGCGTGTATGGTATTCGCTTCCTTTCCCATGTTCCTTTGCGAAATGAAAGCCCTCAAATGCCAAATCCGTGTAAGGATGCGGTGACACGCGGGGGAACGTGATTTCAACGCCTAACGACTGCGCCATCGGCTCAATGGAGTTTTTCCACATCTGCCGCTTGGCGGGATCATTCACCGGATCAAGTTTCGGCGAGGGGCTCGGACGCAATTCAAACGGCATCCATTCCACCTGTACGTCCTTGTCCTTGATTGCTTCTTCAAACGCCGCTTTGCCGACAAAGCAAAACGGACATACATAATCAGAATATACTTTAATCTGCAGTGTCATTGTAAGTCTCCTTTCCTTTTCATTTTAAGTTGTAACACATATAGTTACAATTGTTTTTTTAAAAACACCCTCCATATGGAAGGTGTCACGATTCCAGCAGCCTTTGGGCGATATATTCTCCTTTTTTACAGCCGCCGGGACAGGCGAATAAGGAAGAGCCGATCGTTTGTGTGTATTCATTCAACGCATCCTTTGCCGCCAAAGCCTTCAGCATCGGGACAAATTGGCGGTCCGGGTCTTTTTGAAAGCAGATAAACAGCAGCCCTGCGTCAACATAGCCCGTCTTTGGATCAATTCCGTCCGTATAGGAAAATGCCCGGCGCAGAATCTGTCTGCCGGTTGATTTTGCCACGCTGACATGCGAGTCGGCGGGAATTTGATTCAGCTTCACGGGATCGGTTTCCTTTTTTTGTCCGAAAGGCGCGCCCGAGCTTTTCACCCGTCCGAACGTGTCCTCTTGTTCCTTCAAGGATGAACGGTCCCATATATCTAAAAACATCTTAATTTTCCTAAACGCCATGTACGTGCCGCCCGTCATCCAGTCCGGCTCTCCTGATTGAACCCAAACGATCGAATTCATCAGGTTTTCATCCTTCGTGCTTTGGTTGCCGGTGCCGTCTTTGAATCCGAAGAGGTTGCGCGGTGTTTCCCCGTTTTTCCCGCCGCTTAAGAAACCTTTATTGAGAAAGCGGACTTCGCACACGCCTGCTGCCTGTTTCATCAGGTTGCGCACCGCGTGAAACGCCGTTTGTTCATTATCCGCGCAGACCTGTATGACGATATCACCGCCGCCTTGTTTTTTATCGAGCTTGTCGTTAGGCATCGGCGGAATATCGGCGAGATGCTTCGGTTTTTTATCTTTCAGTCCGAAGCGGTCCTTCCCGTCTTTCTCGAAAAACCCGGGGCCGAAGCCGAAGGTAACGGTCAAATTCGCCGGGGCCAGATCCTGCGACTCCCCGGTATCCTGCGGAGGCATATATTTATTTTTCTGTTCGCCCGACGGGACGGCGCCTGAAGTCAGCAGCTGCGTCAGGCTTGTCCATTGTTTGAAAAGGGAGATGACATCGGCTTTGTCGCTTGACATGACATCAAGCGCTGCAAAATACACATACGTCTGATGTGCCGTTGTGATTCCCGCTTGGTGCTTTCCGTAAAAAGGAACGATTTGATCACGATCACGTTTTTCATCATTCTTCTTTGAAGCGGTGGCCGCCGGTTTGAAGAGCGGCGCGAGTCCTCCGAGGCCGCTCGCTCCGACAGCGACGGCGGCGCCCGCGACGGCGCCCCACTTCAGGACATCCCGTCTGTGGATCTGTTTTTCCTTGTTTTGTTCATCGCTCATGCTGTGTCTTAACTCCTTTTAAAGCACATCGGCAATCTTCGACATGGTTTCAGAAAGGGCCGTCAGCTTCGTGCTTATCTCTCTGATTTGATCTGTACTTAATGTATCACAAGACATATACGATTGATCGCACGTTTTGTATTTCGACATCAAAACTTCAAATTCGCTGAATTCCGCATCAAGTTTTTCCGTGACCTCGAAATGATCTCTCACTGCGCGCTTTTCACTGTTTCATAGAGGGCTTTTAAGCCTTCGGCGCCGGCAGTGATTGGTTCAGGCATCACTTTGAGCGAAGCGATAGAGCCGTCAAACACTTCGGTCGATATTGCAAGCTGATTGCCCTGTTCTTGACATACGGCTTATATTCTCCAAGTCCGTCACTGCCTTTTTGCGCACACAGAAAAAGGGCCGCCCTATCGGGACAGCCCTGCTTTGGAGCGCCGAATTTCCTCTGAAAACTTCCGCGCCGCCGCTTTTGGATCTTCGGCTTGGCTGATGGCGCTGATCATGCTGACGCCGTCTGCACCCGCTTCAATGACGGGCGCCGCGTTGTCAGCCGTAATGCCGCCGATTCCTACAATCGGAATGGTGATGCCTTGACACCTTACCTCTTCAATCAATGTAACGCCCTGCACGGCTTCAGCATCTTTTTTTGTTTCGGTCGGATAGACCGGGCCCATTCCGACGTAATCGGCTCCGGCGGCTTCCGCCCGCTTCACCTCGGAGACGTTATGTGCCGACACACCGAGAATCATATCGCCGATTGCCGCTCTCGTTTCTTCGGCGTCTGCGTCATCCTGCCCGATATGCACTCCGTCCGCCTCAAGGCGCAAGGCCAATTCGACATCATCATTAATGATGAAAGGAATCCCGGCCTGCCTGCAGACATCCTGCACCCGCTTCGCGAACAGAACACGTTCCTCCCCTGTTAAAGAACCGCTCCCCTTTTCCCGAAATTGAAAAAGCGTAGCGCCGCCCTCAATGGCTTTTTTCACCACGGAAACGGGGTCTGCGCTTGTATTGTTTGATCCCATAATAAAATAAACCGATAACATATCCTTCATCATTTCCCGAGAAATACGCGTCATTTTTCTATCACCCTTTCAATTGCGGCAAGCTCGGCCGCTTCTTGTTCTGAGATGCTTGCCAGCTTGTTTAAAAGCTCAATCTGGAAGCTGCCCGGCCCCTTATGGGAGGTGTCCAGAGCGGCAAGCTGAGCGGCGCTTCCGTATACAGAAACGGCTGAAACGGCCGCTTGCAGAACGTCCTGCTCCGCTGCGCAGAAGGCTCCGATTACAGACGTCAGCAGGCATCCCGCCCCCGTCACCTTCGTCAGCAGTTTATCACCGTTATGTACGGCGTATGTGTCGTCGCCGTCGGAGATGACGTCGGTTTTTCCGGTAATCGCAATGACCGTCTTCAGCCCGCTTGCAGCCGTCTTTGCGAGCTGAACCACATCTCCTCCGGCTTCCCCCGCATCCACGCCTTTTATCTTCCAATCAGGGGCGCCGGCAATATTGGCGATTTCCGCGGCATTTCCGCGAATGGCGGACAAGCGGACCTCCTGTATGATCTTGCTGGCTGATGCCGTCCGAAACGGCGTGGCGCCGGCGCCTACCGGATCAAAAATGACCGGAACGCCGTTTTCATTGGCCGATTTTCCGGCTGCGATCATAGCTTCAACCGACGCCGAACTGAGGGTGCCTATATTCAGGACGAGCGCTCCTGCGATTTTCGCCATGTCGGCTGCCTCCTCAATTGCATAAGCCATAACGGGCGATGCGCCGAGCGCGAGCAGTCCGTTAGCGGTGAAGTTCGTGACGACATTATTGGTGATACTGTGAACGAGCGGGTTTTGATCCCGCACTTTACTCAAGTGTTGAGCTGCGGTTTGTGCGTCCATGCTTAATCATCCTTTTTTCTCTTTTTCGGATTCCATAAATACGATTTCGTATGCTCCAGCCAGGCTCTGGCGGCAAAGGACATATAGCGGTCTTTCCGCCAAATGATGGCTAAATGCCACGGAATGACCGGATGAACGAGCGGAATGGTTCTGACTTTGTCCGGATCAAGACCGCGGCAGATTCTTTCCGGCAAGAGGCCGATACCGAGATTGGCGGATACCATTTCGCTGATAAAGTCCCACTGTGACGTTTCATAAATGACGTGCGGCCTGAATCCGGCTTTCACGCATTCCGTCATAATTCGATTATGAAGGACAAAATCCTCCCTGAAAAATATGAACGGCTCTTCTTTTAATTCGTGAAGACTGCATTCTTTCTCGTCAGCGAGCCGATGTGACGGATGGACGACGAGCATAAGGGTTTCCTTGACGATTGTGAACGTATGAAAAATCTCTTCATTTGCGGGAAGCACGACGACCCCGATATCAAGCGAGCCGTCCTCCACCCCTTGCTGCACTTTAATAGAGCCGTCCTCAACAAGCTGAAACGTCACATCGGGATATGTGACGCGGAAGTCACCGAGCACTCTCGGGAAAAAGCCGGACCCGATCATCGGCGGAAGACCAATGCGGACGTGCCCTTTCTTCACTTCCATAATATCGTTCAGCTCTGACGTCAGGTTTTGGAATGACTTTGTGATTTCCTGCGCCTGCACATACATGCTCTGCCCGGCGTCAGTCAGTTCAACTTGCCGGCCATTGCGGTAAAACAGCTTAATGCCGAGCTCCGTCTCCAGGTTTTTAATCATTTTTGAGATTGTCGGCTGTGAAACATACAGCGACTGTGAAGCCTTCGTAAAGCTTTTCAAACGGGCCACTTCCAAAAAATACGTTAAGTGCCGGATATCCATTACATTTCATCCTTTCTATAGACAAAAGGAATACACATTATTCTTTATATGTATTTTACCTATAGCAAAACCTTCTGTACAATATAAATATAAGGGAGGCATCATTATGAAAAAATTGCTGCTTACCGTTATTCAAATCGCTCTGCTGTTTATATTTGCGCGTCTGATCAATTGGGTCACGGCGGCTCTTCATATAAATATTCCCGGCAGTATAATCGGGATTGTGATTCTTTTCACATTATTGCATTTCAAGATTATCAAACTTGAATGGATTGAGCTTGGCGCAGCATGGCTCCTCGGTGAGCTGCTGCTGTTTTTCATCCCGTCTGCCGTCGGAGTGATTGAATACGGAGATATTATGTCTAAATTCGGCGTAAGCATTTTACTTGTCGTCGTCATCAGCACATTTGTCGTGATGGTTTCAACAGGTACGCTTACACAGCTGATAGCAAAAAGAAAGGAGAAAAAACAAACGTGTTCATCGGAATCATAAGTTTATTCTTAACTGTCTTAGTATATTTGGGCGCGAAAAAACTCTACATTCGTTTTCCGCGGGTGTATACGTCGCCGCTTCTGATTACGCCCGCTGTTTTGGTCGTACTGCTGCTTCTTGTCAATGTCCCGTATCAGACATACAATCTCGGCGGCGGACTGCTGACCGATATGCTTCAGCCGGCAACAGTGGCGTTCGCCATCCCGCTTTATAAATATTTCCCGATTTTAAAGAAATACGCCGTGGAAATTATTTTGAACGTAGCGGTCGGTTCATGTATCGCCATTCTGTCAACGGCCTTTATCGCGAAATGGTTCCATCTCGGCAGCAGCTTAGTCGACAGTCTCGTGCCGCGATCAGTGACGACGCCGATTGCCATGAACGTTTCAGAAATGATCGGCGGGATGCCGGCCGTTACAGCGGTTTTCGTCATTTTAACGGCTTTATTGGGAACGATCATCGGGCCGATGGTCATCCGCTATTTCCGCATTGATAACGAAATTGCCCGGGGCGTGCTGCTCGGAACTAGCGCGCACGGAGCGGGAACATCTAAAGCATTTGAGCTCAGCTCCGTATCAGGTACGATCTCAAGCGTGTCCATGATTCTCGCCGCAATTATGACGCTGTGCGCGGCCCCGATTTTGCTTTCGTTTATGTCATAAAAGACTGCTCCTTACAGAGCGGTCTTTTTTTATTTGCCACTCAGATGGATTTGTCTGTCCTTCATAAAAAGACGAAAACACGATATGATAAGATATGAAGTGAAAAGACTGAAGAACGGATGTGTCATATGAACGGCCAGCAGCGAAGCAGCATCAGAAAAGGACTTGAAGTCGATATCGTCCTGAAAGCCGATCAGCGTTCAGGAAAGCTGACAAGAGGAATCGTGAAAGATATTTTGACGAACTCAAGCTTCCACCCGCGCGGCATTAAGGTCCGCCTTGAAGACGGACGAATCGGCCGGGTGCAGCACATTATTGAATAGAAAAAAGCCGGAGCTTCACGCCCGGCTTTTTTTCTTTAATTTCAGCAATGAAATCCTCATATGTTCTCCCTTTATATACAAAAAATTTTAAACCAACTATTGACTCTTACGTTGCGTAATACTTTAGAGTAGCCATTAAGGAGGCGGCAAACGTGATGGGTATGAAAGTAAAAGAAGTAGCTGAACTGATTGGAGTAAGCATACGTACTCTCCATCATTACGATCAAATCGGATTATTGACTCCTCAGGAAACGACCGATTCCGGTTATCGGCTTTATTCTGAAGAGAATCTTGAACAGCTGCAGCAGATACTATTTTTCAAGGAGCTCGATTTCTCCTTAAAAGAGATTAAAGAAATCATTAATAGTCCTTCATTTAACCGAAGGGAGGCATTAATTTTACAAAAGAAAATGTTGATTGAGAAACGGAATAGAGTCGATAAAATGATTGAAACCATCGATAAATCAATCAAACATTTGATGGGAGAGATTTGCATGACGAACAAAGAGCGGTTTGAGGGAATGAACTTCAATCATAATCTTTATGAACAAGAAGCTCGCAAACGGTGGGGTGATCAACCTGTCGATAAGGTAAATATTAGATTGAAAAACATGACTGATGGTGAGCAAAAAGATTTATCTGATAAGTGGACTGCAATGTTCAATAAATTTGCACTCCTTATTAACCAATCTCCCAAGTCCCCAGACGTACAAACAGCTATCAAAGAGTGGTTTGATTTTCTCAATGAAAATTTTGGTGAATATTCTTTTGATGCCTTTTACGGATTAGGTCAACTCTATATTGAAGATAAACGCTTCACTAAGAACATCGATCAGTATGGTGAAGGATTGGCGAAGCTCATGAGTGATGCCATTACAATTTATATAGATCATCAAAAAAAGGGTGGTACCCATTAAAATCATTATCGAGGATACAATTGGGCAATACGAAACGTTATTTTCAATGATTGAAAATAGAGAAGATTATTATCGGTATTCAATGATGAAACCTTTTGAAGATATGTGGAAAAAGATGAATGTTCCCTTAAAGGCAAAGCAACCTAACGGATATGATGTAATCATGGCTGCAAATATGCTGGGCTATCTGAGCATATTTGATACGGAAACCGGAAGAAAAGCATTAGAGAATTTAAAAGAAATTCAAGCTCTTCAAATTGCATATGGCACTTTAACTCATTGTGTAGAATTTATCAAACAAAACCGCTTAAAAATAAATGCTGATGAAATAAGGTTTGGGATGTATCTGGCCAATCAAAAAAAGCTTGAGTTACATAGAGGGTATTGTGGATTCGGAGGAATTCCGGGATTTATTCAAGTTTCAATATTCCCCAATTCTTATAACATACCGAGACTGCCTGCTGTAATCGCACATGAATTTCATCATAATATTCGTTTTTCGTATTTCAATTGGGATTATGGGAACGTAACGGTTGGTGATTACTTAATTATAGAGGGGTTGGCAGAATCGTTTGCCAAAGAACTTTACGGAGAAGCTCTGTTAGGTCCTTGGGTTACTTCTTTTGAAAAAGAAGACTTAGAATACTCAAAAGAAATCATCAAAGACTCGTTAAATAAGAAAGGGTTTGCTGAGGTCAGCAGTTACATGTTTGGTGACACCTTTGCAGCCGAACAAGGTTATCAGCATGTCGGCTTATCACCGTTTGCAGGTTATGCGGTTGGCTACCAAGCGGTGCAATCCTTCATGAAAGCCAACAATGTGGGGATTAGTGAGACCACTTTACTTAGCACAGATGAGATACTAAGTAATAGCGGGTTGTTTCTTTAAGATATGAAGATTATTTTATCCCGTATTAACGCGATGAAAGAGGGTTTTCTTTTCCCCTCTTTCCACGCTATAAATGGTCATTCTATTTTTTCCGCAAGAAAACAACCTTCAAATAGTTCCCTTCTTTAAACGCGGGAATCGTTTTGAAATCTTCCGGAAGCGTGTATTCTTCCAAAATGTCGTAACGCTCATTTGTTTCTTTAAAGGCGGTCTCTATAAAGCCTTTAAATTTCTTCATATTGAAGGCGCTGCTGTTTGTCGAAGCGACGATGATGCCGTTTTTTGCGGTGATGGCGATCGTTTCCTTCAGCAGATTTTTATAATCTTTCGCCGCGCTGAACGTCCGTTTTTTTGTGCGGGCGAAAGAAGGCGGATCAAGGATGATGAGGTCAAACTCCAGCCCTTTTTTCTCCGCATAGCCGAAGTATTTGAAAACATCCATGACTTTAATGTCATGCGCCTCATAATCAATTCCGTTGGCGCTGAACTGTTCAATCGTTTTTGCGAGACTGCGGTTGGCGACATCGACGCTGGTCGTTTTCTCAGCTCCTCCAAGCGCCGCCGCAACGGAAAATGCCCCCGTATAAGAGAACGTATTCAGCACCCGTCTGCCGTTTGCATACTTGTCCCGAATCGCTTTGCGTACATGACGCTGGTCTAAGAAAATGCCCGTCATCGCCCCGTCGTTTAGATCCACCGCGTATCGGATGCCGTTTTCTTGAACAATGACCGGAAAATCTCCTCTTTCGCCTTTGACAAAATCGTCGTCTTCCACGTATTGCCCGGCCGTATCGAATCGTTTCTTTTCATAGATCGCTTTATAAGAAAGCTCCAGTCCGTCAATCGCCTCAATCATGCTGTCCTTATAAGCGTAAATGCCTTTACTGTACCATTGAATCAGCAGATAACCGTCATAAAAGTCAATCGTGACGCCGCCGATGCCGTCGCCCTCACCGTTGAAAAGCCGGAACGCCGTCGTATCGGGCGCCTTAAACAGATGGGCTCTCGCTTCAGCCGCTTTTTTCAGCTTGTCCAGAAAGAAACGTCCGTCGATCCGTTCATCTCTCGCGCGGGACAGCACCCAGCCGACTCCTTTATTCTGCAAGCCGTAATAGCCTTTTCCGATAAACTCACCCTTCTCGGATGTCACACCAAAAAGATCGCCCTCTGTTAAATGAGCCGAGCTTCCGGACAGAGCGTCTTTTTCAATCAGGGGGAATCCTTTTTTCAGCTTTCCGGCAAATGTATCTTTCACTGTAAGTAGCTTCATTGTGCATTCCTCTTTCGTTTTGCTTTCTCTTATCGTACCATAAAACATGATCAACACCGCATTGTCCCGAAAAATTCAAAACAGGGGGAAAACCATGACAGCCAAAAGAATCGACCATACAGGCATTATGGTCAAAGATATTGAAACATCCATCGCCTTTTATCAAGACGTTCTCGGTATGCAGTTAAAGGATCGTATCACTCATACGAACGGCATTATTGAACTTGCCTTTCTCGGCTTTCAGGAAGGGCCGGAGACAGAAATTGAGCTGATCCAGGGCTACAGCAGCGAGCTTCCCGCAGAAGGAAAAGTCCATCATATCGCTTTATTGACAGAAGATATCGCGGCGGAATTCACGCATGCGAAGCGTCAGGGCGCCGTATTTATCGATGAAGAAATCACGACGCTTCCGAACGGGTACCGCTACTTTTACATTGAAGGACCAGACGGCGAATGGATCGAATTTTTCCAGCGTTAAAAAAAACGGGCGAAAGTGCCCGTTTTTTTTATGTTTCTTCAGTGACGTTTTGTTCCGCCGCCCGTTCCTCTCTCCATTTTTGAAGATCCCAAATTCGGAAAAACGGATAATAGATGATAAATGTAATCAGGAGATTGATCAGCTGCATGACCGAACCGGAGATTTTCCCGCCCGTCGCCAAATAACCGGAAATCAGCGGCGGCATCGTCCACGGCACGGCGATTCCCGCCGGTTTTGCCACCATCCCCGTGCTCATCCCGATGTACGTCGCCGTAATGGTCAAGAGCGGCGCAATGATAAAAGGCACGATTAACAGCGGATTCATGACGAGCGGCATCCCGAAAATAATCGGTTCGTTAATGTTAAAAATCGCGGGCCCGATGCCGAGACGGCCGAGCTGTTTCATCTGTTTGCTTCTGGAGCGCACAAGCATGGTCAGCACAAGGGCAAGCGTCGCTCCGCTTCCGCCGACATTAATCCATATTTGAAAGAACTGTGTCGTAAAAATGCTCGGCAGCGCTTCTCCCGCCTGAAAAGCCAAACGGTTGGCGTCCATCGCCCCGTACCAGATCGGCGACATGACGCCGCCGATAATGGACGCGCCGTGTATGCCGCACGACCAAAGCAGCATTTGCACGAATTCGGCGATAAGACTCCCGCCGAGACTCCCGCCCAAAATAGACAGCGGGGTGCCCAGCAGATCGCCTACGACATTGTGGAGGCTTTTAAAAGGAGTTATTTCAATAAACAGACGGGCCAGCCATACAAGCGTAATAATAATGAAACCGGGGATGAGCGCAACGAACGATTTGCTGACCGCAGGCGGCACTCCGTCAGGCATTTTAATGACGATATTTCTTTGTATGATAAACCGGTACACTTCCGTAGACAGCATTGCAATGATCATCGCGACAAACAGACCTTTGCTTCCGAGCAGCGAAATCGGAATGCCGCCTCCCACCATAATCTCTGTTGCCGAGCCGTCAGGAATAAACGGAATCTGATACGGCGTCGCCAATAAAAAGGCGGCAAGGGCAATGGCTCCCGACGACAGGGCATCCACCTCATAGCTTTCCGCAAGCCGGTAAGCAATCCCAAAGGCGGCGACAAGCGCCATAATATCAAAGGACGCATTCACGGGATACCCGAGCTTTTCAACCCAATTTTCACCGAAAAGACCAGCCATAAAATCGGCATAACCGGGAATCGGAAGACTCGTCAGAATCAGAAAAACCGATCCGATGATGATAAGCGGCATAGTCAAAATAATGCCGTCCCGCAAAGCTCTTAAGTGCCTTTGGCCGGCGACTTTTCCGGCGACAGGCATGATTTTTTCTTCCATGACCCGATTGAACGTACTCATTTATCAAAAACCCCCTTTTTGAGTTCATTGCGCAGATGTCTTAAAGCATTTTCTCCATCCTATTTTGGAAACGCTTACATTTGCATACAGAAATTTTCCTTATCCCTTAGGAAAAAAAGAATTCCGCACTGCCGATATATAAAGAAAAAGGGGGAATTGCAATGTATCACACCCTGAAACCGATAATGGCCGCGGCCTTGTGCGCCGGCCTGTTCTCCGCCGCGGCGCCCGCGCACGCCGAGACGCACGACCGGGACGTTATCGTGGTGTACAAAAATCAAAACGGCAAGGAATCCGCCATAGACAGCGGAGCGGATGTGGAACAGACCTATCAGCATCTCCCGGCATTCGCCGTGTCAGCCGATTCACAAACGGTGAAAGACCTGAAACAGGACCCTGACATCTTATATGTAGAAGACAATGTATCCTTTCAGGCAGCAGGCGGTTCTGATATCCGCCCGTTATCAGCGGTCCAAAGCAGCAGTTACGCGCTGCCGCAATGGGATATAGAACCGACTCAGGTCAAGCAGGCGTGGAAAGAAGGCTTGACGGGAAAAAAGGTGAAAGTGGCTGTCATTGACAGCGGCATTTATCCTCATGATGATCTGTCCATTGCGGGAGGCTATTCCGCAGTCAGCTATACTTCCTCATACAAAGATGACAACGGACACGGGACGCATGTCGCCGGAATCATTGCGGCCAAACATGACGGATACGGCATTGACGGCATCGCGCCGGATGTCCGGTTATATGCGGTTAAGGCATTAGACAGAAAGGGTGCAGGGGATCTTAAGAGCCTTCTTAAAGCAATCGACTGGTCGATCGCCAATAAAATGGACATCATCAATATGAGCCTCGGGACAAACGCAGACAGCAAAATCCTTCACGACGCCGTAGATAAAGCATACAAAAAAGGAATCATGATCGTAGCCGCCGCAGGAAACGACGGCAACAAAAAACCCGTCAATTATCCGGGCGCCTACAGCAGCGTAACGGCAGTCTCAGCGTCAACTGAAAAAAACGGGCTCGCGGCTTTTTCCACGACCGGAAAACAAATTGAATTTGCCGCACCCGGCACCAATATTACGAGCACGTATCTGAATCAAATGTACGCCACGGCTGACGGCACATCTCAAGCCGCGCCCCACGTCACCGGCATGTTCGCGCTGCTCAGGCAGAAATATCCCGAGGAAACAAATACACAGCTCCGGCAGCAGATGCAGCAAAACGTCAAAGATCTGGGCGCTCCCGGACGTGACAGCCGATTCGGGTACGGCCTGGTGCAATATCATGTAAAGCAAAAGAGCTATGCCGAACGGGCCGTAATAAAAGCGGAAAAGACGAAAAAACAGGCAGATATCAATCAAGCAAAAACGGCCGTCAGCAAGCTGTCCAAGTCAAAGGGAAAAACCGCTCTCGAGTCCCGGATCAATAAAGTTCAGACGGCAAGAAATGTGACGGACGCAAGAGACAAAGTCCGGACTGCCGAAAAACAAAAGAAAAAAACCGCCGTCAATGCCGCACAAAGCGCCATTCGCAAATTACCGGCCGGTTCAGAAAAAAAAGGGCTGCAAAAGCGGCTGAACGCTGTCAACTCAAGCCTTTTGAAAACAGCTGAGGCCAGCGTCAAGCAGGCGGAAAAAAAGACCTCTGAGGCCAGCACCGTAAAAGCCCAAAAAGCAGTCAGCGAAATCCAGCCGGGAAAAGAAAAAAACGCTCTGGAAAAACGGCTTGACCGGATAAAAGATAAACTCAACCGGCAGCAGGCTAGAGACAAAGTAAAAACGGCTGAAAAAACCAAGACGAAAAAAGCAAAATCAGCGGCGCAAACGGCAGTCAGCCGATTGAAGCCGTCTGCCGAAAAGACCAGCCTGCAAAAACGCGTGCGTGCGATTCGGGTGAAATAGCAAAAAAACGCTTATGAGCCGGATAACGGCTTCACAAGCGTTTCATCACACCTGCCTATTGGTTCATGGCCGGGCGGTCGATCGTGTTCCATTTCGTAAAGGACATATATCGGAAATAATGATCACGATACGGGTGCGAGGTGCCTGTATTCCAAGGCTTGTCGCTGCCGCAGAAATGGACGATGGCCGGTTCGGCACGTGTTTCTCTGTAACGTATACGGTCGATCAGTTCAGGAGGCGTTTTCTCGTTCATGATAATATGCGTCTGCGCATTCCAGCGCGGATGCAGTTCATGCCATTGATCATATAAGATCGCGTTAAGCGCGTCCTGATCATGAAACACGAGAAAATCCTCCGAGCTGTTTTCGTTAATAAAATCAATCACCTTTTCGGAAATATTTTGTTTTCTCCAAGGTTCGAAATCTATAATCATAATACCGGAATTAAAATACTTGGCAGTGTCGCTGATATTCATTTTTTTCAGCCTTTCATGCTGTCCGGCGTCTTCTACCGCCGCAACTATTGCCGGGGAAATATCCAAGTCCCATAAAACCGAAATATCTTCCATCACAATTGCATCGCAATCGATGTAAATCATCCGCTTTACGGACTCATCCTTAATTAAATCAGGGATGGAAATGCGGTAATAAGCCGCTTTTGTAATGTGGCTGCTTTCGACTGCATGCTTGTATTGATCAGCGTCTACTTCTAAAAATTCAAGCGGCGTCCCGAATGACATCGCGGTCTGTTCAAGCTTGTCCTTGTTTTCGGCAGTAATTCCGCCGTCGATTACATATAATTTTGCATCCCTTGTTTTATCCATATTCATCAATAAAGAAGCGAACATCCCACCCAAATGACGAGCATAATGATCATCGGCACATGATACGATATGCATTGTTTCATTCTTTCCCACTGATATTCATCTCCCTTTTTGTTGTACAAATGTCTTTCCCTTTTTTTAAAAAGTAAACCTCGATCTTACACATTTTTTCTGCGGGAATGCGCTGTTTGCGATTTGATATCTACTGCATTCCCTGTTCAAATTCAATCAGGATTTCAGCCTGAATCATCGTCAGAATATATCGCGCAGGAAAGCGAAAACACGTAAACATAAAAACAACCAGCCGGACTGCACATAAAAGCGGTCCGGCTGGTTGTGATGCATCAATCGTTTAATCGACTTCTTTCTTAATCCCAAGCATCTTTTCGTCTAAATAATGGGCGATGTCCGCCGCTTCCTTCAGCTCGTCGGTCAGATGCTTTGGGACTTCGTTATTTAATTTGTAATAAATTTTATGTTCAAGACTCGCCCAAAAATCCATGGCGATGGTGCGGATTTGAATTTCCGCCTTCACATATTCCACACGATTCGTCAAATAAACGGGAATTTCAATAATCAAATGCAGGCTGCGGTAGCCGTTCGGCTTCGGATGTTTGATATAATCCTTCACCTTTACGATCTTCAGGTCCTTATGCTGCTTCAAAACCTCAGCGACATTATAAATATCGGAAATAAAGGAACAGATAATCCTGACACCCGCAATATCATGAATATGCTCTTTCATTTCCTGCGTCGTCACATCACAGCCTTTGCGCATCAGTTTATTGACGATACTCTCAAAACTTTTCACGCGTGATTTTGTATGCTCGATCGGGTTATGCCCGTGAATCAGATTATATTCCTGGCTGATGATAGAAAACTTCGTATCCAGCTCATCTAAAGCGAATTTATAAACTAATAATTCATTTTTCCAATCTTCCATGACCGTTTTCAAATCATCCATATGGGCTGTTGACAAGTCCATTTTTTTCATCTCCTTGCTTTGCTGTCCGTATATAAGACGGGTCAGTCCGCGGTCAGGTTCTTTACAAAATCGTGAAGATTATTTCATAAAAAAAAGCAAATGCCGGTTATGGCATTTGCCCTTTCATTTAATCAGCGGAAATAACTGATCAGGAGTCCGATGGAAAGCAGGAATCCGAAAAATGTATTGGTTTGCGCCGTTGATTTCATCGCAATAATCATGTTCATCGGCATTTCGTTTTTCACAAAGCCTTTCACGGCCTGAACGGGTTTCGGCACGCTCAGGAAGACCAGGAACAGCCACGGGCTTGTGTAACCCATGATGACAAGACCGACGATCCAGATGTAAGCGATGGCAAAAGATGCGGCCAGTATCATGACGGCCCCTCTATGCCCCATCAAAATGGCCAGGGTTTTACGTCCGCCCTTTTTATCTTCCTCAATATCACGGATATTGTTGGACAGATTAATGGCTCCGACCAAGATGGCGATCGGGATGGAAATCAAAATGCTCTGTTCATTAATTCTGCCTGTCTGAATGAAGAAAGAAATAAGGACAAATACAGAGCCCATGCAAATGCCGGAGAATAGTTCCCCGAACGGTGTATACGCAATCGGCAGCGGGCCGCCCGTATACAGATAGCCGATCAGCATGCCGGCAAGGCCGATAGCCGCAAGCCACCAGCTGCTGCTCATGCAGATATAAACACCGAGCACGAGGGCAATCGCATAAGAGCCGAGCGCCAGCTGCAGAATTGTTTTCGGCTTCATGCCGTGGCGGACGATCGCTCCGCCGATACCGACGGAATCCTCCGTATCTAAACCGCGTTTAAAATCGTAATATTCATTGAATAAGTTCGTGGCGATCTGGATCCAAAGGCAGGAAAACAGCATGGCCAAAAACAGCAGGAAATCAACCTTTACGTAAAACATCGCCAATACGGTGCCGAGAAGTACGGGTACAAACGATGCCGTCAATGTATGAGGGCGGGTTAGCTGCCACAAAATGCGGCCCATGCTTTCTTTCTCGGGCGTCTTTTGGCTGCCCCCCATATTGTTTTGATTCATTTTCCTCTTCCTTTCTATTAAAAGGCTTTCACAGTCAGCCGATAACAGTAGTGTTGAATTGGGGTTTTCACGTTTTCTGCTACCTTATCTATCATAATAATTTCTTCCTCATTTCACAAGATGCGGCGCTTTATCGGCTATCCTGCCGGAAACGGCTTTTCGCCCTTCTCCATTGGGGTTCGGCACAAGCCTGCTTAAGAAAAAGCCGCCAAAATTTTTTTACCTCGTTTATATTTACGATAAGTTAAAAATCCCGCCTGAACAGCGCCTTTTTAGTATGATCATTTGCCAATTTATACATGCGTGTTTTCCATCCTTTTGTTTCTCATTCATTTTTAAGGAAATTTTAAGCTTAGGATATTAGACATATTTTGAAACTTTTTGTTAATCTAATCGTCATATACTGGTGTAATTATTGAATACGCGGGGAAGGAATTTTGAATATGATGCAAAAATTAAAACGTGCTTATGAAAATACATTGATCAAATGGACGTTTCATACGGGCTTTTATTTTCTGATATTAGTATTGCTCTTTTGGATGTATGGATTTCATACAGCGAATACCGGCACTTATATTTACAACGATTTCTAATCGGGGAGGATAACTATGAAACTACTTGATGCTATAAAAACATACGCAGACGCCAAGCCGCAGGCCGAAGCGTTTCGTTCCTTAGATCATTCCCTCACTTACGGGGAATTATGGGATTTGTCGGAGCGGGTTGCGTCCGGCATTCAAAAACATACAGCTGACGGTTCGAAAGCGCCTGTCCTGGTTTACGGACATATGGAGCCGAATATGATCGTTTCTTTCTTAGGAAGCGTCAAAGCAGGCCGCCCTTACATCCCTGTCGATGTTTCCATCCCGGCGGAGCGGATCGTCAAAATCATTGAAAGCTCAGGCGCAGAGCTGCTTATCAGCGTATCGGGCGATGCAGTCGATACGGGAAGCAATCTGATTAAAACCGTTACGCCCGAAGAGCTTGCAGCTGACGAAGATGCAGACCTCAGCCGTGAGAACTGGGTAAAAGAGCTGGACACGTTTTACATTATTTACACGTCCGGCAGCACAGGAAATCCGAAGGGCGTGCAGATATCGGCTGATAACCTGCAAAGCTTCACTGACTGGATCTGCAGGGATTTTCCTGTGGGCGAGGGTAAGACATTCTTAAACCAAGCTCCGTTTTCTTTTGATTTATCTGTCATGGACATTTTCCCGTCGCTTCAAACGGGAGGTACGCTGCACTGCGTAACGAAAGACAAAATCAATAAACCGAAAGTACTATTTGAAGAGCTGGAGAAATCCAAACTGAACGTCTGGACATCGACGCCGTCTTTCGTCCAAATGTGTCTGATGGACCCCGGCTTTACGCAGGAGCTCCTGCCTGAGGCAGAAGTATTTATGTTTTGCGGAGAAGCGCTTCCGGCTGCCGTGGCACAGGAGCTGTTAAACCGTTTTCCGAAGGCCCGCGTATTCAATACATACGGCCCGACTGAAACAACGGTTGCCGTCACCTCCGTTGAAATTACGCAGCAGATCATTGATGAAAATGAATCTCTGCCTGTCGGTTTTGCAAAACCCGATATGGATATCTTCATCATGGATGAAAACGGGAATAAGCTTCCGGACGGAGAAAAAGGGGAAATCATCATCGCGGGCCCGAGCGTAAGCAAAGGCTATCTCGGAGAACCTTCTCTGACGGAAAAAGCGTTTTTCCCGATCGACGGCCAGTGGGCATATCACACGGGTGATGCCGGTTATGTTCAGGATGGTCAGATTTTCTGCCAAGGACGCCTTGATTTCCAGATTAAGCTTCACGGCTACCGCATGGAGCTGGAGGAAATCGAAGTACATGTAAGGCAGTCTCAATATGTGCGCACGGCGGTTGTCATCCCGTATCAGCCTAACGGACCTGTCGAATATTTAATTGCCGCCATCGTGCCTGAAAAACATGATTTTGAAAAAGAATTCCAGCTGACAAGCGCCATTAAGAAAGAACTGGCCGCTTCGCTTCCGGCCTACATGATTCCGAGAAAATTCATTTATCAGGATCACATTCAAATGACTGCGAACGGAAAAATCGACCGTAAACGCATTGGCGAAGAGGTTCTTGTATGACGCCTTACAGCTCGTTTTTCTTCTTTATCTTACTTGGAATCCTTCTTTTGCCGACGATTATTTTAGGGCTGAACGGCAAGAGATTCCAAGGATACAACATGTTTATATCCATCATCGTATTGGCTTTGATTTTCGCGCATGATCTGCACGGCGTGATCGCACTATGTATCTTTACGCTGTGGCAGGTGCTTTTAATCAGGGGTTATCTCGCTTACAGACTGAAAGCCAACAGCGGCTTTGTCTTCAGTATGGCCGTGATCGCGTCCATTTTACCCCTGTTTTTATCTAAATTATGGCCGTTTTTCTTTCCGCCGGTGCCTCATCACCCGGTTCATAACCTGATCAGTTTCTTAGGAATTTCTTATTTGACATTTAAAGGCGTCCAGCTGATCATGGAAACGAGAGACGGGCTGATTAAAGAAAAAATGCCGCTTCACCGCCTTTTGTACTTTATAATGTTTTTCCCGACCATTTCTTCCGGTCCGATCGACAGATACCGCAGATTTGCCAAGGACGAACAGAAAGTATGGACAAAGGGAGAATACGCTGATTTACTGTATACCGGCATTCATAAAATTTTTATCGGTTTCTTATACAAATTCATTATCGGATATGCGATTAACACGTATTTCATTATGAATCTGTCTCATATCACCCACAGCAAACTGTGGGGTAATGTGCTGTACATGTACGGATACAGCTTGTACCTGTTTTTTGATTTTGCGGGTTACACGATGTTTGCCGTCGGTGTAAGCTATATCATGGGTATCAAATCTCCGGAAAACTTTAATAAGCCGTTTATCAGCAAAAACATTAAAGACTTCTGGAACCGCTGGCACATGTCCTTATCCTTCTGGTTCAGAGACTACGTATTTATGCGCTTTGTTTTCTGGATGACAAAGAAAAAATGGATAAAGAACCGGATGGCCGTCTCAAACATCGGGTATTTCCTGCTGTTCATGCTGATGGGCGTCTGGCACGGACTCGCCCTGCAATATATTGTATACGGCCTGTACCACGCCGTATTAATGACCGGGTATAACTTTTTTGAGAAATGGAATAAGAAATACAAGTGGCTGCCCGCCAATCGTTTTACGGCCTTTTTAGCCATCGTCATCACATTCCATTTCGTATGTTTCGGATTTTATATTTTCTCAGGAAAACCATTTCATCACTAAAGGAGATTGAAAACACATGGAATTTAAACAGGAAGTATTAGACGTATTAGCTGAAGTTTGTCAGGAGGACGCTGTGAAAGAAAATCCTGATATTGAAATCTTTGAAGAAGGACTGCTTGATTCTTTCGGAACTGTAGAGCTGCTGGTCGCCATCGAAAACCGCTTCGGCATTACAGTGCCGATCACTGAATTTGACCGTGACGAGTGGAATACGCCAAACAACATTGTAAACAAACTGACTGAGTTGAAGTAAATGAAAAAGCGTTTCTTTGGACCAATTATTTTAGCGTTCGTCCTGTTTGTCGGAGCTATCGCAGTTCCGGCTTCATGGCTTACGCGCTTCATTCCTGAAAAACGTGTCGAAGAGTCGGCGGCAGCCTTAAATCCGAATATGTTCCAGGGACTCTATCTTCAAAACAAAATGTTCGAAGACTCGAAGTATCTGCCGATTTTCGGTTCTTCCGAGCTTTCAAGACTGGATGAGTTTCACCCGTCCAACTATTTCCAAGTGAACAACCAAGGCTTTACGCCTTATCTTGTCGGAAAAGGCGGTTCGCAATCTTTAATTCATGCCATAAATTTTGCCGCTCATGCTGATCAGCTTAAAGGCAGAAAGATGGTATTTATTGTATCACCGCAATGGTTTACAAAACATGGTTCAAATGAGCAGCATTTTGCTCCTAATTTCTCATCATTGCAAGCTCTTGACTTGGCTTTTAATCACAACATTGAACCAAAACTGAAAAAACAAATGATGAAGCGTATGCTGCACTACAAAGTTGTACAGAATGATGCAGTCCTGTCTGAACTGTATAAAGCGGCTGTAAAAGGTCAGACATGGAAAGTAAACGCATTAACACCGGCTGCGAAGCTTTATTATAATATCTTAGAAAAGAAGGACCTTTATTATTCGATAGAAGAGCCGCAAGGACCAAAACGTTTCGTTAATAATAACCTAAAGGGAAAGTCCTGGTCCCAGCTTGAAAAACTGGCTGCTCAATATGGTAAAGATCACACGCGTTCTAATCCGTTTTTTATAGACGATTCTGTTTATAAAAAAATCAAGAATAAAGTGCCTAAAGCCAAAGGTTCAAACAAAGGCAGAACATACGCCTATAAAAAGTCACTGGAGTTCAGAGATTTTGAAGATATGCTTACTATTCTGAAGGATGCCGGGGCTAAGCCGATGTTCGTCGTCATTCCCGTAAATGGGAAGTTTTACGACTACACCGAATTCCCGAAAAAAGGCCGGACTGATTACTACAAAAAAGTCACTAAGCAAATTAAAGCGAAGGGCTTTCAGGTTGCCGACTTATCCGGGCACGAATATGATCCGTACTTTATGAAAGACACCATCCATATCGCCTGGAAGGGCTGGGTGTACGTCGATAAAGCAATGGAGCAGTTTTACAAAACCGGCAAGGTGACGGTTCACTGAGCACGGTGATGACAGAATACGTAAAAACGAACACGCAGGGGGCATTCTCTCCCCTGCTTTTTATGTGATTTGATTTTTTCACAAATTTGAGGAAAACTATTGCGAATATTTGTTGAAGGTATACAATAGAATATAAATTATTTTCAAATAAGTTTGACAATAACACCAATAGGGAGACAGAACATTATGAAACAAGATATTCGTGTTGAATTGACTTCAGCCAAAAAACCGAAACCGGACCCCCATGACCTTGCGTTCGGCAGAATTTTCACCGACCATATGTTTGTTATGGATTACGACGCCGATCAAGGCTGGTATGATCCGAGAATTATCCCTTATCAGTCCATCTCAATGGATCCTGCGGCCATGGTTTATCATTACGGCCAAACCGTTTTTGAAGGGCTTAAAGCGTATGTAACGAAGGATCAGGAAGTGCTTCTGTTCAGACCGGAGAAAAATATGGAGCGCCTGAACCAGTCAAATGACCGCCTTTGCATCCCGCTCATTGATGAAGAGCTTGTTCTTGAAGGCCTGAAACAGCTCGTAGCCATCGACAAAGACTGGATTCCGAAAGCGGAAGGCACTTCCCTTTATATCCGTCCGTTTATCATTGCGACTGAGCCTTTCCTCGGTGTAGCGGCATCCCATACGTACAAGCTGTTTATCATTCTTTCCCCGGTCGGCTCTTATTACAAAGAAGGCATTAAACCGGTAAAAATCGCCGTGGAAAACGAATTCGTGCGCGCCGTCAAAGGCGGCACCGGAAACGCGAAAACCGCCGGCAACTACGCATCAAGCCTGAAAGCGCAGCAGGTTGCGGAAGAGAAGGGATTTTCCCAGGTTTTATGGCTTGACGGCATTGAGAAAAAATACATCGAAGAAGTCGGCAGCATGAACATCTTCTTCAAAATCAGCGGCGAAATCGTGACGCCGGAGCTGAACGGAAGCATTCTTGAAGGAATTACGAGAAATTCCGTCATCACCCTTCTCAAACATTGGGGACTGACTGTGTCTGAGCGGAAGATTTCGATCGATGAAATCATTCAGGCGCATCGTGACGGCCGATTGGAAGAAACATTCGGAACCGGTACGGCGGCGGTCATTTCTCCGGTCGGCGAACTGGTCTGGAATGATGAAAGTCTTGTCATCGGCAGCGGTGAAACCGGAGAGATCTCGAAGAAATTGTATGATACCATTACAGGCATTCAAAAAGGCGCGGAAGCCGACGTGTTCGGCTGGACGACGGAAGTCGCCTCACTAAGCGAATCAAAATAAGCAAAAAACCCGGAAGCGAATCCGGGTTTTTTTTACTGCTCTTATGCTTCAATCGACTTAAAGAAATGAGGCAGATGATCTTTGTGGGCCTCAAGCATTTCATCCAGAATGGCCTTTGCCACGGAGTCTGACGGGACGAGAGGATTGATCGTCATCGCAAGTAGCGCCGTTTGATAATCTCCCGTGACGGCTGCTTCAGCGGCGACACGCTCAAATGATTTGATTTGCTGGACGAGTCCGCGGACAGACACCGGCAGATCACCGACGGCGATCGGTTTCGGACCGTCTTTCGTCATAACACAGTTCACTTCGACCGCTGAGTCATTCGGAATGCTGGCGATCGCGCCGTTGTTGATCGTATTGACGGGCTGGATATCATGTTTGTCGTTATAGATGGAGCTGATCAGGTTGCAGGCCGCGTCACTGTAGTACGCTCCGCCCCGTTTTTCAAGCTGCGGCGGTTTAATGGCGAGATTCGGATCTTTGTACAGTTCGAACAGTTCTTTCTCAACCTTCTGTACGACCTCGGCGCGTGTGCCCTCCGTCTGTGACGCTTCTATTTCATGCTCGAGCATTTCTTTCGTTTTGAAATAATAGCGGTGGTAGCCGCAAGGAATCAGATCGAGCGCCTTCAGGAATTCAGGCTCCCATTCCGCCCCTGAAATATTTTTCATCGTCATGGCGTTTTTCGGGTCTCCCATGGCTTCAATGACTTGATCTTTCACGCTGACGCCGTCTAAGAAAACATCTAATCCGAAGACCATATGATTCAGCCCGGCAAATTGCACTTCGATCCGGCTGACATCCACGTCCAATGCTTTTGCGACGCCCATTTTAATGCCGATCGGCACATTGCAGAGGCCGACGACTTTTGTGAGATTCGAGTAGCGGAGCAAGGCCTCGGTAACCATGCCGGCAGGGTTTGTGAAATTCACGAGCCATGCATTCGGACAAAGCTCTTCGATGTCTTTCGCGATTTCCAGAATAATCGGGATGGTGCGCAGCCCTTTGAATAAACCGCCCGGACCGTTTGTCTCCTGGCCGATTACACCGTATTTTAGCGGAATCCGTTCGTCTTTGGCGCGGGCCTCAAGAAGGCCGACGCGGAATTGAGTCGTTACGAAATCCGCATCCTTCAAAGCTTCTCTCCGGTCAAGCGTCAGGTGAATCTCTATCGGAACACCCGCTTTTTCGACCATGCGTTTTGCAAGCGTGCCGACGATATTGAGTTTTTTCTCGCCTTCGGGAATGTCGACGAGCCATAATTCTCTGACAGGCAGTTCCTCATAGCGTTTAATGATGCCTTCCACAAGCTCCGGTGTATAGCTTGAACCTCCGCCGATCGTTACAATTTTAATTCCTTTTGTCATATTTTTGCTCCCCCTTGCAGACTCACTTTTTCGTAAATCTCGACTAACTCAGCGGCCAAGTCTTTCACGGTCATGGCATTCATTAAATGATCTTGCGCATGCACCATCAAAAGCGTCATGTCTGTTTTTTCTCCGCCGGCTTCATTTTGGATCAGTTCTGTCTGATAATGATGGGCTTCGGTCAGTTCCTTTGCGGCTTCCTGAAGCTTTTCTTCCGCCATGGCTCTGTCCCCCCGCTTTGCGGCGGCAATGGCTTCCATTGATGCGCTTCTGCCGTTGCCGCCATGCAGGATGATCTGAAAAATGGTCTGTTCCATTTTTTCATTCATGTGTTTCACTCCCTTTCTCTACAGCACGGCTTTTTCGTCTCCCTGTACGGCTGGCGCCTGCGATTGTTCAAGTTCGTTTTCTTCTTTCAGCTTTTGCGAATCCCACATTCTGAAGAACGGATAGTACACGATAAAGGCTGTGATGATATTAATCGCCTGCATGACAGCCCCTGATATTTTTCCGCCCGTGGCAAGATAGCCGGAGAAAATCGGCGGCATCGTCCATGGGACGGCAATGCCGGCAGGTTTGGCGACGAGGCCAGTGCTCATGCCGATATAGGTAAGGACCAGTGTGACAAGCGGTGTGATAATGAACGGAATGAGAAGCATCGGGTTCATGACGATCGGCATTCCGAAAATAATCGGCTCATTAATATTAAAGACGGCCGGCCCGATGGCGAGTTTCCCAAGCTGCTTCATCTGCTTGCTTCGCGAACGGAGAAACATGGTGACCACGAGCGCCAGTGTCGCGCCGCTTCCGCCGATGTTGATCCAGATTTCAAAAAACTGCTGGGTGAAAATATTCGGAAGCGCATCGCCCGCCTGAAACGCAATCCGGTTGGCATCCATCGCTCCGAACCAGATCGGCGCCATGACGCCGCCGACTATGTTCGCCCCGTGTAATCCGCACGCCCACAAGAGCATTTGAACCGCTTCGGCTATCAGGCTTCCGCCGAGACTTCCCCCAAGAATCGAGAGCGGTGTCCCCAGTACAACGCTTACAATGTTATGAAGGCTTTCAAACGGTGTCGCTTCGACAATTAAACGCGCGCCCCAGATCAGAAAGATGACGGCAAAACCGGGAATTAAAGCGATAAACGATTTGCTGACCGCAGGAGGCACGCCGTCCGGCATTTTGAAGACGAAATTCCGCTGGATGATCAGGCGGTAAATTTCCGTCGACAGCATGGCGATGATCATCGCGACAAACAGCCCTTTGCTTCCCATGAGAGACAGCGGGATGCCGCCGCCGACCATGATTTCCTCTTTGGCGCCGGAAGGCAGAAACGGAACTTTGTACGGCGTTGCCAAGAGAAACGCCGCCAAAGATATCGCACCGGCCGATAATGCATCCACCCCGTATTTTTCGGCCAGGCGGTAGGCGATTCCGAAAGCGGCGACAAGACCCATGATTTCAAAGGTCGCATCAACCGGATATTGCAGTTTTTGAGACCAGGCGCTTCCGAACGTCTTTGCCATGAAATCCGCATATCCCGGAATCGGCAGGTTGCCGATGATCAGAAAAAATGAACCGATGATGATAAGCGGCATGGTGAGGATGATCCCGTCACGCAATGCTTGCAGATGCCGCTGGGAGGCAATTTTTCCGGCAATGGGCATGACTTTCTCTTCTAAAAACTGGTTCACCTTATTCACACGGCCCGCCCCTTTCTACGATGCGTTTCCGAGCTGTTCCGCTGATTTCAGAACCTCCGCTCCGTTGCATGTGCCGTAATGGACGGTATTGATGACTTCAACCGGCACTCCTTTTGATTCACCCAATTTTTTCAGCTGCGGAAGCAAATAACGGACTTGAGGCCCAAGCAGCAATACGTCCGCTTTATCAATATGCTGGTTGACTGAATCGCCTGACACCGCCCAGATTTTATATTCTTTTCCTTGTTCCTGCGCGCTTTTTTCCATCTTGGTGACGAGTAAGCTTGTTGACATCCCTGCTGCACAAACGAGTAATATATTCATGTAAAAGACCTCCTGAAAGTTTGATATTTTGTATGTCTCGATGTTAGTACCATCATATTATGAAATCGCTTTCATAACTACTCAGGCTTTTTCCGCTGTTAACGGAAAAAAGGTGTATCCCGGTCTTTCTCTGATCGTTTGTCTCTGAATACTCGTAAAACCTCCTGATAGGTTGTGCATTTTAAGAGACGGCTTACCGCGGCCGGATCATCTAACATCCCGCCGAGCCATTTGTACATATGCTGGAGGTCGGCTTTGCTTTCTTTCTCGACGCAGAGCAGGCAGACAAATTGGACACGCTTATCCGCCCAGTCAATCGGCTTCTTCAGCGTACATACCGCCCAAAACGTCGTGTCTGTCTGCGGAACGAGCGGGTGCGGAATCGCCGTAAGATTGCCGAAACTCGTAGGAGAAATCGCTTCCCTTTCAAAAATAGAATCGGTCAGAGAATCAGAAGCGAGGCCGGCTTCTGCAACCTGCTGTCCGAGAAAACGGATGACGTCCTCCTTCGTCTCCAGATCCTGCTGCAAAAATACCAGCTCCGGTTTCAGAAAGTTCAATTGTTCCCGCTTTTCTTCCAGCATGGCGTCGATTTTTGTAAAATCCCCGCCGCCCAACAGCGTATGAACCTTTAATACGGGAACGGGCAGGTCTTTTTTGATCGGCACTGTGCTGACCACAAAATCAATCGACTCAAAGGAAAGCTGGTCAAGGCTGCAGTAATCAGCCGTTCCGACGATTTCAAGACGCTTTGCGAACCGGGAACGGAGCTTTTCTCTTAAAAGCTGTGCGCTGCCGGCGCCGGACGCACAGACAATCAAGCAGCGTTTAGGCGGCCGTTCCGTCTTTCTCCTTTCAATGGCGGCTCCGAAATGAAGCGCCAAATATCCGATCTCATTCTCATGAATATCAATGCCGGTTTGCTCCTTGATCACGATTCCCGCAATCACTCCCGCTTCAAATGCGAGCGGATAATTTTCCTTTATGGCGGAGAGCATCGGGTTTCTCAGGTTCATTCCGTACCGGTTTCGGTTAATCGCCGGCTTGATGTGAAGCGCAAGACCCGCTTTCAGCTCATTGTCGTCCGTGATTCCGAGCTTCAGCTCCCGCTCAATGGCTTCGATCATGGCCTCCGTCAAACGGCTGGTTTCCCCGTCTATCAGCCTTGTAAGCTCTTTTCCTTCCAGTTGTGACTGGGTCATGCGCTTTGTCCCGAGCAGGTGAATGGCGATATAGGCGGTTTCCTGTTCGGGAAAGGTGACCGAAAGCGCAGATTCAAGCTCTTTTACGATGGCTTCCGCTGACTGATATTCTGTTTCAAGCTTAATATCATGAAGATCTTCCGGAATGAGAGATACATAGTTTTCTGTCCGGATTCGTTTGCAGGCAATGGCGATATGGATGATGAGATTGTTCAGGCCGAAGAAAGAAAGCGGGATCTTATGGTTTCGAACCTGCTTCATAATGGCTGTGCGGATCACATGAATGTCGTCTTTCGGCAGAATACCGGCCTTTTCACTCAGGAGATCAGGCTCAGGCTCGCGGTCGTCCACTAAGTATTCCGCCATACAATAACGGAGGCGGAGCTCTTCGCCGCGCAGCTTAAAGCCGTAGTTCGGCCTTGTTTCCAAAATGATGTCATAGGGGCGGAGCCGTTTTTTGACTTCTTTTAAATCAGATTGAAGTGTGGATTTACTGATGAATAGTTCTTCCGCCAAGTCATCCAGCTTGAGGTAGCCGTCGGCCAGAAGCATTCTTTTCATAAGGTAATCTATCCGTTCATCGGGAAAAATCGGCACGGTGCTGTTCTGCTGGAAATTGTCCTGAAGCCAGTTTTTAAACGGCTGCTCATTCCGGATCAGCAGCTTATAGCCGCTCCCTCTGACAGATTGAATGGATGCGCCGTGTTTTTCTACAATGGTTTGCAGTTCCTTTATGTCATTGCGGACCGTCCGCGTCGTTACCTTTACATTTGCAGCGATGACTGAGCTTGTAACCGGTGTTTCAGCAGCTAAAAGCAAGCGCAAAAGTTCACGAAGCCGCCCATGAAGCATGAGAAAAACCTCCTATCAGATCAGATGCAGACGTGAAAAACGGGCAAAAAGAATGAGGAAGGGGTAAATGTATGTAAATTCTATAATGGGGAGGATTTCAAGTCAATGCGGCAATCCGATGCCAAGCCCGTAAAAAAACAGCCGGATCAGCCGGCTGTTCGGGATGCGGACATGCGGTTCCGCTTAGATGCCTTCCGTTCTTTTATGATTTTTCTGATGATCGGATAGATGACGGGCGCCCATTTGATAATCGTTTTGAAAAATTTTTTCAATGTCTGAATCCCCTTTCTTTTACCTTGTCTTTCCCCTGTTATCAGCGTTTATAAACATGGTCAGCGTGAGACATACCGGTTCCCCGTCACCCAATAGCGCCACGGATAATCCCGGGCTTCTCCGCTGTTGTCAATCCCGATTCTCGGGCCTGTTGATATATGCTCAGGCGTAAAGCCCTCCGTAATATACAGCGGCGGTTCCGTGATCATGCCGCCGTAGTCGTTCATTGAAATGCCCATCGCCTTCGTCAGTTTTCCCGGGCCGTTTGTCCACTCTCTCGGGGGTCTGCCCGGTCTCCTGCTCTCCATCAGGAACTGTCCTTCATGAGGCTCCGCCGCCCTGATTAACACGGCCTGCGGAATGCCGATGTCCGCGGCGACGACGTTCATTAATGTATGAGTGTGCATGACGTATGTATAAATGCGGCCCGCCTCATGGAACATAATTTCCGTCCGTTTCGTGCGCCGGTTGCCGAAGCTGTGCGCCGCCCGGTCTTCCGCTCCCATATAAGCTTCCGTTTCCACGATAAAACCTGAAGCCGTTCCCTCATCCGTCTCCTTCACCAAGAGACAGCCGAGCAATAAAGGGGCAAGCTCCACTGACGGTCTCTGGTAAAATTCAATCGGCAAAGGCTTTCGTTCTCCCGCCATTTGCCTCCCTCCTTTCTGAATATAGCGATTTCCTCTTTCACGTTTTTCACTTCTTTTTTACAATATAAACATGAGAGAAAAAAGGACATTATTGTTGAACGCTCTATTGCGTTTTGAAAATCGGCTCGGTATAATATGATGGTTCAAATGAAAATGATTCTCATGTTCAATAAATACCGGACAATGATCATAAAAGAAGGTGAATTGATTTTTGAGCGATTCTGTCAGGTCCGCAAGCCGTCTGATCAGCATCTTAAAAAACGGGGTTTTCTTCCTGATCGCGGTGACCGGGCTGCTTGTATCTATTTTTTTCGCCGTCTCATTCGGCGCGAAAGACATTACTTTACATACGGTTTGGTCGGCTGTTGCTGATTACAATCCGAATATAACGGGCCAGCAGATCATTCATGAATTGCGTCTTCCGAGGGTGCTCGGGGCGGCCGTTACAGGAGCCGCTTTTGCCGCAGCCGGCGCCCTCATGCAGGGTGTCACGAGAAACCCGCTTGCCGATTCGGGTGTCTTAGGCGTAAACGCGGGCGCCATGTTTGTTGTTGCGCTCAGTTTTGCTTTTTTCCCTCATTTGTCATACGCCCTGCTGATGGTGATGTCATTTTTGGGAGCACTGGCAAGCACCGGCTTGATTTTCTTTATCAGTGCGGCGGGAAAAGGCAGCATGACACCTTTAAAAGTGACGCTTGCCGGGGCGGTCGTGGCCGCTCTTTTACATTCACTCAGTACCGGTGTGGCGATTTATTACGATTTAAGCCAGGATTTGGCCTTCTGGTACGCCGGCGGGGTGTCAGGGATCAAGTGGGCTCATCTACAAGTCCTTGTTCCCGTGATTGCGGTCTTCATCATTCTCGCGACATTCATGGGCCGGTCCGTCACCCTTCTCTCAATGGGAAATGACGTGGCGGCGAATTTAGGGGTGAACACGGCTCTGACGCGTGCCGCCGGATTAATGATCGCCGTCGTTCTTGCCGGTGTGTCTGTTTCCGCTGCCGGCGCGATCGGCTTTGTCGGGCTGGTCATTCCCCATATCGCGCGAAAGATCGTCGGCGTTACGTACAGGCTGATTATTCCGATGTCCGCGTTACTCGGCGCGATTCTATTGATTTTGGCTGACCTGGCCTCGCGCACGGTCAGTCCCCCGAGGGAATTGGCGATAGGCATTATGGTCGCACTTGTCGGTGTCCCTTTCTTTCTTTATATTGCCCGCAAGGAAGGGAGAGACTTATAAATGAAAGTGCAGAAAGAAACAAAAAAAGCGGCGGCGGCAGGAATCATTCTGCTGGTCATCGCCGTTTGCATTATTCTGATCGGGCTGCATACGGGCTCATTCCGGCTTTCTCCTCTCACGGTGGGAAAAACGCTGTTCGGATACGGCACGTTTCAAAGCACAACCGTTTTATTCGATTACCGGCTTCCCCGGATTCTGGTGACGATGCTGGCCGGCATCGGTTTAGGAGTGTCGGGCGCTATTTTGCAGGGTGTATCCCGAAATCCGCTTGCCGATCCGGGCATTCTCGGACTGCATGCCGGCGCTTCCTTCGGTTTGATGATGTATATCACGTTCTTTCATTCCCTGGAGGCGCAGGCATCGATGTTCATCCCGCTGTTTACGTTTGCGGGCGGAACACTCGCCGCCCTGCTGATCGTAGTGCTTACGTACGACAGGCTGAACGGTTTTTTAACGATCCGCATGCTGTTAGTCGGGATCGCCGTTTCCGCGGGCTTCAGCGCCGTTACATTGTTTATGTCGCTGCGCCTGAATGAAGAAACTTATACATTCGCTTCCCGCTGGCTGGTGGGAAACGTCTGGGGCAGGGATTGGATTCACGTGTGGTCGCTATTGCCCTGGATCGGCATTCTCGCACCGCTTGCATGGCTGAACGCCCGCTCTTTGAATATTTTAATGCTCGGTGACCAGGCAGCCGCGGGGCTCGGCGCACACGTGCAGAGAAAAAGGATCATGCTGATCGCCATAGCGGTCGGCTTGTCCTGCGCGAGCGTCGCGATGGCCGGGGGAATCGGCTTTATCGGCTTTGCCGCCCCTCACTTGGCAAGACGGCTCGTCGGCACCATGCATCAGCATATTATCCCGATTGCGGGATTAATCGGACTCGTCATTCTTGTCGCGGCAGACACCATCGGCCGGTCTTTGTTTCAGCCGAACGCCATTCCGGCCGGCGTGGTTGCGGCAGCCATCGGCGCGCCGTATTTTCTCTATCTCGTCATGAAAATCAAATCATAAAACAAGGAGTATTCCCATGAAAAAAATAATTGCGCTCGTCAGTTTCATGTGTATTTTCTTATTGGCTGCCTGCCAATCCGATTCAACACAGCCGGAGTCAAAAAAGAAATCCGGCGATCATAAAATCGCTTCGATGTCCATTCACCTGACAAATGATCTGCTGGCTCTCGGCGTTACACCTGCCGGTTCCGTCGTGGGCGGAGAATTGAAAGATTTTCTCCCTCATGTGAAAAATCAGCTGAAAGACACGAAAAAACTCGGACCTGCCTCAGACCCGGATATGGAAGCTTTACTTGAGCTGAATCCAGACAACATTTATCTTGATAAAGAATTTGCGGGGAAAGATGTGTCAAAATACAAGAAAATCGGAAACACACACGTTTTCGACCTTGATAAAGGCACTTGGCGCGATCATTTAAAAGATATCGGAAAAATCGTCAACCGTGAAAAAGAAGCGAAAACATTTATTCAAGATTACGAAGATGAAACAAAACAAGTCAGATCCATGATGAATAAGGAATTAGGGAAAAACGCCAAAGTCATGGCGATCCGCGTGAACGCAAAAGAGCTTCGCGTCTTCAGCACACGCCGTCCGATGGGACCGATTCTGTTTGACGATCTGAAGCTGAAACCGGCTGACGGCATTAAAGAAATGAACACCTCCCGCCCTTATGAAGTCATTTCTCAAGAAGTGCTGCCTGATTACAACGCAGATGCGATTTTCGTCGTCGTTAACAGAGACGACAAGTCACAGCAAGCCTATAAAGAATTGCAAAAAAGCGCTGTATGGAAAGGGCTGAAGGCCGTGAAAGCAAACCACGTCTATAAAATTGCCGATCAGCCTTGGCTTGATTATTCAGCACTGGGAAATAAATTAGCAATGGATGAAGCGAAAAAACTGTTCCAAAAATAAACATGAGCCGGTTTTGCAAAAAGTGCAAGGCCGGCTTTTTTATATTGTCGTTTACTTATATAAACATCTGCTTATATAATAGTGTAAAAAAGGAGTGAGCGCATGGAACGGAGGCATCATGCTTTAAGTTCCGAAGGGATCAGCCAGTGCCTCAAACTTCTAAGCGACCCGACGAGGCTTTTGATGCTGAAGCTTCTGAAGGATAAGGAATATTATGTCTGCGAGCTGACAGCTATTTTTCATATAAGTCAGCCCGGCATCAGCCAGCACTTGCGGAAGTTAAAGAACGCCGGCCTTGTGCGGGAAAGACGCGAGGGTCAGTGGCGGTACTATGCCATTCATCCGTCCGGTCCGGAATACGCGCTGGTTTGCTCGATTCTGCAGCAGATAGATGAAAAGGACGAAGTTTTACAGACATTGCGGCAAAAAGAAGTCACTGTTACATGCCGGTAAGGGGGATATATCTTGGGAGTTGCGGTTTTATCAGCGCTGATTTTTGTGCTGACACTTGTGTTTGTCATATGGCAGCCGAAACATGTATCAATCGGCTGGTCTGCCTGCGGCGGGGCGGTCCTCGCTTTGATCGCCGGAGCAGTCAGCCTGCACGATATCGCGGAAGTGACGGGAATCGTCTGGAATGCGACACTTGCCTTTATCGCCATTATTATCATTTCATTGATTCTTGACAGTATCGGTTTTTTTGAGTGGGCCGCGCTGCATATGGCCATGGCGGCCAAGGGCAGCGGGCTGCGGATGTTTCTCTATGTGTCGGTCTTAGGGGCTGTTGTCTCCGCCCTGTTTGCCAATGACGGAGCGGCGCTCATTTTGACCCCGATCGTACTGGCGATGGTGCGGGCTTTGAATTTACCTGAAAAGCTGGTTTTTCCTTTTATTATCGCCGGAGGATTCATCGCCGACACCACCTCGCTTCCGCTCGTTGTAAGCAATTTGGTCAATATTGTATCCGCCGATTACTTTCATATCGGATACATTGAATATGCATCACGCATGCTGGTGCCCAACCTTTTTTCTCTGGCGGCAAGCATTTTGGTGCTGTATCTCTATTTCAGAAAAAACATTCCGAAACGGTATGACACCGGTCTTGTGAAACATCCGGCATCCGCGATTAAGGATGAACGCCTTTTCCGGTTATCGTGGGCTGTGCTGGCCGTTTTATTGATCGGATATTTCGTCAGCGAACTGCTGTCGATACCCGTTTCCTTCGTTGCCGGCTCCATCGCGGTCATTTTTCTCATTCTGGCGCAGCGAAGCCCCGCCGTCCCTGCAAAACAAGTCATCAAGGACGCCCCGTGGGCCATCGTGTTTTTTTCTGTCGGCATGTATGTTGTCGTGTACGGCTTGCGGAATGCCGGACTGACGGATCTTCTTTCTCAGCTTATACAGAAATCGGCGGATCACGGTTTGTTTGCGGGCACACTCGGAATGGGGTTTATCGCGGCGATCCTCTCCTCCGTTATGAATAACCTGCCGACGGTGATGATTGACGCCATAGCCATCAGCGGAACGGGCACTCACGGGCTGATGAGAGAAGCATTGATTTACGCGAATGTTATCGGTTCGGACCTCGGGCCGAAAATTACGCCGATCGGGTCGCTGGCGACGTTGTTATGGCTCCACGTGCTGAGCCGGAAAAACGTGAAAATTTCCTGGGGAATGTATTTCAAGACAGGTCTGATATTAACCATTCCGACGTTATTCATCACCCTGATCGGACTTTATTTATGGCTGTTATGGCTCGCTTGAGATGAAAAACCTTTTAAGTTGAATCTTAAAAGGTTTTTTTGTGTCAAAAATCCGAAAAGTAAAACTTTTATATTTTAAAAGTATAGACATTTAATTTCAAAAGATTATAATATTCATGAAAACGTTTTAACTTTATGAAAGAAGGGATTCCTCATGAAAAGAATTTTATTAGCCTGCAGCTCAGGCATGTCCACCAGCCTTCTTGTTACGAAAATGCAGAATTACGCCCGCTCCATCGGTGAGGAAGCCGAGATTTGGGCAGTCGGACAGGATAAAGCAAAACAAGCGATGAAAGATGCAGACGTCGTACTGATCGGCCCGCAGATGAGTTTTTTAAAAGGTGAGCTTCAAAAAGAGGCGGACCCGCTTCACATCACCGTTGATGTGATTGACATGATGGCTTACGGCATGGGAGACGGCAAAAAAGCATACGAACAGGCCGTTGCCTTGATAGAGAACAAATAAAGGAGGCGATAAGCATGGAAACGTACACGGATGAACAGATCAGTTTTCAGCTGATTCTTCACAGCGGCAATGCCCGCAGCAATATTATTCAATCGATACGCGCATATAAAGACGGCCGGACAGATGAGTCAGACTCCTTTCTGACAAAGGCTGAAGAAGAACTGGGGAAAGCGCACGACATCCATTTTCAGATGATTCAAAAAGAAGCCGGCGGCGCCAAAACGGATGTCTCTCTGCTTTTTATGCATGCTGAAGATCACTTAATGTCAGCGCTTTCAATGAAAGAGCTCGTCAAAGAAATGCTCGACTTATTTCAATCAAAGAATTTATAAAAAGCCGGGGGTGAAGACGTGTTTGAGAAAATCAGCCAATTCCTTGTTCCGATCGCGGGAAAATTAAACAATAACCGCTACTTGCAAGTCTTACGGGATGCTTTTATGCTGGCGTTTCCGCTGACCATTTTCGGTTCGGTGTTCGTCGTGCTGACGAACCTGCCGTTTTTAAACAAAATCATGAGCAGCTCCGCCCTGTCTGTCTTTCAATCCGGATTTGGCGGCGCTTCGACGGCGACGATGGGGATTATGTCCATTTTTGTCGTCTTCGGGATCGGCTATTACCTTTCCAAAAGCTACGAAGTGGAGGCCGTATTCGGCGGAGCGATCGCATTGGTTTCTTTTCTGCTGCTCACCCCGTTCGTTTTAGAGCCGGAAACGGGCAAAGCGGTCGCAGGCGTCATTCCGGTTGACCGGCTTGGAGCAAAAGGGATGTTTCTCGGCATGATGACCGCGTTTTTGTCAGGTGAAATCTACAGAAGAATCGTCCAGAGAAACTTAACGATTAAGATGCCTGCCGGTGTTCCTCCGGCTGTTGCTAAATCGTTCGCCGCATTGATTCCGGCTTTTATCACGCTTACCGTCTTCCTCTTGATCAATGCGGCTGTCACCCAGATCTTTCACACCAATCTGCATGATGTCATTTATCATACGGTTCAAGCCCCGCTTGTCGGACTTGGAAGCGGCATCATTCCTACATTAATCGCTGTTTTCTTTATTCAGATTTTATGGTTTTTCGGACTTCACGGACAAATCATTATCAATTCCGTGATGGACCCGATTTGGAATACATTACAGGTCGAAAATTTAGCTGCATATACAGCGGGAAAAGAGATTCCCCATATTATTTCTAAGCCGTTTATGGAGATTTACACCGTCGGAATGGGCGGAACCGGAATGACATTGGCCATAGTGATCGCCATCTTGCTTTTTATGAAAAGCAAACAGATGAAACAGATATCCAAACTCGGTCTCGCGCCAGGCATTTTCAACGTCAATGAGCCGGTTATTTTCGGTTTGCCGATCGTGATGAACCCGATCATTATCATTCCGTGGGTGATCGCACCGATGGTTGTCACCCTTGTCACCTACCTGGCCATGTCGGCGGGGATCGTGCCCCCTCCTACCGGCGTGACCGTGCCTTGGACCGTCCCCCTTTTCATTAACGGGATTATGGCGACCAATTCCGTCATGGGCGGCATTATGCAGCTGGTCAACCTCTGTATTGTGTTTGTCATCTGGTTCCCGTTTCTTAAAGCGCTGGACAAATTAAACATGGCAAAGGAAAAAGAAGCTGAGACCGAGCAGCATGCCCGGGATGACAGCATGAGTATGTAATCAAAATCGCAGTAAGGGAGAGAAATCAATTGACTGAATCAAATATTCAATATCGTTTTCCGGAAGGATTCTGGTGGGGGTCTTCCGCCTCCGCCACCCAAACAGAAGGCGCCGCTGACAGAGACGGAAAAAGCCAAAACATATGGGATTACTGGTATGAAAAAGAGCCGAGCCGTTTTTTTAACGGCGTCGGCCCCGGCGACACGTCACGTTTTTACGATCAATACAAGGAGGATATCCGGCTGATGAAAGAAATCGGCCATAACTCCTTCCGGCTGTCTATTTCCTGGTCAAGATTGATTCCGGACGGAACCGGCGAGGTCAATCAGAAAGCGGTCGCGTTTTATCAGGACGTCATCGATGAAATGCTTGCCCATCGCATTGAGCCGTTTGTCAATTTGTTTCACTTTGACATGCCGCTCGCCCTTCAGCGGAAGGGGGGCTGGGTCAGCCGGAACACCGTTGACGCGTTTGAACATTACGCCAAAACCTGCTTTTCGCTATTCGGTGACAAGGTGAAAAAATGGTTCACTCACAACGAGCCGATTGTGCCGATTGAAGGCGGCTACTTATACGACTTTCACTACCCGAATCACGTTAATTTTCAAGAAGCGGTGCAGGCCGGTTTCCATACCCTGCTGTCGAATGCAAGGGCTGTCAAAGCCTACAGAGAATTGAAACAGGATGGACAAATCGGAATCATTCTGAATCTGACGCCTTCTTATCCGAGAAGCTCACATCCTGAAGATGTCAAAGCGTCCCGGATTGCCGACGCCTTTTTCAACCGTTCATTTTTAGATCCCGCCGTAAAGGGCGAATTTCCTGAGGAGCTTGTCGAGATTCTCAAGGCGGAAGGCTTTCTGCCGCATTATGAGAAAGAAGATCTCCGCCTCATTCAGGAGCATACGGTCGACCTGTTAGGCGTGAACTACTACCAGCCGAGGCGCGTCAAGGCAAAAGAACATGTTCCGAATCCGCATGCCCCTTTTCTGCCTGAGCGTTTCTTCGATCCGTATGTCATGCCCGGCCGGAAAATGAACCCTCACCGCGGGTGGGAAATTTACGAAAAAGGAATCTACGACATTCTTACCAATCTCAGAGAACATTACGGAAATATCGAGTGTTTTATTTCTGAGAACGGCATGGGAGTTGAAGGCGAGGAACGCTTCCGCGATGAAAACGGCATCATTCAGGATGATTACAGGATTGAATTTATCCAGGAACATCTGAAATGGGTGCATCGGGCCATCGGAGAAGGTTCAAATGTAAAAGGCTATCACCTGTGGACTTTCATGGACAACTGGTCTTGGACAAATGCTTATAAAAACCGCTACGGCTTTGTATCTGTCAATCTGGAAAACGGGGGCGAACGGACCGTCAAAAAAAGCGGCCGCTGGTTCAAATCCGTTTCGGATCAAAACGGATTTTAACAGATGAGGAGGGACGGCCATGCTTGGAGGTATTGAAGCCGGCGGCACGAAATTTGTCTGTGCCGCCGGACAAAGAGACGGCACCATTCTGGACAGAGCAGAGTTTCCGACGGGAGAACCGGATGACACACTCAGACAGGTCATCCGTTACTTTACAGATTTCCCGATAGACGCCATCGGCATCGGTTCGTTCGGGCCGATTGATATCCGTCCTGACAGTCAAACTTACGGGTGCATCACCGCGACGCCGAAGACAGCCTGGCGGAACTGCCCTATTCTTCAAACGATCAAAAGCGCTCTGGATATTCCCGCAGGCTTCACCACCGACGTTAATGCGGCGGCGCTTGGAGAAGCTTCTTTCGGCGCGGCCAAAAACGCGGACAGCTGCCTCTATTTGACGGTCGGCACAGGCATCGGCGCGGGCGCCATCATGAACGGCAGATTTGTTCAAGGGCTGTCTCATCCTGAAATGGGCCACATTTATGTCAGAAGACATCCGGACGACGGCTACAAAGGCAATTGCCCATACCATACAGATTGTCTGGAAGGCCTCGCGGCAGGCCCCGCCATTGAGAAACGCTGGGGGAAAAAAGCATTTTTGCTCACGGATCAGCAGGAAGTGTGGGAGCTTGAGGGCTATTATATTGCCGAAGCGCTTGTGCAGTATATTCTCATACTTTCGCCGGAAAAGATCATTCTCGGCGGAGGCGTCATGAAGCAGCGGCAGCTGTTCTCTTCTATCCGTCAGCACGTGAAAAAGCGGCTGAATCAATATATTGATCTGCCCGACATTGAACACTTCATCGTTCCCCCTCAACTAGGGATTCACTCCGGCGCGGCCGGTTCGCTCGTATTGGCGGAGCAGGCCTTAGAAGCGGCAAACCGGGAGGCGGGAAAATGACGAAACTCTTATTTTTGGAACCGGTTTTTAAAGAAAGATTATGGGGCGGGACGAAGCTGCGCGATACATTCGGGTATGAGATTCCTTCTGAGCGGACGGGCGAGTGCTGGGCGATTTCAGCTCATCCTCACGGCACATCCATCGTGCGGAACGGGCCTTTTTCCGGAACATCATTACACCGTCTCTGGAATGAACACCCTGACCTGTTCGGACATCCGAAAGAAGACGCCTTTCCCCTGCTTACAAAAATTCTTGACGCAAATATGGACTTATCCGTACAGGTGCATCCGGATGACGCATATGCACATCGGCATGAAAACGGAGAACTCGGAAAAACGGAATGCTGGTACGTGTTGGACTGCAAAAAAGACGCGGAGCTCATTTTAGGACACCGCGCCCAAACGAGAGAAGACTTCGTTCGGCTCATTGAACGAAACGAGTGGGATCACCTGCTCCGCCGCATCCCCATTAAGCCCGGCGACTTTTTCTATGTCCCGAGCGGCACACTGCACGCTTTATGTGAAGGTGCGCTCGTTCTTGAAATCCAGCAAAGCTCTGATGCCACCTACCGGCTTTACGACTATGACCGGACGGATGGGAACGGGAATAAACGCGAGCTTCATCTTCAGAAAGCAATTGACGTAACAGACATTCCCCATACCGATGAAAATGTAAAAAGCACAAAGCATCGGATTGGAGATGCTCTGATTACGATACTCGCCGAAACACCTTTCTTTTCAGTTTATCAATGGGATGTGAGCGGGAAAGCATCATTCCCCGCACCCGGCCGGTATTTACTCGCAAGCGTCATGAAAGGACGCGGAGAACTGGATGGATGCCCCATTCACAAAGGCGATCACTTTATCGTGCCGGCGGATTCCGGAGATTTTGTTATAGAAGGAGATTGTGAGGTTATCGTTTCACATCCTTCATCATCTTAAAAATCAGGAGGTCTTTTATATGCTCAAAAGGTTAGCAGTCTGCCTGTCTATCGTTTTATTACTCTTAGGAGCCGCCAGTCCGATATCGGCTCACACCGTTTATCCCGTCAACCCAAATGCCCAGCAGACGACAAAAGATATCATGAACTGGCTGGCGCACCTGCCCAACCGTTCAGAAAACAGGGTCATGTCCGGGGCGTTCGGCGGGTATAGCGATGTCACTTTTTCAATGACAGAGGAAAACCGCTTGAAAAACGCGACGGGACAGTCTCCCGCCATCTACGGCTGTGACTATGGGAGAGGATGGCTTGAAACAGCGGATATCACCGATTCTATCGATTACAGCTGCAACAGCAGCTTAATCTCATACTGGAAAAGCGGCGGCCTCCCTCAGGTCAGCCTGCATCTCGCAAATCCGGCTTTTCCATCCGGAAACTATAAAACGGCCATCTCAAACAGCCAGTACAAAAACATCCTGAACCCTTCAACTGTTGAAGGAAAACGGCTTGAGGCGCTGCTCAGCAAAATCGCCGACGGCCTTACTCAGCTGAAAAATCAAGGCGTCACCGTTCTGTTCAGACCGCTGCATGAAATGAACGGCGAGTGGTTCTGGTGGGGGCTGACAGGCTACAACCAAAAAGACAATGAAAGAATCTCGCTGTACAAAGAGCTTTACAAGAAGATATACCGCTATATGACAGAGACAAGAGGATTGGATAACCTTTTGTGGGTGTATTCGCCGGATGACAACAGAGACTTTAAGACAGACTTTTACCCAGGCTCATCTTTTGTGGATATTACCGGTCTGGACGCTTACTTCACTGATCCGTATGCGATATCAGGCTATGATGAAATGCTGTCTCTGAAAAAACCGTTTGCCTTTGCCGAAACCGGTCCGTCCGGTAATATCGGAAGCTTTGATTATGCTGCTTTTATCAATGCGATCAGGCAAAAGTATCCCGAGACAACGTACTTTTTGACATGGGATGAACAATTAAGTCCGGCGGCCAATCAAGGCGCGCAAAGCCTTTATCAAAACAGCTGGACGCTGAACAAAGGCGAAATATGGAACGACGGGTCCTTGACGCCGATCGCGGAATAACTGCTTCTTTTGAAAATCGGTTTTAAATTACGGCTCTGCTGGGCATATTGTTACCGTTCAAAAAGGAGGGTTCAACAATGGAAAATAACAAAAACAGCGAAGAAACGCTTTCCAGTAAGACGACCGGTAAAGGCGAGTCAGAAGACACGCTGACAAACCGGCAGGGCCATCCGGTCACTGACAACCAGAATGTCAGGACAGTCGGCAATAGAGGACCGACGACATTGGAGAATTATGATTTTTTGGAGAAAATCAGCCACTTTGACCGCGAACGGATTCCCGAGCGCGTCGTTCACGCGCGCGGCGCCGGCGCACACGGATACTTTGAGGCGTACGGAAGTTTTGGAGACGAGGAGATTTCTACATACACAAGAGCGAAAGTGTTTCAAAAGAAAGGAATGAAAACTCCGGCGTTTGTGCGGTTTTCTACCGTCAACCACGGGAAGCATTCCCCGGAAACATTGCGTGATCCCCGGGGTTTTGCCGTTAAGCTTTATACCGAAAACGGCAACTGGGATCTGGTCGGCAACAACTTGAAAATCTTTTTTATCCGTGATCCGCTGAAGTTCCCGGATCTTGTGCACGCATTTCAGCCTGATCCCGTTACGAACATTCAGGACGGCGAGCGTATTTTCGACTTCATTTCCCAATCACCGGAAGCGACTCATATGATCACATTCCTGTTTTCGCCGTGGGGCATCCCGGCCAACTACCGGCAGATGCAGGGCTCAGGCGTCCATGCCTACAAATGGGTCAATGAAGAAGGAAAAGCCGTGCTCGTCAAATATCACTTTGAACCGAAACAGGGCATCCGCAACCTGACACAGAAGGAAGCGGAAGAGATTCAGGGGAAAAACTTTAACCATGCGACACAGGATTTGTATGAAGCGATTGAAAAAGGCGATTACCCTGAATGGGAAGTGTATGCGCAAATCATGACTGATGACGAACACCCCGAGCTGGATTTTGATCCGCTTGATCCGACCAAGCTGTGGTATAAAGACGATTTCCCTTGGAAGCCGATCGGTAAATTGGTTCTGAACAAAAACCCGGAAAACTACCATGCCGAGGTGGAACAAGCGTCATTCGGAACGGGCGTGCTTGTGGACGGCCTTGATTTTTCGGATGACAAATTACTTCAGGGGCGGACATTCTCCTATTCAGATACCCAGCGGTACCGCGTCGGCGCAAACTACCTGCAGCTTCCGATCAACTCGCCGAAAAAGCATGTCGCCACCAACCAGGAAGGCGGGCAAATGCAGTATCGGGTCGATCGGGCAGAAGGACAAAACCCGCACGTCAACTATGAGCCGTCCATTATGGGAGGACTCAACGAAGCAAAGCAGGATGGGAAAGACCATACACCTCATGTCGAAGGCGATGTGAAGCGGGAAGCGATCGACCGGCCGAATAACTTCGGCCAGGCCGGAGAAACATACCGCAGATTTTCGGAATTTGAACGGAACGAATTGATCACAAACCTGGTCAATACGCTTTCTTCCTGCCGCAAAGACATTCAGGATCAAATGATTGAGAATTTCACAAAAGCAGATCCGGACTACGGAAAACGTGTGGCGGAAGGGCTGAAAAAAGCCTCCGAAAGCAACAGCGGCGGGCCGATCGGCACTACTGATACAGCACAAGCCGCAAAACAGGCTGAACAGGAAAGCCATCCGTCTGATCCGTATTAAATAAAAAAACAGGACAATCGCGTCCTGTTTTTTTTGAGCTAATTCAGCTCCTGTATATTCTGCTCCGCCGCGGCCGCAAATACTTTCGGCTCCGGACGGTCAAGATCTTCATGGAATAAACTTACTTTGTGAATCTGCCGGTTGTCGTACAGATGAAAGTAGTAGTTCCCGGTGTCACAGCACATGACCGACGTATACTGCGTATAATCAATTTCATTCTCCTCTGTGATCACCGCGCCTTTTGGAATATTCACATTGGACAGCACGTGAAAAGCGGCCGTAACGCCATCCGTTTCATGAGCGGCAGGCTCTAAATGCTCTTTCAGATAAGCGGCTCTGATAAATCGGGATGGCGGCGTGTAATCACCGGGAAGCCCGATCGTTCCAGATCCTTGGCCGAAAGCGGTTAATGTCATTCCGCCCAATGTTTTGCTTTCTGACTGCTGCGGCCTGATTCCGATATAATGGCGCAGATTGGTCACATGCCAAGGAAATTCCGGACTGTTGGTCATCACTCCGGGTTTGTTGTCATATACTTTCATTCCCTCCGGTGTCGGCTCGATGACAATGCAGCCGCCCGTGCGGTCTGATAAAATCCAATGAAGAGGCAGCACCGTATCCAATAACATCAATTTCTTCTCTACAATCGTCAGCGAACCGAGCTTTTCCTTTATGTCTTCAAGAGATTCACAGTTTGATAAGGCCCAGGTGACAAACTCATGAGGAGCGATGTGACAGGTGCCCTCCCGTTCCGCTTTCTTGTATCCCGCAAAGCCCGGAAAATACAGCGTCGCACACGACAGCCCTTTTTCATTTACGCCGTCGGCAAACAGAACATTGCCGAGATTTCTCCCCATGCCGATAAATGCGTATTTCGTCTTATGCATCCTGCCGTCAGCTTCGCTTTTCCAGCTGTACTGACGAGGATAAAGCACGACGTCCGTCCCGAGCTGAAATGCAAAATCCATCGTTCGCGCCAATAGGTGATTACCGTCTGTCGTTTTCAATGTAAGACTTGTACACATATCATCAATCCCCTTTTCATTAATGAAATTTACACAAAGTAAACTATTCTTCCAGCTTAACGAATAATGGCTCCATTCGTCAAAAGATTGACACATTTCTCCTTAATACATATTAGTCCGTAAGCATATCCATGCCTTTTAAACCCTGGCAAATCGTTTTGGCGGCAGTGTTTGTTCCGTTTTTCAAAAAAACTTTTGAACGGCTGTCAACGAGGCTTTACAATGTTTTTCCTGCATGCTGGAATTTGTAAACGGCAGGTCAATCTGTTAAGCTATGTCTTTATGTTAAAGAAGAACATACGGAGGAGATTATCTATTGAAAGTAGAAAGGCGAACGATTGAACATATTCCGCATGACGAAAGACACGGAAAGGCTAAAGATTTATTCCCCGTCTGGTTCGGGGCTAATATGCATATTACGACGTTAGTCACAGGCACACTGCCCGTTACAATGGGGCTCGATCTCTTTTGGAGTATCGCCGCCATTATTATCGGAACCTTTATCGGCGCAATCTTTATGGCGTCTCATTCCGCACAAGGACCTCAGCTCGGAATTCCGCAAATGATTCAAAGCCGCGCGCAATTCGGCGTGATCGGAGCGATTCTGCCCCTCTTTTTGGTCATGTTTATCTACCTGGGCTTCTTTGCGAGCAGTACGATTCTCGCAGCCGGTACACTGAGCAGCTTTGTACCGATTCCGGCTTCATGGTGTATTATCGGCTTAAGCGCCATCTGTTTTTTACTCACGATCTACGGTCATGATCTGATTCACAAAATGCAGAAAATCCTCTCTTGGACCTCCTTTGCCGTTTTTTTTGCTGCAACGATTCTTATTTTTCAACTGCCGATTCCTTCAGGAAGCTGGGTGCCCGGCTCATTAGACCTGCCTGTTTTTCTAGTGGCGGTCAGCGCGGTGGCCACATGGCAGCTGGCATACGCGCCATATGTCGCAGATTATTCCCGTTATCTGCCGGTCAAAACACCGGCATCGCATACCTTTTGGTACAGCTACGCAGGTACGTCAGTCAGTTCCATCTGGATGATGCTTCTCGGCGCCATTTTGACGACGGCGCTCCCGGAATTTACCGCTAATGCGGGAAATGAGATTGTCCGATTGTTCGGTCCGTTTTCCTTTATTATGCTGATCATTGTCCTGTTCGGGCAAATGGCGATCAACGTCTTTAATTTATACGGAGCCTTTATGTCAACGACGACTACCTTGGAGCCGTTTTTAAAACTGAAGGTGACGCCGAAAACGAGAGTGGTAATGATCCTTTGTGTGACGGCAGCAGGTACTGTATTAAGTCTCTTGGGCCAAAGCAATTTCCTGGAACTGTTTTTAAATTTCATCTTTTTCATCAGTTATTTCTTAATTCCATGGACGGCGATCAACCTCGTGGATTACTATTTTATCCGCCGCGGAAAATACCACGTCAAATCGATGTTTGACGTCAACGGACAATACGGCAGGGTCAATTGGATTACAGCGGCCGCCTTCGTTTTGTCGATTATATTAGAAATCCCGTTCATCAATACATCCTTTTACATTGGGCCGCTCGCTGAAATATTCGGCGGAGGCGACATTGCCTGGGTCATCGGCCTGGCCGTTCCATCGCTGCTGTATTATGTCCTGATGAAATCAAGGGTAAAACAACAAGAGGCGCCTTCTCTATGAAGACGCCTTTTCTTTATTCATATTCCTTCCATACACGCGGCAGCAGTTCAGAAAGTTCGTGCGCCAATAAGGTATGGGCGGAGCGCTCTTTCGTCCATAACTCCGCACATTCACCGTGAAGGCGGACGGCGTTCAATACGGCATGCTTCGGGTCTTGATGACAGCACAGCATGCCGAGAATCATTCCCGTCAGCGTGTCGCCGGTCCCGCCTTTTGCAAGCGCGCCGTTTCCGGTTGTATTCCTGCGGCATTCCCCGTCGGGAAAAGCGATAATGGTTTCGTTTCCTTTCAGGACAATCGTGACGTGAAGCCGCTCCGCCCATTCCGCGGCATATCCCGCTCTGTTCTGCTGAATCTCTTGAATCGGAAGGCCTGTCATTCTGGAAAATTCGCCGGGATGAGGCGTCAAGATCACGGGGGCTTTCCTCTTTGGATAGGTTCTTTTCGTAATGGCGCCCGCGTCCAGTATGACGGGATAATCGGCAGAAAGCAGCTGATCAGCCGCCTGCTGCACTTCGTCTGTTTGGGGAAGGCCCGGTCCGATGGCAGCGGCCCGGATGGTTTCCCCGGGCTGGCCCGCCGCGGCTTTTTTCCAGCCGTCACGCCAGTACGTCGCTTCCGGCAGCACCGGGACGATAAGCGGGATGACGCCTGCCGATGTACCGATGACGAGCTTGCCGACACCGCTTCTCATCGCGCCCAATCCGGCCAGAAGGGCGGCTCCCGGCATGTCTTCGCTGCCGGCCAGCAATAACGCCGTCCCGAACGTCCCCTTATGGCTGTCTGCTTCCCGCTTCGGCAGCGTATCTTTCACATCCTGTTCCGTCCAATCCATTATATTCATCTCTGTACCTCCTCTTCTGTCTCCTATTTATATTCCAAACAAGAAGAGATTTTAAACCGCACAAAAAAAACAGCCGCTTGTTTGCGGCTGTTTATGTTCTGATTGGAACATCAAGACGGTAAAGCTTCCGGTACCGTTCGTTTTCTGCAAGCAGCTCTTGATGAGTTCCTTCCATTTCTGCTTTTCCATTTTCTAAAAAGACGATTTTATCAGCTGTTTCCACACCCGCTAAATGGTGTGTAATCCAGAGGATCGTTTTCTCTTTAAAGACATCAAAAATCGTATCAAGCAATTCGCGTTCAGTGACCGCATCAAGGCCGACCGTCGGTTCATCAAGGATAATGACCGGCGTGTCTTGGAGCAGAATACGGGCAAGCGCGATCCGCTGCCGTTCCCCGCCTGAGAAACGAATCCCCGTCTCCTGCACGGACGTTTCATATCCGTCAGGCAGTGATTCAATATAATCATGCAGCTTCACTTGCCGAGCCGCACGCTTAACATCTTCATCACTCGCCTTGCCGTTTCCGAGCCGGATATTGTTCATAATGCTCGTGTTAAAGAGATGAGGTTTCTGATTCAAAACGGCCACCGCTGAGGAAATCTGCTCCTGCACGGCCGCAGTTTCCAGCCCGTTCAGCATCACTTTGCCCGAATCGGGAACTAAGGCGCCTTCAATTAAAGCGAGAGAGGTCGACTTACCGGAGCCGCTCCTGCCGAGCAGCGCCATTTTTTCACCTTGGCGGAGAGTGAAGGAAAAACGGCCAAGCACATGACTGTGCTGATCATAAGAAAACGTCACGTTATCAAATGTAAGTGTCACATCAGATACATCCAGTTTCTCATCCGTCTGCTTCACCTCACGACTTCGCAGCTCCGGAGCCGCCTGACTCATTCTTTTGATGGAATCCTGATAAGAAGGCACTTCCGTCAGCGCATCCGAAAGGGGCAGAAACGCATCCGTCAATGGAAATACGACAAGCACAAAGGCCGCGATCATCGTGTTGGCGATGCTGCCGTCCGCATACTGACCCGCCGTCCAGAACAGCATGATCAATATGAAGCCGCCGACAAGGCATTGCGCGGCGAGATCACGCCATCTCGTAAACCGCTGACGTTTGCTTTCAAGATCAAACCATGCCTTCTCTTTCTCTTCATAAGAGGAAATAAAGGCCGCCTGGCGTCCCGAGAACATCCAGTCGCTCACGCCGAGCACGGCATCTGTCAGCCGGCTGTAGAGCGTATTCCGTCCGCTTTTCAGCCTCATGTTTTTCGCTCTCGTCACAAGAAGCGACACAACCGGAAACAATACAACCAATATAAACAGGTAAATCGCCGCAAAAGCGGCAAACGGCCAGGAAAAAAAGCCGAGTCCGATAACGGAGGCCGCATACAGCAGCAAAGCGGAAACCGCCGGGAAAATCGTTTTTAAAAACGCATCCTGCAAATGCTCAATATCCTCAGCCAAAATGCCGAGCATGTCGCCCGTCCGAAAACGGGATGAAAGCATGAGCGAGGCCGGCTCCAGCATATTGTAAAGCCGCACCCTCATGTCGGACACGATTTTCAGAATGATATGGTGCCCCGTCAGACGCTCGGCGTACCGTGAGACTGAACGGGCAATCCCGAAGGTCCGCACGGCTACAATCGGAACGTACACCAGCAGGATATTCTCAGGCCTGGTCGCCGACTTAGAGATCAAAAAACCGGAAGTGAACATGAGAAAGGCCGCCGAAAAAATCGTCACCGCGCCTAAAAAAATCACAAGAACAAACAAACGGGCATTTTGCTTCATATACGGCAGAATCCATTCTTCTTTTCTCATGTTCTTTCCCCCAGTTGCGCCTTTACAAGTTTGGCGTATACGCCTTGTTTCGCCATCAATTCGTCGTGGGTGCCGATTTCCGCCACCGCGCCGTCATCAAGCACGATAATTTCGTCCATCTCAAGCATCCAGTGAAGACGGTGAGTGGCCAGAAAAACAAGCTTGTTTTCAAACAGGTCTTTCATCGTTTCTTTTATTTCATATTCTGTTTCAATATCAAGGTGAGCGGTCGGCTCATCCAAAAGGAGAATCGGCCGGTTTCCTAAAAAGGCTCTGGCCAGCGCGACACGCTGAGCCTGCCCTCCGCTGAGCGCCCGTCCGCCCTCGCCGATCCGGCCGTCAAGGCCGCCGGGCAGATCACGGATCAGTTCGGAAAGACCCGCCGATCTAGCGGCCTGCGCCGTTTCCTCACGCGAAGCATCAGGATGATAAAACCGGATATTATTCAAAAGCGTGTCATCAAAAATATACGGGTGCTGCGGAATATAAAGCAGCTGCTTCTGCCAGCCGTCCGACTGCAGATGCGAGCGGGATTCACCGTTTACCTTGATCTCACCGGACGCAGGCTCTAAAAAGCCGCCCAGCACATCAATGAGTGTCGATTTTCCCGCACCGCTTTCCCCGATAATTCCGATTTTCTTCTTCCCTTTAAAGGACAGATGAAATTCAGACATCGATTCTCGGACGGACAAACGCGTAAGCTGTAATTCATCCCCGTCAGTCCACGTATCAAGTTCGAGCGGCTTTTCTTCTTTAAAACCGGGCTGCGCCAAAATCGCTTGAATGGTTTTCCCCGCCTCCTGCCCGTTTAACGTCGCGTGGTAATCATTCCCCACTTCGCGGACCGGGAGAAAATATTCAGGCGCGAGAATGAGCGCGGTCAATGCCGGTCCGAGCAGAATTTGTCCGTCTATCAGCCGCAAGCCGAGAAACACCGCCACTGTCGCCACCGACAGCATCGTAAAAAAGTCCAGGGCGAATGATGATAAAAACGCGACCCGGAGCGTGCTCATCGTCGCCTTGCGGTATCTCTCACTGACATGAAAGATATTTTTACTGTGTGATTTGCTTAATCCTAAAAACCGCAATGTCTCCAGTCCGCGGAGCGAATCCACGAAATGATTGGAAAGCGTCTGATAGGACTTCCATTGGCGATCGGCTTTTTTCTGTGCGACAAGTCCGAGCAGAATCATAAATACAATCAAAATCGGAAGCGCAAGAATCAGAATCAATGCCGATGTTTTATCCTGAAAAAACACGTAAATAACAACGGCCGCCGGCACAATCGCCATGCTGACCATTTTCGGCAGAAACAGCTCTAAATAACGGCGGAACTGGCTGATGCCTTCCATCGCCAGCGTCACCATCCGGCCTGTCCCCTCTTTTTTCGCAAAGCGGGGGCCGAGACGGAACAATTGCTCAAGAAATCTTTTTCTTAAGTCTGCGCCGGTTTGCGCGGCATATTGGTACACGATTTTCTGCCGGACCGTTGTCACCGCATGCCGGACCAAAAACGCAAGCAGGAAAAAGCCGATAACCGGATAAAGAGAAGCAATCCGCTTCCCGTTAAATAATCCGGTTACCGCCTGGCTCAGCCATTCCGCCTGCAAGATGATGGCGGCCGTTTGTATAATCGTTAATCCCGTAATGATCGCAAGAATCCGCTTCATTCCTTTATAAAGAAACAGGTCTTTTCCCATTAATAAGTCATAGGCTCCTTATGGCTGACGCGTTTCCGGAAGACATAATAGCTCCAGATCTGACTGCCGATGACAAACGGCAGCAGAGTCAGTGCGGCAATTGTCATGACCTTAAGTGAATAATCACCGGAAGACGCGTTAGCTACTGTTAAGTCATACGCGCTTTTCAGCGAACTGACCATGACGCGCGGGAACAGAGAGATAAAAATCATCGCAACTGTCAAAGCAAGACCCGCGCCGGTCATACCGAATGCCCAGCCGTCTTTTTTCTTGCTCATGAACACAACGGCAAGAACGTTGCAGATGACAATCAGCACGAATACCGGAATCGTGATGTTTGCCCGGCGTGTAAACATATCCGTATCGTATGCAGACATCGCAAAGAAAGCAAGTACAACAAGAAAGATAACACCGATTACGCGTTTTGCCATTTTTCTCGCACGCTCTTGTAAATCACCGATCGTGCGCAGGGTGACAAACATTAAACCGTGCAGGAATGAAAGAAGGGTGACGGCCGCTCCGCCAAGGACGGAATACACGTTCACAATATCTGAGAAACCCGCATGCATATTCATATGGCCGTCAATCGGCATGCCGCGGAACAAGCTTGTGAAGATAAGGCCGAATACAAACGGCGGGATAAGGCTGCCGAAGAAAATCACCCAGTCCCATGTTTTGACCCATTTTAAATGATTCACTTTTCCGCGGAATTCAAACGCCACGCCGCGGCCCATTAAAGCAAGAAGGATGATGATAAACGGAATATAATATCCGCTCAGCATCGTCGCATACCAGTTCGGGAATGCCGCGAAGATCGCTCCCGTACCTGTCAGCAGCCATACCTCATTCGCATCCCAGAACGGGCCGATGGTGTTAATCAGCACTCTGCGTTCTAATTCATTATGGCCAAGAAATCGGGTCGAAATGCCGACACCGAAGTCAAAACCTTCTAAAAAGAAAAATCCGACAAACAAAACTGAAACGAGTACAAACCAAAGATCATGAAGTGACCCCATGGTAAACCTCCTGACTGAACGGATCCGTTGATACAGGAACATCCTTATGATCATCATGGTCCGCACCTTTTTTAATTTCACGAACGAATAGGAAGACAAGCAGCGCGCCTAAAATCAGATACATGACGCCGAAGCCGATAATTGAAAACAGCAGAGATCCCGTCGTTACGTTAGGCGAAACGGATTGTGCGGTCGTCATTTGCCCCATAACCGTCCACGGCTGGCGGCCGATTTCAGTCATAATCCAACCGGCAGAGTTCGCAATGAACGGGAATGCGATCAGCGCGATCATGCCCCGTAAATACCACTTGCTCGTATGAAGCTTTTTGCGGCGGTTCAGAATAAAGCCGGCAATCGCGGCAAAAATCATAAGCGCGCCCGCTCCCGCCATAATGCGGAAACTCCAGAACGTCGTTTTAACAGGCGGGATATAGTCGCCTTTTCCGTACGTTTTTTCATATTCTTTTTGAAGTGTTTTCATCCCTTTCACACTGCCGCTGAACTTCTGGTAAGCCAAGTAGCTGAGTGCGTAAGGAATTGAAATCTCTGATGTGTTTTTTTCTTTATTCGTATCAATATTCGCAAAAGCCGTCCACGCGGCAGGATCACCGCTGTCATCCCAAAGTGCTTCACTGGCAGCCATTTTCATCGGCTGCGATTCCATTAAATGCTCAGCCTGCATATGTCCGCTGAACGCAACGCCGATACCGGCGATCAGACCGACAATCATCGAAAGCTTGAAAGATTTATGGAAGAAAGGCACTTCTTTTTTCTTCAATAATTTAAATGCGCTGACACCGGCGATAAAGAAAGCACCCGTCGCAAGCGCCCCGAAAATGACGTGAGGGAATTCAACCCAAAGCTGAGGGTTTGTCAAAAGCGCCCCGAAATCATTCATTTCCGCTCGGCCGTTTTTAATCGTAAAGCCGACCGGCTCCTGCATGAATGAGTTTGCCGTCAAAATCCAGAAAGATGACATAATCGTTCCGAAAGATACAAGCCAAATGCAAAGCAAATGCACTTTTTTAGATAAACGGTCCCAGCCGAAAATCCATAATCCGATAAAAATAGACTCCATAAAAAACGCCAAAAGCGCTTCAATCGCAAGCGGAGCCCCAAATACGTCTCCGACAAAACGGGAATAATCAGACCAGTTCAATCCGAACTGGAATTCCTGAAGAATCCCTGTGACGACGCCGACAGCGAAGTTAATTAAAAAGAGATGCCCCCAAAATTTAGCCATTTTGAGATAGGTCTCTTGTTTTTTGACAACATAAAGCGTCTCCATCAAAGCAACCATAAACACAAGCCCGATAGACAAAGGCACAAACAAGAAGTGAAACAATGTTGTAGATGCAAATTGAATGCGGGCTAATACCAACTCACTCATGATGTTTTTCCTCCAATCTGGTAAATTGCTCAACATTTCACAAACATAACGAAATCATTGCTCGGTATTTCACAAAAAATGATATATTTGCTCAATGTTTCACAAATTCGTCAAAACTATTGAAATATCAGCCTGTACACCCTGGGGACAGCGGCTGTCATAGAAATGATTCAATATCATTACTTTACAACGATTCAGCCTAAAAAAAAAGATCAATATACCTAAAATAAGGCTGAAATTGTGACCGATTATTGTCGGATTTGTAGAGATTTTATGTCAGCACCTAGGATATTTGTCCCTTTGATATCGTACCTCTTTTTTATTCGTGTGGCGAACAAAATGCTTTTCTCGGTGAAAAATCCCGCCAAATCGCCATTTTGAGAAAGAAAATGTGAAGAAAGCATGCCCTCTAGTAAATTCATAATATATGAACAATTTAAATTTTTTAGTATACTTTAAATGGGGATATTTTTTCACTACATAACGACTGGGGGAACAAGCATGGGAGAACTTCAACCAAAATTGCAAACGGATTCAATCCAAAAACAGGAACGGACTGATAACTGGTTTGCCAGAGCAATGAATATAAGAATCGGCATTATTCCTCTTCCTATCTATATCCTGCTTTTCTTGCTTATTACGGTGTTTGTCATGAGCCGTGATGTAAAAAGCGACATTCTGACATCAATTGCCGTCATGAGTTTTTTCGGATTTACCTTCGGCCAGATCGGAAAATCCATTCCGATCGTGCGTTCCATCGGCGGCCCTGCGATTCTCGCAACCTTTATTCCATCCGCTGTCGTCTACTACCACTTGCTTCCGAAAGACATTATTACTTCAACAACAGAATTCACAGAAAGCTCCAACTTTCTCTATCTATTTATTGCCGGTATCGTCGTCGGCAGTATTCTCGGGATGAAAAGAGAGACGCTCGTCAAAGCTTTCGTCAAGATTTTTATTCCGCTGATCGCCGGCTCGATCGCGGCCGCCATCGTCGGCTTATGCGTCGGGACGCTGCTCGGGCTCGGCTTTCAGCACACACTGCTTTATATTGTCGTTCCGATTATGGCGGGGGGTGTCGGTGAAGGCGCGATTCCTTTATCCATCGGCTACTCCGATATTATGCCGATGTCCCAGGGAGACGCCTTTGCGCTTGTGCTGCCGTCCATCATGCTCGGCAGCCTGTGCGCCATTATGTTATCGGGTTTGCTGAATGTCATCGGGAAACGCAAACCGGAATGGACGGGCAACGGGAAGGTTGATAAGTCTGATCATTCCGCTCCCGCATTGGAACAGCCGGCCAATGATAAAACGTTTGATTTGTCCTTTTTCGCTTCGGGCGGTATTTTAGCGGTTTCCCTCTATTTAGTCGGCATGCTGGCGCATGATTTCTTTCAGCTTCCGGCTCCTGTCGTGATGCTCGTCCTTGCCGTTCTCATTAAGCTGTTCAGGCTGGCGCCGGCTTCGATTGAAAACGGAGCCTTCGGCGTCTCGCGCTTTTTCTCGACAGCCGTGACCTATCCGCTCTTATTTGCGATCGGCGTTTCAATGACACCGTGGGACAAGCTGATTGCGGCGTTTACGATCAGCAACATCATTACCATTTTATCAATCGTCGTCACGATGATGGCCGTCGGTTTTCTGACCGGAAAATGGCTGAATTTGTACCCGATTGAGACGTCAATTATTAATGCCTGCCATTCCGGCCAGGGCGGCACCGGCGACGTCGCGATCTTGAGCGCCGCTGAACGGCTTGAGCTTATGCCGTTCGCCCAAGTGTCGACCAGAATCGGCGGAGCGATTACCGTGAGTGTCACCCTTCTGCTGCTTCATCAATTCTATTAAACTGAAAAAAGCCTCCGCATATGCGGAGGCTCTGTTATTTCATCACATTTTGAATATAAGAGCCGAATGCCGCGCCGGACATGCCCGGCGATACACGGACGCGGTGAAGCCCGTAAAGCCCCTGATCTCTTGACGCCGCTCCCGGCTCCGTCGTGACCGCCATACGGTAGCCTGACGCGGCGGCGGCTTTTAATGTTTCCTTATTATATCGTCCGACAGGGTAGCTGATCATAGACGTCCGCTGCCCGAACATTTGATCAAATAAACGCTTAGAGTCCTTCATTTCACGTCGCTGCTGCTGCGGTGTGAGCCCGTTCAATTCGAGATGGTTCATCGTATGGCTCTGAATGGAAATGCCGTGGGCGGCCATCTCCTTCATCTGCTTCTCAGTCAGATGATTCTTATGCCCGATATAGTTTCCGATCATAAAGATTGTCGCTTTCATCTTGTATTTCTTTAAAATGGGATAAGCCGCTTTCACATTGTCGGTATAGCCGTCATCAAATGTGATCAGAACACATTTTTCACGCGGCTCCTTATCCTCCGTCAGCATCAGATAGGCCTCTTCAGGAGTCATCGTATAATAGCCGTGATCATGAAGCCACTTCATATGCTGCCGGAATTCTTCCTTCGGCACACGCAGGCTGTTTCCCTCAGAAATGCTGTGGTACATCAGAATCGGCAGTCTTGCCGTTCCTTTCGTTTGAACCCAGGCGGACGTATCCGGCTCTTTTTTGATTTGGCGCTTTACAGACTTTTTATCGTGGTGCGCTTCTGCCTTCGGAATGCTTTGTTCGGCGCTTGCCTCATGGCCCGAGCAGGCGGCAAGCGTAAACACGGCAGCCAAAAGGCACATGCACATGATCATGCGTTTCATCGTTTTCCTGCTTTCTGTCTTCTATTTACTTTTTATATCGGTTATGCGTCATAAATTGTTACATCTAAAAAGCCGGACATCCAGCTGTCCGGCTTTGCGTTATGAGCGGATTCTGATTTCTGTTTCACTGTCAAAAAAGTGAGCTTTATTCATGTCGAAAGCGACGGTCAATTCCTCACCGGCACGTATATCATGGCGGGCGTCAATCCGGGCGATAAAATCCTGATCCCCGATCCGGGAATAAACCATAATTTCTGACCCGAGCAATTCCGCGACATTGATTTTAGCTGTGATGGATGAATTCTTATAGGATTCTACCACAATCAGCTCATCATGTATGTCTTCCGGGCGGATGCCGAAGATAACCTCTTTGCCGGCATACCCTTTTTCCCGGAGCATTTTCATTTTCCCTTCCGGCACGCTGAGAGCGGCTGAACCGATCTGAATGGCGTCGTCCGTCAGCTTTCCTTTGAAAAAGTTCATCGCTGGGGAGCCGATAAACCCGCCGACAAATACGTTTTCGGGATGTTCATACACGTCTTTCGGCGTGCCGATCTGCTGAATTTTTCCGTCCTTCATGACGACGATGCGTGTCGCCATCGTCAGTGCTTCTGTTTGGTCGTGCGTCACATAGATTGTGGTTGTTTGCAGCCTTTGATGCAGCTTAATAATTTCTGCCCGCATCTGCACCCGAAGCTTTGCGTCCAGATTTGACAGCGGCTCATCCATTAAAAACACTTTGGCGTCCCTGACAATCGCCCGGCCTAATGCAACCCGCTGCCGCTGCCCTCCGGAGAGCGCCTTCGGTTTGCGGTGCAGATACTCTGTGAGCCCCAGCATTTTCGCCGCTTCTTCGACCCGTTTTTTTATCTCAGGTTTCGGCATCTTCCTCAGCTTCAGACCGAAAGCGATATTATCATAGACCGTCATGTGCGGATATAACGCATAGTTTTGAAACACCATGGCGATATCCCTGTCTTTAGGAGCGATGTCATTCACTCTCGTGTCACCGATATAGAAATCGCCCTTCGTAATGTCTTCCAGCCCGGCAACCATCCGCAATGTTGTCGACTTGCCGCACCCCGACGGACCGACAAACACGATAAACTCTTTATCTTTAATATGAAGGTTAAAATCATCGACAGCCGCTTCTTTTTGATCGTAATACTTATAAATATGCTCCAGCCGAAGTTCCGCCATGTCATCTCCCCCTTTTTGTAAACGCTTTCTTTAATAGGATTGTAACAGCGTCAGACGGCGGCGGATATAGGCAATGTTCATAAAAAAAGTCCGCTGCCTTCGTGCACATTTCCCATTTAATGTGATTTTTCATACTGCAGACAAATGAAATAAGCCAGCAGGGCGCCCCGATATGTCTTAATATCAATACCCGAGCGTTCCGCAAATTTATCAATCCGATATTGAAGACTGTTGCGGTGCAAATGCAGTCTTTTCGATGTGAGCGACATGTTCGAGTTATGTTCAATAAAAGTCTGAATCGTATGCTTCAGCTCCGGTTCTTTCTGAAACAGCAGCACCGCTTCTTCGTGAAGCAAGGCTGAGAGCTTTTCTCTGCTTTCTTCCGTGAGCATGGCCGGAAATACCGTTTCCGCGGTCAGCGTGCTCAGCTGCGGGAGATAACGCCGGCCAATCTGACAATATTGCTGTTCTCTCCGATAATGAAGGCGCAGACGTTCTCCCGCGCCATAATACCTTCCGATGAAAAAACGGACACTGAAATAAAAATCGCCTTCGAGAATCTTCACAAAAGATGCGATGTCATCCGAATCTGGCGCTTCCAGCTTTTCTTCCTCCACAATCACGCCTTGATCCCTTCCCGTCCGGACAACTGTATATGAAACCGGCCAGAAATGGCGCAGCGCTTCCGTAAATGCCCCCCAATCCCGTTCTCCCAATAAGTCATAATGGATAAAACGGACACGAGGCTCCTTGACATCAGGCACCGGGCCTTCTTCCAGCAGAAACCGCCGCCACCTCTTTGCTGCCGCCGTCTCCGGAAAAAAATCGCCTTTTTCTTCAGCGGGCGTCAAAAGTGATTCCAGAAGCAGTTTCTCCTTCGGGGTGATATCCTCCTTCGGAATGGCGACATAGACCCGCCTTTTCTCATCATAAAAGCAAAAGACATCCTCCGCCGTACAGCACTTATCAGACAACACAGCCCTCGGGTAAATTGCCAATAACGGGTTCATATGCGCTCCTCTCTATCGCTCTATCATATTTTCAGTATAAAACGTCCGGCCGATTGTATCCACTTCGTTTTAAGAAACAGCTTTCAGGCTATTTCCCGGGAAACGGATCATAACAGCTTCTGCCGGCATAAGAAAAAAACCCTCCGCGCCGGCAGAGGGATCCTTTTTATTTAGAGATATCGACGAAGCCTTCACCAAAGACGTCACGCACATCATGAACAATGACAAACGCTTTTGTATCACAGCTTTTAATAATTTTTTTGAGCATGGAAAGCTCTTGTTTCTGGATGACGATATATAAAATTTCTTTCGACTGCCCCGTGTAATTTCCTTTACCCGACAGCAGCGTAACCCCTCTGTCCATAAGCGTGTTGACCTGTTCGGCGATTTCGTGCTTATGCTCAGATATAATCGTCACCGCTTTTTTCGTATTCAGGCCTTCAATGATAAAGTCCATCACCTTCGTTCCGATGTACAGCATGACAATGGTAAACATCATTTTTTCTGCACCGATGATGAAATAAGAACTGAAGACGACAATCAGATCAAAGAACAAAAGCGCATAGCTGATATTCCAATCGAGATATTTGTTCGCAATCCTCGCCAAAATGGCAGAACCCGCAGTCGTGCCTCCGACTCGAATAATGATCCCGATTCCGACACCGGCAAACACACCCGCAAAAATAGTATTAATAATGAGTTCATGTGAAGGCGAGTGCCAATCATGCGTCAGATGCAGAAACAGTGAGTTGGCGACAACCGTAATGATCGTATAAAGCGTTGTTTTTCCGTCTAAGAATTTATATCCGATAATCAATAAGATCCCGTTCAAAATGATATTCGTCACCCCGGGCGACCATTCAAACACATAGTACAAAATCAGGGTGATTCCCGTTACCCCGCCCTCTCCAAGATCATTCGGAATGGCGAATAAATTAACGGCCAAAGCAAAGATAAAAGCCCCAATAATCAGCATCAGCACATCCAGCAATCTCTTTTTCATCCCAGACACTCCCTTTATATAAAATCAAAAAAGCCCGGGAGAGCACTCTTCATTAAAAGAGCAGAAACTCCCGGGCTTTTATCCCAACGTGTCACAGCAGGAACCTGCTGTGTGTTTTCTCTCGGTCCAGACCAATTCAGCATTGCGGAACCCTAGAAAACCACTGTTTTTTATGTTCAGTTTTTGTATATCTTTCAAGATTATACGGGAAATCACGAACATGTTCAACCACTCTTTTTTCAATAAACGTATAAAAAATATGAACGATCTGCCGATACTAAAAAAGGCACTAAAATACATGACTAAAAAATCATTAAAATACTTTTTTTCTCAAAATATTATTGACTATAGGTTATTTTACAGGCATTATAGTATGTAGTTTTCAAGAAATAGTTTACATAGGAGGAAATATTATGGCAGGTAACCTGGTGTCTTGTAAGGCATGCGGCAAAGAAATCGCTAAAGGCGTTAAAAAATGCCCAAACTGCGGTAAAGATCAGAGAAACTTTTTTATGAGACATAAAATTATCACATTGCTTCTGGCAGTAGTGGTTATTATCATTCTCGTAAACATCGGCGGCGGAGGCGGATCTTCATCATCTAAAACCGCGTCTTCAAAAGCTGCGGAATCCAAGGAAAAACTGTATAACATCGGTGACACTGTTAAGACTGAGAAAACTGAAGTTACTGTTACGAAAGTGGAAAAAAGAGATTCAGTAGGCTCTCAATTTGTCGAGAAAAAAGCAGCTGACGGCGGCGTTATCGTAGCTGTTCAATACACAGTTAAAAATGTTTCAAACAAGCCGTTAAGCTCTTTCTCCATTCCAAGAGCGAAATTAGTAGATTCTAAAGGAACATCCTATGATTCAGATATTGATGCTTCTTCAAGCTATGCAACAGAAACAAAAGTAGACAACAGTAAAATTTTAAGTGACTTGAACCCGAACATTAAAGTTACTGACGTAAAAGCTTTTGAAGTTGATAAAAACGCATACTCTAAAGGCACTTGGAAATTAAAGTTCAGCAACGATGTTGAAGTGAAAATTAAATAATGACCGTAATAAAAGAGACCTTCACCATTTGAAGGTCTCTTTCTTTTTACACCTTTTGGTACCCGTTCACATTGGAGGACTGCCACTTCCAAGAGTCGGCGCACATTTCTTCAAGCCCGCGCTTTGCTTCCCAGCCTAATTCAGCCTTTGCTTTTGCCGGGTCTGCGAAGCATGCGGCGATGTCTCCCGGGCGCCGGGCGGCAAAACGGTACGGCACTTCTTTTCCCGATACTTTTTCAAACGCCTTGACCATCTCAAGAACGCTGTAGCCTCTTCCCGTGCCGAGATTATAGGCATCCGCGCCTGTTGTGTTCAGCACCTTCTCAAGCGCTCTGACGTGGCCCTCGGCAAGGTCAACGACATGGATGTAATCCCGCACGCCGGTGCCGTCCTTTGTCGGATAATCATTGCCGAACACCTGCAATTGCTCAAGCTTGCCGACAGCGACTTGTGCGACGTACGGCATTAAATTATTCGGGATGCCGTTCGGGTCTTCTCCGATCCGCCCGCTCGGGTGCGCGCCGAACGGATTAAAGTAGCGGAGCAGCGCAATGCTCCATTCAGAATCCGCTTTATGCAGATCGCGTAAAATCTGTTCCAGCATCAGCTTTGTCTGCCCGTAAGGATTGGTCGCGCTTAATGGAAAATCCTCAGTGATCGGCGTTGTTTCCGGAACGCCGTAAACCGTCGCTGAAGAACTGAAGACGATTTTTTTCACACCGTGTGCCTGCATGGCTTCACATAAAATAAACGTCCCCGTCAGATTATTATGATAATAACGGAGCGGAACAGCCACAGACTCACCGACGGCTTTTAATCCCGCAAAATGAATGACGGCTTCAATCTCATTTTCAGCAAACACCCGGTGAACGGCGTCACGGTCAAGGAGATCCGCTTCATAAAATACAAGCCCTTTTCCGGTAATGTCTTTCACACGCTCCAATGCTTCCGGTGAACTATTTGACAGATTATCCAAAACCACGATGTCATAGCCGCCGTTTAACAGCTCGACACATGTGTGGCTTCCGATATAACCCGCTCCGCCTGTCACTAAAATCGCCATGAAGAAAGCCTCCCCTATTGAATGAATTGACCATATTATATCGGTTTTTTCTTCCTCAATCATCCATTTCCAAAAAGTTTAATCGTTTAGTCATCGTTTCTTCATAATTTGTTTTCATTCGCGTAAAACACAGAGCCTTCGATTCAAACCGGTTGCGAAATAGAAATCCCTCCCCCGCGCATGGTAAGATAAGACAAAGGAGATGACGGTATGAAAAATGAAATCATTGAACGCTTTACCTCTTATGTAAAAGTCGATACACAGTCTGACGAAAACAATGAAAACTGCCCTTCAACCCCCGGCCAGCTGACATTGGCCAACATGCTGGCAGATGAATTAAAGTCGATCGGCATGACAGACATCACAGTCGATGACAATGGGTACGTCATGGCGACTCTGCCGGCAAATACGGATAAAGACGTGCCGACTGTCGGTTTTCTGGCTCACGTGGACACCGCGACCGATTTTACCGGGAAAAATGTGAATCCTCAGATTATTGAGAGCTACGACGGACATGATATCGTTCTGAATGACAAACTCAATGTCGTCCTGTCGCCTGAGCAATTCCCGGAGCTCTCCCGCTATAAAGGCCAGACGCTGATCACAACAGACGGCACGACGCTGCTCGGAGCCGACAACAAAGCGGGCATTGCCGAAATCATGACGGCAATGGCGTACTTGATCAAACATCCGGACATCAAACACGGAACGATCCGGGTCGCGTTTACGCCCGATGAAGAAATCGGCAGAGGCCCTCACAAATTCGATGTCGGCCGCTTCAACGCCGCATTCGCCTACACGATAGACGGAGGCCCCCTCGGCGAACTGCAATATGAAAGCTTTAACGCAGCCGCCGCAAAGCTTACTTGTTACGGAAAAAGCGTCCACCCGGGAACGGCGAAAAACAAAATGGTCAACGCTTCAAAAATCGCGATGGAATTTCATCACGCGCTGCCGAAAGAAGAAGCGCCGGAATATACGGAAGGGTATGAAGGCTTCTATCATTTACTCTCCATGAACGGAGACGTTTCTGAAGCCGCCCTGTCGTACATCATCAGAGACTTTGACAGAGACCGCTTTGCAGAACGAAAAGAATATATGCAGAAAACCGCCGATGCGCTGGCGGCCAAATACGGCAAGGAAAGCATCAAGCTTGAACTGCGTGATCAATATTACAACATGAGAGAAAAAATCGAACCGGTCAAAGAGATAGTCGATGTCGCCTATCAAGCCATGAAAAACCTCGATATCGAACCGATTATCGAACCGATCCGGGGCGGAACCGACGGATCACAGCTCTCTTACATGGGGCTGCCGACACCGAACATTTTCACGGGCGGCCAAAACTTCCACGGAAAATATGAATACATTTCCGTCGATCATATGGAAAAGGCGGTAAACGTCATTGTTGAAATCGCCAGGCTCTTTGAAGAGCGCGCTTAAAACCAAAGCCCCCTGCTTTGGTTTTTTTCTTTCACATGAAACCTTTCCTTCTTTCTTTCCGTATATAAGGTATGAATTGGAAAGAAGGAGTGAAGACTATGGCAAGAGGGACTGTAGCGAAAGAATTGAAAAAAACCTTAAAAGACCCGCGTATTCTGGAGACGAAATCAAACCCTTTTAAAAAACTGCGGAAAATGTTCAAACGATTTTTTTAAGATAACATCTCGTTTTCTTTAAAAAAATAAAGAAAGCGCTGTCATCCCGCAGTCATCTGTTAGAAGCAGTTATTTTGCATATGATAAGGTTTTTTAGGGTACTGAATAACACAAGGCAAACGAAAACACTGAAGTAGTTAATTAGACACTTACAAAAAATAGTGAAAAAGTTATATAAACGATCATCATTCATCAGCCGATACAATCTATAGAACCACAACAAGAGCAAAATCTCTTCAACCCATAGTCATTTTTACGGAAAATGACGTTATTTTTTAAAAAAGTGACAATTGTTTGAATACTTTTCGTTTGTTTTTTCGTACAATAATAATACCAAAACTTTTTTTGGGAGGTATGTAAAATGATGCTACTTATTTTTGCTGCTTTGACAGGGTATCTTGTTTTCTCTTTCAGTAAGGACAACCGCCGGAAAACGCCAAAGACAAGCCCGCTGGTGACAGCTGCCGACACGAATAACATCATTGATTTAAATGCGATCCGTCAAAAACGCCGGATGCCGCTATCATAAAAACGACAGCTGCCGCAAAATCGGCAGCCTTTTTTTTATGTACCCGGCCGATATGAAACCAACCGCCTCCTTTTTTCGTACAACATAAAAAAGGAGTTTTTTTATGTACCATTTTTACATCAAAGAGCGAATGTTTACGTTTAAGAATCGTTTTCAAGTGTTTCTTGAAAGCGGAAAAGAAGTCTACAATGTTGAAGGAAAGCTGTTTTCATTCGGTGATGAACTGAAGCTGACTGATTTGGACGGCCGCACGCTCGCCAGCGTCAACCAGAAATTGATGTCGCTCGTTCCCCGTTACGAGATTTCCGTCAGCGGCAAACCCGTCTGCCAAGTCATCAAGAAAGTCACGTTTTTCAAACCGAAATTTGAAATTTCCGGACTCGGCTGGGATCTTACCGGCGATGTGTGGGGCCGGAATTTTCAAGTGACAGACGGAAAATCAAACCGGATGACCGTCACCAAATCATGGATGAGCTGGGGCGATTCCTATCATTTGCAGATTGAAAAGGAAGAGGATATCGTTCTTTGTCTCGCGATCGCCATTGTGATAGATATGATTCTATTTGAGGGTGATAAATAAAAATATTTATCGAAATATATTGACAATATAAGATAATATACTAAGATTAAGAGTATTACAGTTTATTCTGAAAAATAGCATATTTCCTTATCAAGAGAGGTGGAGGGACTGGCCCTATGATACCCGGCAACCGCTGTTCAGCAGAATGGTGCTAAATCCTGAAGATAAGGTTGAGATTTGCGGACGCAAGCTCTTCCCTATCCGAGGGAAGAGCTTTTTTATATTTCATCAGGAAAGAAGGAATCGTTCATGTCACAGCAAAACACAGAACAACCATTGCATACGCTTCTAAGAAAAAACCCGCCGTTTCGCGCGGATCAGGTCGGAAGCCTGCTGCGGCCGGCGGCTGTGAAGCAAGCCCGCCTGCAAAGAGCGGCGGGTGAGATTTCGGCAGAACAGCTGCGCGAAATCGAAAACAGAGAAATCATCCGCAGTGTGAAAAAGCAGAAAGAAACCGGCCTCAATGTCGTGACTGACGGCGAATTCCGCCGTGCCTGGTGGCATTTTGATTTTCTCGAAAATTTAGACGGCGTCGAAGCGTTTACGCCTGAAAGCGGCATTCAGTTTCACAACGTACAGACGAAAGCGCGCGGCATTAAAGTAACGGGAGATATTGATTTTTCTCAGCATCCGATGCTCGAAGATTATAAATTCCTGCACAGCATTGCCGGCGATGCTGTTCCGAAAATGACCATCCCAAGTCCGAATATGCTGTTTTTCCGCGGAAAATTGGAAAAAGCGTCCTACCAGAATGATTACAAACAATTTCAGCACGATGTGTCAAAAGCGTATAAAAAAGCGATTCAAGCTTTCTATGACGCCGGGTGCCGCTACCTTCAGCTCGATGACACCGCATGGGCCGTTTTCTTATCAGAAGCGGGGCTTCGTCAGATTGAAGCTTTCGGCACGACGCCGGATGAGCTGCGCAAGCTGTTTGCCGCTTCCATTAATGACGCCATCAAGGATCGCCCTGACGATCTGAAGGTTACGATGCATATCTGCCGCGGCAACTTCCAATCCACATGGACGGCTGAAGGCGGCTATGATGCAGCGGCTGAAACGATTTTTGACGGGCTTGACCTTGACGGATTGTTCCTGGAATATGATGATTCCCGCTCCGGCGGCTTTGAACCGCTCCGTTATGTCAAACGCTCTGATCTTCAGCTTGTGCTTGGCTTGATTACGTCAAAACATGGCGAACTTGAAGACAAGGACGCGATTAAACGCCGGATTGAAGAAGCTTCACAATATGTCAGCCTGGATCAGCTTTGCCTCAGCCCGCAATGCGGATTCGCCTCCACTGAGGAAGGAAACCTGATCACAGAAGAACAGCAATGGGCGAAACTGCGCCATGTCGTCAACATTGCCGGTGAAGTCTGGAAATAAAAAAAAAGACACGCGATTAGCGTGTCTTTTCCGTTTTACAGCGGATCGGTTCCGATTAAAATATTGATATCTATCGTGACAGCAGCCTCTTTCCGGCTGATAAACCGCTGGATGCTGGCATCAGTACATTTCCATGTTAAGGGCGTCATTTTCACAAGCCGCTCGAGGTCAGGCTGCGCTAAAGTCTTTGTGTAACACAGCCGTTTGCGCTCAAAGGTTTGAAAGCCCGCTTGGAATCGTCCGGCCGCAGAATCGGCGGTGTCATTCCGCCGAGGACTGTCTCCGAAGAAGAATTCCCTTACTTCCTTCAAATAATCACGCCGCGGCACCGCTTTAATGACTGTGCCGCCCTTTCGTAAAAGCCTGCTGCATTCCTTGTAATTCCAAGGTGATAAAACAGACATTATGACATCAAAACGGCTGTCGGCAAACGGCGCATCCGCCACATCAGCGACGGCAAAAACCATATGATTCCCGAAGGCCTTTGCGGCATGCAGCACACCTTCTTTCGAGAGATCAATGCCGATTCCCGTCACGGAAAAAGCAGGCTGAAGCCATTTGCATACGGCGGCTAAATGAGACCCTTCTCCGCACCCCGCATCCAATATCGCCGCTGATGTTTGCGGAGATTGAATATGGGTGATGATGGCGGCGATCTCCCTTTGAACCGGCCCAAAAAATTCCCGGCTGTCAAAAAGCTCGCGTCTCGCTTCGAACAGCTGCCTGTCATAGCGGGTTTTGACCGATTTATTGAGGAAATTCACATATCCTTGTTTTGATATATCAAATGTATGCCCCTGTCCGCAAATCAAGCTTCGGTATTGTGAGACCGCCATGGCCGACCGGCATAGCGGACACCTGAACACGGACTGGCATGATTGCAGTAATTCCGCGCGTTTTCTTTTTATAGACGTCAAAAAAACACCTCATTCATTCGTTATTCCGATGAAATGAAAAAGGCATAGACAAATAAACCTCGCCAAATTGGAAGGTTTAACCTATTCATCTATACCTCTCATTATCTGTAACGAATGAACTGGATGATCACGAAAATGACCCCTTTTCTGCCGTCTTTTGAAGGCTGTGCCCTCAGATCCATTTTATCAGCTGCATCCCGTCTTTACAATGAACTGGAACTGTTTTTGGGAGTCTTTTATACCTTTATTATCCAATTACTTATGCACATCCTTTATTTTCTTTATTTATAATATAAATTTATTATTTTGAAAATATCTAAAAAGGTTGATTTTCAAAAATTGAAACGATAAAATACTGCTATCTCATGTAATATCGTTATTCTTGTATATGATCAGTAATATGGTCTGATTGTTTCTACCTAGTGCCGTAAAAGACTAGACTACAAGAAAGTTTGCATAAATTTGAACGAGTGAAAAGCATATGATGCTGTCAGTCTATTCTTTTCTTTTGGCTCTTATTTATCACACTTTCTGGCTTTCAGGAATTTGTGACGAATAAGAGCTTTTTTTATTTCCATAATACCCTTATAGGAGTTGCTCACATGTACTTTTTATTGAACATTGTCGGTCTCATTGTTGTCATGGCTGTTGTTTTCTTATGCTCTCCCAACAAGAAGAAGATTAAATGGCGTCCGATTGTCATGCTCCTCGTCTTTGAGTTTCTGATTACTTGGTTTATGTTAGGGACAAAAGTCGGCGGCTTTGTCATCGGGAAGATCGGCGCGTTCTTTACATGGCTGATTTCCTGCGCCAGTCAAGGGATTGCGTTCGCTTTTCCGTCTGTCATGGCCAATCCGACGGTTGATTTTTTCTTCAGCGCATTGCTGCCGATTATCTTCGTCGTGACCTTCTTTGATATGCTGTCGTATTTCGGTATTCTGCCGTGGCTCATTGATAAAATCGGCTGGCTGATTTCTAAAATATCCCGTCTGCCGAAGCTGGAGAGCTTTTTCTCCATCCAGATGATGTTTTTAGGAAATACGGAAGCTTTAGCCGTCATCCGCCAGCAGCTTGCCGCCGTCAGCAACAATCGGCTTTTGACATTCGGGCTGATGAGCATGAGCAGCATCAGCGGCTCGATCATCGGATCATACTTGACGATGGTTCCGTCCACTTATGTGTTTACAGCCATCCCGCTGAATTGCTTAAACGCGCTTTTAATCGCCAATATGCTGAATCCCGTGGACGTTTCTAAAGAGGATGATATTATTTACGTTCCTTCAAAAGCGGAGAAAAAAGACTTCTTCTCCACGATTTCTAACAGTATGCTTGTCGGCATGAACATGGTCATTGTCATTTTAGCGATGGTAATCGGCTATGTGGCGTTAACGGCCGCGTTAAACGGCGTACTCGGGCTGTTCATGCACGGGTTGACCATTCAAAAGATTTTCTCATACATCTTCAGTCCGTTTGCCTTCCTCCTCGGATTAGGCGTACATGACGCGATGTATGTCGCACAGCTGATGGGCATCAAGCTCGCGACGAATGAATTTGTGGCAATGGCCGATCTGAAAGGGCAGCTGAATTCACTTCCGCCGCACACGATTGCCGTGGCTACGACATTCCTGACATCATTCGCAAACTTCAGCACCATCGGTATGATCTACGGATCTTATCAATCTCTGCTTGATGGTGAAAAATCAGCCATCATCGGAAAAAACGTCTGGAAGCTGCTTGTCAGCGGAATTGCCGTTTCCTTATTGAGCGCGGCGATTGTCGGATTGTTTGTCTGGTAAAAGAAAAAAAGCGATACCGCTCCATTTTGGAGTGATATCGCTTTTTTTTATTGATAGACGGATGCAGGTACGAAAACGTCCCGGATTCCTGCCGCGTAAGGTCCGAGATCATATTGTCCGAACACAACGGCAATGCCGTTTTTCGTAAAGAAGAAAGGTCTTTCGCTATTCAGGATGATCTCTTGTTTTTTGACGTCCTGGTCAAACAGATCGTCATGTTTCTTGATGTAGCCGTAAAGATAGTCTCTCGTTTTGTTAGCTTTCGTTTTTGTATTCAGCACATTATCGAGTGTGACCCGTTTTTTCGCGGCCAGGTCGTAATTAAAGGTCTGAACGGATGTCAGCCCGTGTGCGCCGCCTGTGTAACTGTAGTCTTCCGTCTGAATGCTGAGCTTGCCGTCTTGATTATACTTCACCTTAAAATCTGTTTGGTATTCCGCTTTGTAGCCTTGTTTTTCACCGTCTTTTTTGTTTTTCACATATTCTTTGTACGATTGTTCAATATAGCGCTTGAAGTCCTGATTGACTTTCTTTTCAAAAGATGCGTTTCCCGTATTTGTGACCTCGGGGTATGTCAGCTGCTTTACATGCTTATACGTATGGCTTTTGACAACAGGCTTTGCGGTTTGCGCGGCCTCGGCTGAAGGCGCGAAACCTCCGAACGGCGCGGCTGTCAGCACGGTTAAGAGCACGGCCGCCATCATTTTGAATGCCTTTTTCATCACAACTCCTCCTTTTCATTACCGTTCCCTTTTTGAAAACGGGTTACACTCTATAGACAGCGCAGATCAGTAAATTGTTTCTGGGCCTTCTTTCACATTTTCTCCATGAAAAAAAGAGACATGGAAAATCCACGCCTCTTTTACCGTGAAGGTCTTTGCGCAATGGCTTCATAAACGGCTTCCGCCAAATCGGAGTTGCCGAACATCTCCAAAACGCCGATAACGGTTTGATCAGGAATCGGTTCTGATTCCTCCTTCGGCACGACAAGCTCTTCAGCCGTTTTTTGCAGCTCTTCGTTTAAAGGCTGTCCGGGATAAGCCTTGCTGTAAATGGCCATCGGATCAAGGTCATGATTGACGCACCATTGGGCAAACACCAAAATCATCATGTTTTCGTCACGCCGGTAATATTCTTCGAGTTGTTTTTCGGTAAACGGCTTCACTATCATTCGCTCCTCCAGAAAATCTACCCCTAAGATACACAAACACAGAGCGGAAGTAAACCAAAGATCATTTCACCATCAGTCAGAACCCTTTAAATAATGCAATGCCCTGACTCTCTAAAACTGTTGTCTGAATGTCCCGGACAGCGGAAGGTACGGATTTGCACGGAAGCCATTTTCGTTTTCTCCCAATATTAATGCTTCGTTCAGATATTTCACTTTCACAAGAAAAAAGCGCCCCTCTCATAAAAGGCGCTTTTTCATTCTTATATGTTTCTGTCCCAATGCCGATGCTCAGCCACGGCCTTCAGAAATTGTTCATGGTTTCCGTCCGGAACAAGGCCGGGGCCGTTTTCGGTTCCGGCGGCGAGGGCGAGAAGTTCTTTTCCTTCACCGGAGGCGCCGATCGCTTTGTAATGGCTGAAAGCTTCGCTGACGAAGTCTTTAGCCGATTTTTGGGCTTTGAGGCTGTCTGTGCTTTGTTTTCCGCCCGGAATGAAAACAGCGTCGTACAGGACGGAATCCGCTGTCAGGAAAGTGGCTGACGCTTTCAGCTCCGTACCGTTTTCTCCCTTGACAGTTCCCAGCGCGGGGCTGATGATATCGGCTCTGACTCCCGCCTGTTTGCATGCGTCAAGCACTTGTTTGACTTTCTCATCAGAAAACCCGTGGTCGGTTAAAACCGCGACCTGCCTTGTCGCTGCCGTCTTCACCGTGTTTTCCTGGCTTAAGGCCGGGGAAGTGAACGTTTCATCAGATTCACGGTCCTTCGGCGGCGGGTTCACGCCGATTCCTTTCGCAACACGCTCGGCAAGCCCGGCGTCGACGTGACTGAAGACATCCACCACCTGCTGCTGCACGTCCTTGCTGTTCACTTTTCCGACTTCAAAACAGAACGCGGAGATGATATGTTCTTTCTCGGCGGGAGACATGCTGTTCCAGAACATCTTGGCCTGAGAAAAATAGTCATTGAAGCTCTCACTGCGCTGGCGGATTTTTCTGCCTTCTACTTTTTCCTGGTAATGAACGTATCCGCCTTCTTCTTCTGAAGCCGGCGACGGATCATTGTTCTGCAGGGAATTTTTATGATAGGCGACGGGGCCCTTATTAATCGTCATCCGGTGGTAGCCGTCGTATTGGTTGTTATGGAACGGGCAGACCGGCCGGTTGATCGGAATCTCGTGAAAATTCGGCCCGCCAAGACGGATGAGCTGTGTATCTGTATAAGAGAAAAGCCGGCCCTGAAGAAGCGGATCATTGGTGAAATCAATGCCCGGCACGACATTGCCCGGGTGGAATGCGACTTGTTCCGTTTCCGCAAAGACATTGTCCTGATTGCGGTCAAGGGTCATTTTTCCGATCAGCTTGACGGGAACCAACTCCTCCGGCCACAGCTTCGTCGGATCAAGGATATCGAAATCAAATTTAAATTCATCTTCTTCGTCAATCATCTGAACACCGAGCTCATACTCGACTTTGCCGCCGTTTTCAATCGTTTCCCACAGGTCGCGGCGGTTGAAATCGGGATCTTTCCCGGCAATTTTCTGCGCTTCATCCCATACGAGGGAATGAACGCCGAGCACGGGTTTCCAGTGGAATTTTACAAAGCGCGCTTTTCCTTTCTCGTTGACGAAACGGAACGTATGCACGCCGAAGCCCTCCATCATCCGATAGCTTCTCGGGATGCCGCGGTCAGACATCGTCCACATGACCATGTGCGCGGATTCAGGATTGTTTGCGACAAAATCCCAGAACGTATCATGAGCCGTCGCAGCCTGCGGCATTTCATTGTGCGGTTCCGGTTTTATGGCGTGAACGAGATCCGGGAATTTGATCGCGTCCTGAATGAAGAACACCGGAATATTGTTTCCGACGAGGTCATAGTTCCCTTCTTCAGTATAAAACTTCGTCGCAAATCCCCTGGCGTCACGGACGGTGTCGGCTGACCCCTTGGAACCCGCCACTGTTGAGAAACGGACGAAAACAGGCGTTTTGACGGACGGGTCCTGCAAAAATTTCGCCCGTGTATATTCCGTCATCGGTTCGTACACCTGAAAATGCCCATGAACACCGTACCCGCGCGCATGAACGACCCGTTCCGGAATCCGCTCGTGGTCAAAGTGCGTCATTTTTTCACGAAAATGAAAATCCTCCATCAGCGTGGGGCCGCGGCCGCCCGCTTTTAAAGAATGTTCATCCTCAGACACGCGAAGCCCCTGATTGGTCGTCATTTTTTTGCCGCTGTTATCAGACCGGTACTGCTCCAGCTGTTCGTCCTTTGAGTGTTCATTTACTCGTTTGTTTTGATCATCACTCATGTCAGTTCCCCCTTTTAAAACGAAACATTCTACAGCACATTTACCCGCGGCGTTCTTCATATAAACTGCTGATCCGCTCATTAGGATTTTAGGTCTGTATTTACATATGCGGTCATACACATTTTGAAATAAGCCATTTTCACAGAAATAAATTGTGAAAACGCTTACCGAAATAGCTGTTGAACAGGGGAGGTCATATCGTGCTTGCCATACTCGGTTTTGTGATGATGATTGTCTTTATGTATCTTATTATGTCTAATCGGCTTTCCGCTCTTATTGCTTTGATTGTCGTTCCTGTTGTGTTTGCCCTGATCAGCGGATTTGGCAAAGATCTCGGCGAGATGATGATTCAAGGCGTTACAGACCTCGCTCCTACCGGGATCATGCTGTTATTCGCCATCCTGTATTTCGGCATTATGATTGACTCAGGTCTGTTTGATCCCCTCATTGCCAAAATTCTATCGCTTGTCAAAGGGGATCCGTTAAAAATCGCCATCGGCACAGCGGTTCTGACGATGACCATTTCGCTGGACGGAGATGGGACAACAACGTATATGATTACGATTGCGGCAATGCTGCCCCTTTACAAACGGCTCGGCATGAACCGTTTGGTGCTGGCGGGAATCGCGATGCTCGGTTCGGGCGTCATGAATATTATTCCGTGGGGCGGGCCGACGGCGAGGGTTTTGGCTTCCTTGAAATTGGACACGTCGGAGGTCTTCACACCGCTGATTCCTGCTATGATTGCCGGCGTTCTCTGGGTGATCGCCGTTGCTTATCTCCTCGGAAAAAAAGAACGGAAGCGGCTCGGTGTCATTTCAATTGAACACGCGCCGTCTTCTGATCCGGAGGCGGCGCCGCTGAAGCGTCCCGCTCTCCAATGGTTCAACCTGCTGCTCACTGTCGCCCTGATGGCCGCGCTGATCACCAGCCTGCTTCCCATCCCTGTTCTTTTTATGATCGCGTTCGCCATCGCCTTGATGATCAACTATCCAAATGTCAAAGAGCAGCAGAAACGGATTTCAGCGCATGCGGGTAATGCGTTAAACGTTGTCTCAATGGTGTTTGCGGCAGGCATATTCACAGGCATTCTCTCCGGCACAAGAATGGTGGATGCGATGGCGCATTCTCTCGTTTCCCTCATCCCTGATGCCATGGGCCCGCATCTGCCGTTGATCACTGCGATTGCCAGCATGCCTTTCACCTTTTTCATGTCAAATGACGCCTTTTACTTCGGTGTGCTTCCCATCATCGCCGAAGCCGCTTCCGCTTACGGAATAGACGCCGCTGAAATCGGAAGAGCCTCCTTGCTGGGCCAGCCGGTGCATCTGCTCAGCCCGCTTGTGCCATCCACCTATCTATTGGTCGGAATGGCGGGCGTCAGCTTTGGCGATCATCAAAAATTCACTATTAAATGGGCCGTGGGGACAACGATTGTGATGACGATTGCGGCGCTTTTGATTGGGATTATTTCGTTTTAATTAAAAAAGGATTTCCGCCAGCGGAAATCCTTTTCTGTACATTATTTTTTTGTATAGCGCACCCAGTCATAATGAGCGTATAGCGGATTTACACCATTGTAGGAACCGAGCCAGTCATCGACACCTATCCCATTCCACAAGTTCATCATGATCTTTCCCGGGTTTGTCGGGATTTGGCTTGTCGCAGTATGTTTTAATTGCCCATCGACATACCATTTAATAGAGTTTGGCTGCCAATCGAACGCATACGTATGATAGGCATTGGCCGCGTCAAATCCGAGATCCGCAACCTTCTCATGGTTTCCCGCGCCATTTGTATAATAGTTAAATTGAACCTTTGTCGTGTCTTTTCCTAAAAATTCGATATCAATCTCATCCCAAGGAGTGCCATCCGTTGGACCTGTATAAGTGAAGAACGATGAAACGATCCCTGTGTTTTTAGCCGGTTTCATTCTGACTTCATAAAGTCCGTAGCCATAGGTTTGAACGGAGCGGTTCTCCCCGCAGTCAAACTTGTTATAAGACGGGCTTGTCAGCGCCAAACGCATTTCACCTGATGACGTCATTGATACATTATTTGCACGCCACGTGCAGTTGAACATATCTCCATTGGAATAACCATTTGCTTTTTGCCATAATCCGGAGTTATAGCTGTTAAAAGGTTCAAAAAACGATCCGCCTGTTTGAGCTGATGCAGTAGAAGTGATCGCACACAAACTCAAAAACAATCCAGTGACAAGAAGCAGCAGCACTCGTTTCATACGATAAAACATGTCGGCATTCCCCTTTCTTTGAAAACGATTTCTTTATCGATCATACATGATTCTGTTAAAAGGGGACATCGGTCAGAATAATGATAATAATGAATCTTAAAAAAACCTAAATTACCATCAGCACAAACAGAAATGATCAGCGCTCATTGTAATTTAGGTTTTGCCTGCTTATCAGTAACAATCCTAACAAGATCATATGTGAATGTAAAAAAGTGAATACAAGAAAACAAAAATGCCAACGCTTTCATTATGCTTATTTGACTACCCTTTCTATGTGAATCGTTAAATACAGCAGCTCGTCACTGGTGAGCTTGTGCTTATACGCCCTCTCAATGCATGTTTGGATTTTCTTCGTGCATTCATACGCCCGATGGTACTTTTCTTTCACTGTCTCCAGCAAAAAATCGTCCTGGCTTTCCATATGTGTGCCGTTAAAAAGACGCTGCGCGAAAAACTTTAAGTGGGTGACAAACCGATAATAGTGAAGTGATTCCTCGTTGAAGTCAATCTTAAAATGGTATTTTACGATACTCAAAATCTCTTGCATGACTTTTGTAATGTTGATGATATTGGGCATCTCTTCATTCAGCTCGGCATTGACAATATGCAGCGCAATAAAGCCTGCTTCATCCTCCGGCAGAGACACGCCAGTCTTGTTTTTTACCATGGCCAACGCTTGTTTGCCGATTGCAAATTCGTCTTTGTACAGCCGTTTCGTTTCCCACAGTAAGGCGTTTTTGATATCCAGCCCTTTCTTATTGCGCTGGATCGCAAAGTTAATATGGTCGGTCAGCGACACATAGATGCTGTCATTGAGCTTTATGCCGAGCTGTAATTTCGCATAGCTGATAATCTCTTCGGATACTTCCATACATTCGATCGGGATATCATACAAAAGGGTTTTGAACTTTTCGGATACATCTTTGTTATCGAGCGTGAACACTTTCTCAATGCGGGCTTCATCTACCGGGTCTCCCGTTTTCTTTTGAAAAGCAATGCCCCGGCCCATGATAACCAATTCCTGATTGCCTTCTTTGAGCACACTGACAACATTATTATTAATGACTTTCGCAATCTTCAATTCTGTCTCCCTCCCGCCTGACCATTTACCTGCTACACCTTGATTTTACATCCTTTTTGAACTAGGTCAATATCTCCAGGTCAATCAGAAAACGCCGTTCAGAAATCATTGTCCAACGATGAGGCAGCGGCGCATATAATGCAGAGAACCGGTTTTTGGGAAGGAGCGTGTGTGATGAAACGGTTTTCGAAAGAAGAAAGCAGCTGGATGCTGTACGATTGGGCCAATTCAGCTTATTCGGTCATTATTATGACGGCGGTATTCCCCTTGTTTTTTAAAGCCGCGGCGGCGGAAAACGGTGTCAGCGCGGCGGATTCTACCGCTTATTTGGGCTATACGATTGCCGCCGCGACTTTTATTTTGGGGATGCTCGGCCCCGTCCTAGGAACGATTGCCGACTACAAAGGATGCAAGAAACGGTTTTTTGCCTTCTTTTTTCTGATCGGTGTGGCGGGCACCGCCGCGCTGGCTTTGATTCCCGGCGAATCTTGGATGCTGTTATTAATTTGTTATACGATTTCCACGATCGGCTTTGCCGGGTCTAATGTGTTTTATGATGCGTTTCTCGTTGATGTGGCCGCAAAGGAGCGGATGAATATGGTGTCCGCCAGGGGGTTTGGGCTGGGCTATATCGGCAGTACGATCCCTTTTCTCCTCAGCATTGCCGTGATTCTTTCAGCACAAGCGGAGGTGATTCCGCTGTCCGCCCAGGCTGCCGGCCGCATTGCCTTTTTGATTACGGCGGCATGGTGGGGGCTGTTTTCGATCCCGCTCCTTCTCCGCGTCCGCCAGCGCTATTATATCGAGAGGGAGCCGCGGCTTGTACTCAGCAGTTTTAAACGGCTGGCCGGCACGCTGAGGCAGATCAGGAAGCACCGGGCGCTGTTTTTGTTTCTGCTCGCCTATTTCTTCTATATCGACGGGGTCGGCACCATCATTACGATGTCCACGTCATACGGGGCTGACCTCGGCATCAGCGCGGCAAATCTGCTGATTGTTTTATTTGTCACTCAGGTCGTCGCCGCGCCTTTTTCGATTTTGTACGGACGGCTGGCCGAACGGTTTAAAGGAAAAACGATGCTTTATGCCGGAATCGGCGTGTATATGATTGTCTGCACGTATGCTTATTTTATGGATTCCGCTTTTGATTTCTGGGTTTTGGCTATGCTTGTCGCCACTTCCCAAGGAGGTATTCAGGCGCTGAGCCGCTCTTACTTTGCAAAGCTTGTCCCCAAACAGAACGCCAATGAGTTTTTCGGCTTTTATAATATCTTCGGCAAGTTCGCTTCGATTATCGGCCCGCTTTTGATTGCCGTGACCGCCCAGCTGACCGGAAATTCGTCAGCCGCCGTGTTCAGCCTGATCATTTTGTTTGTAATCGGGATTGGCATTCTTGCGTTTGTGCCCGAGGAGACGGCGTAAAAAAAGCCTGCGCGCGGCAGGCTTTCTTTTTTATTTCTTGGCTTTATGGACTTTCAGTTTTTTGCCTTTGACCGTCGTATTTTTCATGATGTCAAGAACGTGCGGGCCTTTGCCGTTCAGAATTTCGACGTACGATGCGTTGTCCAGAATCGTGATAATCCCGATATCATCGGCTGAAACGCCGTCGATTTTCGCAATCGTTCCGACAAAATCGACCGCTCTGAGTTTTTTCTTTTTCCCGCCGTTAAAGTACAGTTTCATGATGTCTTTGTTTAACTGTTCGCTTTTGTCTGTTTTGACGTCTGGGCGGGCGTTCAATTTTTCCGCAAAAGCCGCTTTCCGTTCCGCTGTTTCTTTTTCTGACGGTGCTTCCCGCTTTTGGATGCGGAAACCGATATATGTCTCAATGTCATTCAGAAACCGCGCTTCAAACGGCGTCACAAACGTGATGGCCCGGCCGCGGTGTCCGGCGCGCCCCGTTCGGCCGGTGCGGTGCACATAGCTTTCTTTTTCAAGCGGAATATCATAATTGATGACGAGGCTGATGTTTTCGATATCAATTCCTCTGGCGGCAACATCGGTCGCAACGAGATAGCGGAACTCGCCGCGCTTGAACTCGTTCATAACGTCAAAGCGGTCTTCCTGCACCATGCCGCCGTGAATTTTATCGCAAGGATAGCCCAGCCTGTCCAGCTCATCGGTTAACTGGATGACTCTTTCTTTTGTCCGGCAGAATATAATGCAGCTGTCCGGGTTTTCGGTGATCAGGACATCACGCAGCAAAGATGTTTTGTCCTCTTCTTCTGTTCTGGTGACAAAATGCTCAATGTCTTTTGTCGTCAGGCCTTCCGCTTTTACTTCAATCAATTCAGGGTCTTTCATATATGTGCGGCTCAGCTTCTCGACGTCATCCGGCAGCGTCGCTGAAAACAGCATGGTGACTCTGTTTTTCGGCAGATGCTGAATGATGGCTTCCACCTGTTCAATAAATCCCATATTCAGCATTTCATCCGCTTCGTCAATCACCACATACGCCAGCCGTTCAAGCGGCAGCGTCCCTTTTTCTATATGATCAAGCACACGCCCCGGCGTTCCGGCAACGACGTGGCTTTTTTGCTTCAGTTCGGTTTTCTGTTTATCAAAAGAAGCTTTTCCGAAAACCGCCGTGGCTTTTATCCGTTTAAAACGGCCGATATTCGTGATATCTTCTTTAATCTGCGCCGCAAGCTCGCGGGTCGGCGTTAAAATCAGCGCCTGCGGTTTGTTTTCCTCCCACTCCGCAAGCTCGCAGATCGGAATGCCGAAAGCCGCGGTTTTGCCGCTGCCCGTCTGCGATTTGACGACGAGGTCTTTTTTTTGCAGCGCGGCGGGGATGACGCGCCGCTGCACTTCAGTCGGCTCGGTGTATTGCAAGCCATTCAGCGCCCGTCGGATTTCGGGGCTGATCGCATATTCATTAAACTCATTCATGACTAAACTCCTTCTCTGTCCGGCTCCCCTCATTATACGCGAAATGCCGCCGCTTTACCCTGACGTTTTGCCGGGCCATTCGGGGGACTGCTTTTTCTTCATGTCAAGCACGACCCACTTGGCGCAATAGAAGCTCATTCTTCCTTCCCCGTCATCGACATAATAGCGTATCGATTCCCAGCCGCCGTCGACCGGGCTGATACCCAGACGGATGTCGGTGATGCTCTCCAGATCATCCAGCCGGGCAGCACTCACACCTTCAAACCGCAGCACAGCATCATACTGTCCATCAGCCAGCTTCAGCTCAAACACCGGGATTTTATCATAAAACTCGTTATACCCGGTATAGAACGTAAACTCCGTCAATTCAAAACAACCCGGCGAATCCGGCCCCAGCAGAACTGCTTTCTCATGTTTGTGCCATTCCATTTTTGCCTCCTTTTTTTCTGAATTGGCATGTCTGACTCAAATGAATTTTTCTTACAAACCCCCATGAATTTCTTTATATGTCTGCATCCAATCTTTTAATTCTTCTATCGTATGCAGATAAGAATCAGGCGAATCTTTCAGATCAAACCCGCTCAAATACACGAGCATCTCCCAAACGTTTTCATCCTCAACCGCCGGATCATCTGCACTCACATACTCAGGCGCCCAATCCGACACTTCTTCCCTTACCGCTTGACCGTTCAGGATCAGATCAGCCTTCTTCAGACATTCTGCTATTGTTGGTTCTTTCACGTCAGAAGCCTGCCTTTCTTGTTTAAAATGCTGACCAACAGCCCTCTCACCCGTTCATGCCGCCCGATTTCCCGGCTGAGCTCCGGATAATCCGTTAAAGCATTTTTCAGCTGCGCATATTGAGGATACAGCTCAAAAAAGGATTTATATAAAGCTTTACGCTGCCGCGCAGGCATTTGTTTATCTGCCAACACAAAATCTAAGCTGCCGCAGATAAGCGCGAAATACTCATAAAAATCCCCCGCGCAGTCAGCCCCCTCAAAGTCTTCTTCAAATCTCCCAGCATCTGAAGGCAGCGGACCCTCTAATTCTTTTTTGTGTAATTTCAGGTTTTGGATGACGTCATCATTTAAAGAATATCTGTTGGATCTTAACATCTCAGAATCACTCGAATATCACCTAATTCATCGATGATCGTAAACGAAAGCCCGTCATTCTGATGCCGTCCGAGATACAGATGCCCGCAGTAATCAAAATGACAAAAACATCCTTTTACTGATTCTTCGACTATCTTATTCATTTTTATTTTCATGTCATTGCCCCTTGTATTTATAATGCGCCGCGAGCTTTTTTTGAAATTCATCCGAAACAATCTGATCCGGGAATACAACAGATACCCAGTCTAAAACACGGTCGTCTAAGGGCCTCCATGATCCTAACGTTTTTCCCGCAATCTCCTGATCAATACCTAGAATACAGATTTCAAAATCTCTCTCTCCGTAAATCGCCCACTTTAAAGTCGGTGAAGCCCATACGACGCGGGATGCAATATTCATTATGCTGTCATTTTTACTGTGCTTTGGATAATCAGTTAAGATTGAAAGATATTCATCTTCGGTTATATTTAAAGGAATCTTTAACCAGTTAAAATATCCGAATTCCTCGTAAAACCGATTCATATCATCCGGTTGTGTCAGAACAGCCATTAAGATAAATTCATCGTGATGATGATGCGCCAAACTTTTGAGCATTTCCCAGCCTTCTTCAGACAAGACCCAGTGGAATTCTTCGAATAGATAATAATGTTTTCGTTGTTTAAAAACTTGTTCGGGCAACGCTTTGTCTTCATGAAATAAGGAATATATTCGAAATTGAAAGACTGCCGATTCCTTTGTGTTCTTTATAAAAAAGGGATGCATCTTGTACCTCTTTTCGGCGGTTTACACACAAGCTCACAGCCGTATTCTGTGTGAAATAAACAGACAGAAAATGAGAAGGACGGCTCCACTAAAATAAAGCTGTTAGAAAGCAGCCGGCCTTCAAAATCTATAAAATCCATGAGACAGTGCAGATGACTTGCACAATCCTTCAGCGCACATTTGATAGCACCGACTTCATTACTATACGGATGAAACAGATAAACAATATCATTCATCCGTTCAACCCCCGTATCCGCAATGTTTTCTAAAATAAGCGATATGGCTGTCTCCTTGTCGCTTATATCAACTTCACGCACTGCACTTGGGAAAGAATTCGATAATATAGTCTCAAATATCTGCCTGCTTTGTTCTGCCTCAGCTAATTGATAAACAAACCCTGATTCTTCACAAGATCTTAGCGAGGCACGCACCTGTTTCATTAAAAAATGCCTCTTGTTTTCCTCAAGCTTGTCAATTAACTTTTCTCTCATCACTGAACACTTCCTTACAGGATATTTTCATTCTGCCGGCATGTATGCTGCATAGAAGTAATCAATACTTCACCAGATATAAATCGTTATCATGAAAGATAAACATGCGGTCCTGTACGGCTCTGTACGTTGTTTCTCCTTTTCTATCAATACCGTGTATCATGACGTCAGTCTCTGATAAGCCTTTGTTCTCTTCATGAAATGCAAATAGGGTATCCTCGTGACTCTGAATCAGCAGCACCCTTTTTTTCGAAACGGATAGCTGATCACAATAGGAGTATTGATCGCCGTCCAGCACATATTCTGCAACAGTACGAATTCTGTCCCGTCCAATCTGATAATGCCCGATGATACAGCAATCCTCTCCCTCGAAACATACATACAAATCAGATTTGATCGATTGTACGGCATAGCACTCATGCATCATTTCTTTAAAATCGTCTTTAAAATAAAACGTTCTGTCTTCTGCATGAAAAGCAAATATCGCTTTCCCTTGAGGGTTTCTCTCATCATACATACCCTCGTCCGTTAATCCGATCCATAGTAATCCATCCTCACCCAGATGAAATACATTGGCGCTTAATAGAAAAGAACAAATCGGATTGATTTTATTACTGTTTACGCAGCATACGGCTAATTGACACGTATGATTTTCCAGGTAAACGATCACGATAGTGTCATCGTACGAATCAACCAGATAGAAATGGGCATCTTCAGAAAATCCGTGTAACTCTTTTTTGATTAAAAGAGAGCTGCCTTTCATAACCTCCAATATTACTTTGTGATCATGCACCGACACAATAAACACTTGATCATCCCGACCCGCATTGAAATAGATGATGTGCTCTCTTTTATATGACCCAACCCGCTCCGCGGTAAGTTCTAACATCAGCAACACTCCGTTGATTAGGAATCTGGAATTTATATTAAATTAATCAATGATATATAAATCTGCTGCATCGTATTCAAACCAAATGATTTTTTCATTATTTTCAGTAGTTACATCAACCTTTTGAGTGTTCAGGTTCATATAGGACTTATTTTTGGCAGGGTTTGCTATTATAACTACAAAGTCATTGATCGATGCTAAAAAATATAATTCATCTAATAAGTGATCTGCCATCAATTGTTCTTTGGTTAGGGCACATTCAATATGAATGAACTTTTTCGAAACAGTATTCATATGTATCATTTTCTTTTCAACCTTCTTCTTCCATTCTTCAATAAAAGAAGGGAATGCCATTACTTCTATTAGAGCTGTTTCGAACTCTAAGTCATTCATTAATTGAGAAAAAGTATCTTTACTCACTAGATCACATGAATAAATCGAATTGTATTTAAGCGGATTAATCACATTCAGATTCCCTATAGCCCTCAATGATTCTTTTTGTAAATTTAAAGGAGTGTTCATGTTTACCTCCGTAAACGGTTTCGTTATGTAAGAAAAGAGAGGCTGGGAACCTCTCTTATTTGTTTATTTATGATTTCGGATGATACGCATAAAATGATTGGTCGTCAAAGCGAACTGTTTCAGCTTCTACAGCAATCAGCATGCTGTTCATATTTATAAGAAAATTAGCATTTGATTGATACTCCGGAATTACAGCATTTGATAGATTACCGATTCCTTCCGGGTGGTAACTCATCTCAAATACTTGCCAATTGTATTCTTCCGGATCTATTTTTTCTAATCTCATATCACCAATATCTGCACTAAAATAAACAGATGCTGCATTTTGAAAAAGAATGTTATGCGTACATTCGGCTTTATTTTCAACGACCTGAATCTTAAGTGAAAGCTCTTTTTTAAACACATGAAAGTCAAAATGAAGGACAGCGCACCCTCCGTCTATATAATCTACCCATTCATTAATTGTCTTGTACACCGTTTATCTCCCTAATAAAGTTTTGGAGTCTTTGAGATCTGATTTTAAAGTCTTCACGAAAATTTCTAGCTTTTCTTCATTACAGTTCAATTTATAGAAGGTTGTATTTGAATGATTCTCCATAAATCTAATGATAAATCTGTAATGTTCGTTTTCTTTATCAATACTTAGGATAAAAAATGGTTCAATTGTTTCTAAACGTATCCTGTCTTGATTGCCTGCTGATAATGCTTCAATATCTGATATCAGCATTTTATATTCACTTTCTAATAAAACGGCAGAGTAATCGCGGGCGATTGCTTTATTATGTTCCAACAGTTCAAACGTTGTTGAGATAAATGGATCATCCTTCGCCTCATGATACCTTCTCGGTGTTATTTCAAGTTCCAGACAACCGTCTCCGATTTTGGCCATGCTGTCTCCTCGTTCTCTACTTAATAGCTTTAATTTAGTAGTAAATGATTTGAATGACGCTCTGGAATTCAAGCTAAGTTTAAATCGATTGTCACCTTTTACTGTCTCAGTTCTAATCACCTACCCACTTATTATCTATAATTTTTTTTAAAAAGCCTGTTAACCAAAAGATGATCAACAGGCTCATCTATTTTTTATTTAATGCCATTATTTAATAATGTTTATAATATTTTCCTTATGTCTAGATCCTATTCTGATTGTCTCGGAATCTGTTATTTCTATATGATAAAGAACATAATCCAGTAAATCTTTAATAATTGTTTTCTCTGCTAAAGGGGCTCCATTTAATATATCTTTTAACTCAACATCTTTTTCCAATAAGATTATATTTTCATGCGCAATTATTGTATTTTTGTACTCTTCTGCTGAGGTTTTTATAAATGAGATTTTTTTATTAAACAAAGTATTTGTTTTTAAGCTCGCTGAGAATATACAAGTATCACTATCTTTATTTGAAACAGAGTAAGAATACATTGCGTATTGTTTATTTTCCATATTTTTTAATATAACAAATATTAAATCCTCTATTGTTTTATACTCTTTTTCAACCGAATCATAGTCATTGAGAGTTGATATTTCATAAAAATAGTACATTTAATTCTCTCCTTCTATCTTTTATACACTGTAAATCGTATGAGATAGAATAAGTTCCTTCGTCGTATTGGTAGCCTGTTAGCGGTAGCGCTTGTCTTTTACTTCGTCTCAGCGATATGTTATTCCCACGTGTTCCGTGTGTAGTTTGGTTTTTATCATATAAGATAAGAGAGGTTGGTAACCTCTCTAAATCTCTTCTCTAAAAATAACTAAAAGAAGCCATAAATTACTCTTTTAATATTTTTATTATATCTGTAGCTTCTAAAAACAATTGATTTATCTTATCTTGGATTTCTTTTGCTATTTCCTCTTCACTTTCTAAATCTGTTAAATATCCCACTTTCCCCGAAAACAACCTTCTTTCACAAATCCATATATCTAAATGGTCTATACAATAGCCATCTTCATTATCATGAAAGTCGGTACCATCCAAATAAGCTACAGAAAAAAATATTAATGAGTTATAACTATTCTCAAAACAATCTGAGGGCTGTACTTCGTTTCCTATTACTTTTTCGTCTCCGACTCTTCCAAAAGCAGCTTCAATTTTCAATCCCATTTTTCTAAACTTTTCTTGATTGTTTTCTATTTTGTTTAATGCGATTCGTTCAAATTGTTTTTCTATTTGTAAGATTTCTTTTTGTGTAATAGAGTTGAGATTGATTTTTTTCATATTATGTCTCGTTCAGCATTCAAAACATTTACTACTGTCAGTATCTGTACAGTAAGTATCCTTTAACATTAATTGCAAGAATGTAAGGAATCAGTCTTTTACAATTCATTCTTTATGATTTCTTCCATTGACATTCCTGCAAAATATTTATAGAGAATAGATTCTACAGATGAATGTCCAAATATACCTAATGGGTTAGGGATGTCCTTGCCTGTTTTCTCATCTGCCTCTGCTAATTCATCTTCTGATGCAAATGAATCGCCTTCACTTATGAGATATTTACCGTCTTCATATAAAACAAATTTCAATTGAGAATGACTGTTTTTCTCTATTATCTCTTGAGGCATCTTGGATATTACTTTCCAATCTCCTTGCAGAAAACCTGTGTGCCCGGTATTAGCCGCAAATATTTTCTTATTTTCTTCTTTCATTAGACGAATGATTTCTTCTCTGCTAAGTGTATTTTCAGTGAAAATATTATAATACTGAATAAGAATGTCATCGTCTTTATTTTTTGATAGATCACCTTCAATGACCCAAGCATAAGTATACTTCCCGATCTTATCCAAAGGTATTTGAATAACAGCTCCCGGTGTTACTTTAGCTATTGGTTTCACTTTCCTGGTCGTTGGCTTTATTTCTACTATTCGCTTATCAACTAACTCTGTGAAAGAAGAATCTCCATTTGTATTCATTACGGTAACTAAAGTTGCTAAGAATTCTTCTAATATCGGTTCTCTATCCAGCTCCCTCTTATATAATTCACAAAATTTCTCTACAGCATCAAAACATATATCTAAGCCTTCATCACTAAGTAAAACTTTCTTGTTTTTATATTCTTCTTCCCAATATCCCAATAGAACGGCCTTCTTTCTTTTCTATTTCATACCGCTCATTCCCTGAATAATATCGTGTCTGAATTCTGTACGCCCAGAGGTTAAAAAGGTTTCCTTCATCAACTACTCAATATCGTAATCCTCCCACTCCCTCCAGTTATTATTTACATCACCTACATCAACTGAACCTGCGCCTTTTTCAAGATATTGCGCAAATGATTGAAAAGAAATTAATTGGCTTGGATCTGTTAGGTAATCAGGATATTCCCAATCCTCTGTTTCGAATACTCCTTCTGCTTCGCTTTTTAGATCCAGTATATTTAATAGTTTTTTTGGCTTTATCCAAAGCGCCTCTCTAAAAGAAGCATCCTCAAACAAATTCCTGAAATAAGTTTTCCAAGCCCTTTCTTTTGTACTCTTTTGGAATTCATTTCTTTGGTGAATATTTACGCAATAACGAGACTCTTTAATTTCAATTTCCATTACTTCGCTTAATTGTTGAAAATCACTTTCACTATATGTTATTTTCTCACCTGCTTCAGTCTTTAAGGCGAAGTCATCAATTATTATCGATTTGTAGTTGTCTGAAAAACAGTTACTATAGGTATGAATAGCCAGAAAAGGTCCTTTAGAATCTACTTCGAAGCAATGAATTGCCAGTAACCAATTGTCATCATTTAATCTTAATAAGGTACATTTACTCCCAACATAATTAGATTCACGCCATTCAAAAATTGGTCGGTTTAATTCACTAAATTCATCATCTAATAGGCTAAGAATTTCTTTACTTTTAATCAAAATTCATTCTCCTTATTAAATTATTTTTATATTTTATCTTCCACATAATAATTTATTTAATATATAACGGATTATTTCCAATTACTGCATGTCTATAATATCTTCAAAAGTATTGAACAGAATCTGTGTGTGCCCATTTTGGCCACTCTGTGTTACCATCATCATGTTTTTGAATATATGCTATCTCTTGACGGGAAATTGCTTCGGCAATTGATTGAAAGAAAGGAGACAAACTAGGCAAATCTTTTTCTCCTTCTGGATGCATCCATAATTCTGTTGAATACAATTGTTCATACTCCGAAGAGAGACCCGCTATTTCCAGTTGTTCTTGTTTCGTCAGCCAAAGTGTGTCAAGAAATAATCTATTTTTGGTCATATGCCTCAAACATGTAATCCATTCATTCTTTGGGGAAATCTTATCTTTTATTTCCTGCTCAATAAAAAATTGAAATGTTTTCTCTCTAAGAGACACATTGATTTGTTTACTTGTAAAACCCGATTCTATATCTTCCAATTCCAGCAAATTTCCTTTTTCATCTGCAAATAAAAACGGTTCATCATCTAAAAAACTTACTTCATTATTTGTTAATTGATTACCCACCGCATAAAAATCAATAGCTGGTCCCAATCTCGACAATCCAAACAGCTGGAACGTTAAAAGCCAGTTATCTCTTTCAATAAAAATCGAAAGCTTCCCTTTTGCGAAGTCAAAATTCTCATTATCAAGAAACGGAAACTCTTCCTTATTGAATGAATCGTTAAGCAATGCGAGAATGGCTTCTTTTTTTCCACCCAACATCCTCACCTCCGTTGATGTCTTTTTCTCAGAATAGCACTAGTATATCCTCCTTGTTTTCGTGAACAAGTTTGACAATGAGGATATAGCCTTTGTCGCTGGCCTTTCTTCCTTAATTTTGATACTGGTTGGTGATCCGCAATCCAATTTCTGCTTTTAGTTCCAGGGTGCCTTCTACCACAAGTATGACAGCCATATTTATTCCCAATTTTGTTTAATACTCTTCTTTCCTTTTTATTTAACCTGCTACTTGTACTTCTTGCAGGAATTGACCTTCTAGCGTATTTACCAGGTTTTAAATACTTCTTGGCGGCCTTCGCAAATCCCAAAGCCTTCTTAGCACCTTTAAACACTTTCCCGGGCCCAAAGTTCGAAGCTGCAGCCCAGGCTGCACCTCTCCATCCTTTACCTGATTTATATGCTTTATATCCATCATAGGCTGCAAATCCGGCATTTACCACAAGCCACACCCAATGCCCATCCGGATCGACGTTCATGACTGGGTTGTTGTTTCCGTATGCATACCCATTCTGATCCAGCGAATCGCCGTCACTGCCCGGGTCTGGGTCTAGTGATAAGAACACGCCGTTTCTTGGTTCGTAGTAGCGGGCCATGAGATAGTACAGGCCGGTTTCTTCGTCGTATTGGTAGCCTGCGTAGCGGTAGCGGTTGTCATTTACTTCGTCGCTCGCTTCGGTTTTTGTCGGATTTCCCCATGCATCGTATTGATATTTGGCAACGGTTTTTCCGGTGCTGTCTGAGATGGCGATGACGTCGCCGTGTGCGTTGTAGTGATAGAAATATTTCTTGCCGTTCTTTGTATAGGATAACAGCTGGCCGCTGTCACCGTACGTGTATGATTTAGTGACGTTGTTGTCGGCGTCTGTTTCATACAGGACATTCAAGCTGTCTCCGTCGTAGAAGTAGTTCGTGACGTTTCCGTTGACGGTTTTTTGGATTCTGTTTCCTTTTTCATCGTATTTGTATGTTGCGAACGGCTTGTCTTCGCCTTTTTTCGTGACGGCGGTCAGGTTGTCTTCCGCGTCCCACGTATATGTGTATTTGCCGTCGGATGTGCGGTTGCCGTTTTTATCGTAGGACAGGTCTTCGTCATTCACCTTCGTCAGCTGGTTCATGATGTTGAAGGAAGCGTTGACTGATTTGCTTGCGCCGTCCTTTGTGGTGGTGACGTTTGTCCGGTTGCCGAAGCCGTCGTACGTATATTGAATGACGGTGCCGTCTTCATGAGTTTCTTTGACGAGCTGGTTGAGCTTGCCGTATTCGTACTGCACCTTTCCGCCCGCTGAGCTGTCGATGACCGTGCGGTTGCCGTTGGCGTCGTATTCATAGCTTTCCCGGAAGATGCTGCCGCCGTTTTTCGCTCCGATATGAAGAGAGCTGACAAGATTCCGCTCATCATATGAGAAGCTCGTGCCGACTTCATTTCCACTGATGAATGTCTGGACATTGCCGTTTTCATCATAATCAAATGTATAGGCTGAAGTGCCGTCTTTCATTTCAATCATTTGATCAAGTTTGTTGTACGTAAAGCTGTTTGTTCCTTTTTGGCCGCCGTGGCTCCATGAGAAAGTTTTCAGCTTATCCGAATCAGCCGGATACGTCCAGCTTTGGCTGCCGCCGCGGTCGGTTAATTCGGTCAGGCGGTTTTTGTTGTCAAAGGTGCGTTTTTTCGTTGTATTTTGTTCTTTGTTTGTGACCGACGTTTCATTGCCGTTTTTGTCATAGGTAAAGTTGTATTTTTCAGTGCCGTTATACGCTTTTGACTTAACCCGGTCGGTGCCGTCATAGGTCAGCGACACCTCATTGCCGTTGGCGGAAACGGTTTTCGTCAAGTTGCTGTTGGCGTCATATTCACTCTTCAGTACATTGCCGAGCGGGTCGGTTGTTTTGACGAGCTTGCCCATGACGTCATATTCATATTGATAGGTCTGGTCCGCGTCGGCCCGAATCGTTTTTGTCAGCTCATTTCCTTCCTTGTCATAGCTGTGAAGGATGGATGTGCCGTTTGACAAGGTCAGCTTTGTCAGCTGGTCGGCCTGATCGTATTCGTAGGCGGTTGTTTCGCCTTTCGCGTCGGTTTCAGACATTTTCTTTCCAGTCTCGTCATATGAAGCAGTGCTTGCATACCCTAGTTCGTCTTCTTCTTTTGTGACGTAGTTTCCTTTTTCGTCATAGGTGTTTTTCGTCAGGATGCTTCCTTCGATTAAACGGATATCATCAAACCACGCCGTTCCTGTGGCGCTTTTTTGGAACAGAATGCTGAGTTCGATTTTATTGATCGGCTTTGTTTTCGGAATGACTGCCGCCGCCCGGTTCCATTCCTGTGTCCCCTGCGGGAATTTAGCGGTGTAGACGCCCGTCGTGCCGTCCGCATAAGTGACGTCAGCCTGAAGCGCGTAATCATTGTCGTTCGTAAATTTTACGCCGTCAGCCTTGGACATCCCTGTCAGCGTGATATATACCGGCTTATCGTCCGCGCTTTGGCCTAATGTAACGGTTTGTTTTGCGGCCGCATTGGCTTGTGATGCATTTGTGCGGGACGCTTTTAATGAGCTGTCATCATCGAAGCCTTCATCAAGGTCAGCGGCGGCTCCGCTTGTGCTCCAGCCATCTGTTTTGGCCGTGAAACTGCTGTTTTGCACCGGGTTATAGCTTGAAGAGACTTCGCCTTTTTCCAGCTGAACCTGATCAAACCACGCTTTTCCTTTACCGTCCTTGTCGTTATGATCCACTTCCATATAGACGATGGCTTTTCCTGCATTGGCCGGTGTTGTAAAGGTGATCTGCCGTTTCGTCCAGTCATTCTTTCCGGCTAATGCGCCTGATTCATTGTGAATCCATTGAATGCGTTTTTGGTCTTTGTCACGCAGATCAATGTTGAAATACGCTCTTGCCTTTGTCAGATCCGTTTTGATCTGGCCGCTGAGTGTATACGTCGTATTCGGCTCAAGCTGCACTTCCTGCGTTGCGGACGCATGGCCGTGCTCCGTTCCGGCTGAAGCGGATTGTGACAAGATCTCCAATGCTTTTTGTCCGGACAGCGCGCCGCTTCTTCCTTTGACAGACGCGATGCTTCCGCTGTCTCTCGTAGCGGTGAGATTCCAGCCCAGCTTTGTTCCTTCAAAGCTGCCGTCTTTCAGCAGACTTGCCGAAGCTGCCAGCTCTTTGCTTGATTGAATGAGATTTCCGTACTTGTCATACACGGCGGCGGATGAGGATTTTCCGCTTTGATCCGTTTCAGAAACGGCATCAAGTCCGTCGTACGCAATGTCAGTGACGTTCCCCTCGGTGTCCTTCATTTTCGTTACGTCATTGTTTTTGTTGTACTGATACGTTTCGGTGCCGTAGTTGTCTTTTACGGCTGTGACGTTGCCGTCTTTATCATATTGATAGCTTTCTGTCGCTTTGCCCGCATCCGCGTCGTTCGGATCGGTGTCCTGAATGACGTTGTTGCCTTCGTATACGGTGTTGGTCGTGATTTTCAGCCCTTCGGCATCATCGATCATCTGAATCGGGTTGCCCGCTTCGTTATAGCCGTACTGCACTTTGCGGCCGTTCGGCTGCGTCATGAGCAGCGTTTTTTTGTCCGCGTCATAGCTGTAGTCGTACGTTTCTTTTTTCGCATTGACGGCTTTGGCCAGACGGTGGCCGCTGTATTGGTATTCAGTGAACAGCGGTTTATCATCCGTGCTGTTTGCGGAATACTGCTTGACGAGGCGCCCTTCGGCATCATAGTCGTAGCTTGTGACGCTGCCGTCAGTATCCGTCACCTTTTTGAGAAGGTCTTTGTCATATGAATATGAAATCTTTTTGTTTTTCGGCCCTGTAAGAGATGTGACATGGCCGTTTTCATCATAGGTAAATGTCAGCTTGCGCCCTGATGCGTCTGTTATGGCGGTCAGCTGATTGCTGTCGTTATATTCGTATACGGTTGTATTGTTGTGTCCGTCAACGATTTTTTGGAGCTTTCCGCCTTTTTTGCTGAAATAAGCGTTCATCTGATCTTTTGTTTTTAATACAAATTGATCGCTTGTTTCCGTCAGTTCGAGATAAACGCCCGTCGGCGGCTGATACGTGCCGTCAGATTTTTTCGTGAAGACATGTGTTGTCGCGTCCTCATCAATATAAACGGCTCTGCCGTCTTCAGAAAGGATCGACGTTTCCGCATCGGCATACCAGCCTTGGCCGAACATATGGTCAGAGCTGTCAAGGCTGTTGAATGTCCGGGAGAGCCCGAGCCCCGGCCCGCGTCCGTCGATTGACATATCTTCCTCATTGACGATGACATTTCCCGTCGCGCCGTTCAGCTGTCCGTCCGGAATGTCGATAATAGACCAGAATTCTTCCGTTCCGAGGAATTCCGCCCCTTCATGGAAAACAGGGTTAAAAGGTGCCGTCGGTAGGCTGTCACCGTTTGCGTCATAGGCGGTCAGCGTGAAGGAATAGTTCTTCTTCCCTTTGTAATTGCCGTTTGCGTTATCGTAAACAGGTGAAGGGTCAAGCGCCAGTTCGCCGCCCTTTCCGTCCGTGTGAAGCTGGAATCTTCCCGCTTTCACTTCATCGGCTGAAGGCCAGATGTGTTTGTTTTGGGTCGTCCAATGATCGGTATCCCCGACATCGAATGATTGATAGTCTTTTCCGTTGTAGATGTTGATTTTGTAGCCTTTGGCGTTTTTGACTTTATCCCATATGAGATTGACATAACCCGTTTGGCTCGATTTCGTGTTCGTATAGACATAGCCTGTCAGGTTTTTCGGCTTTGCGATATCAGGCAGCGCCGGACTCGCTTCCGGTGAGGCGATCGCTTCTCCGTCTTTGTTATAAGCAATGACTTTAAATCCGTAGGTTTTCCGGTTCGCATCTCCGCCGGCGTTTTTATAAACGGGGCCTGGGTTGATCGGCAATTCCGCACCTTTTTTGTCTTTCAGGTGAAGCGCATATTTTCCGGCGCTGATTTCCGCCTTTGTCGGCCAGATGTTTTGATCTTTTGTGGACCAGGATGTTTTATTTCCGAGGTCAAGCATTTCAAAGCCTTTGCCGTTAAAGACTTGCATTTTATACCCGGCTGCGCCTGATACGGCTTTCCAGGAAAGATCAAACCAGCCTGTGGCGTTGTTGTTATTAACGCCTTTCGTGCTTGGTTTCTGAACTCTTCCGATATTCGGAATGACGGGCTTGGCGGCCGCAGACATGGCGCCTTCTCCCTGGTCAAACACCGCGCTGACCGCGACCCAGTAATTTTTACTTGCCGGATAGCTGCCGCCGGAGTTTTTATAGACCGGCGAAGGATTAAGCGCTAATTCACTTCCGCCTTTTCCGTCTGTATGCAGCTTATATTTGCCGGAGTCGATTTCCGCTTTTGTCGGCCAGATGTTTTTTCCTTTTGTGCTCCAAGAGGTTGCATTGCCGACCGGAATGGCCTGATATTCTTTCCCGTTATAAAGCCAGACTTTATAGCTTTTGGCGCCTTCAGCTTTTTTCCAGCTGATATTGAAAAATCCTGTCGAATCTCCGTTATGATACGCTTTGACAGACGGCGTGTCCGCCTTCGGAATTGTGTATGTCACTTCAATGTATGGTTTTTTAGCAGAGTTTGCTGATGACATCAGCTTCTTCCAATACTCTTTTCCGTTTCCGTTTGTGTGAAGCTTAAAGCCGTAATTGGCGCCGCCGCTGTTCCACGACTTGACTGCGGAGGTGACATCGAAGCTTGCCCATTGGCCTTTATAGACCTCGGCTTTGCCGATGTTTTTGGAGCCCGGCTTGTTCTTCCACGTAATCTTGGCATTGTCGTAATTGCTGTTAACGGTGTCGAGCCAAAGCCCCGTCGCTTTTGATCCGTAATAGGAGTGGGCTGTGTACGCTTTGAGCGTCGCTTTCGTCACCGTCATGTTTTTGATCGGCTTTAGATTATCAAACTTCATAAAAGCGTAGTTCGTTCCGGTTGTGCCGTCATAATATCCAGTTTTCAGCACGTACGCTTTCAATCCGGCGTCCCATTTCTGCGAAGCGGCAGAGTAGTTTGTCGTCGGGTACGCGCTCATGACAAAGGTATCGGATGACACAGATACTGATGTTGAAGGGTCAATAGATACCGGATAAACCCGCTTGGGATCTTTCAGCCATTTTTCATCGGCCGTTACATGGAGCAAGTAGCCTTCGCTGTTTTTTTCAAGCTTGAAGCTGACATCTTCTGACCTGTTGACTTCACCTGACTTTTCGTCGAGATCTGAGTCGGTCATAAAGGGCTTCGGCACGGTGTAGACGACATTGTCTTTATCATCAGAAAACGCGATAGAGCCGTCTTCCTGTTCTTTAGCCTGAAGGTCGGTTTTGATTTGAAAGGTGAAGGAATTGTAGCCTTCATATTTGTGAAGCACAAGGTCTTCTTTTATGTTTTCGTTAAATGTGTAGGTTTGTAAATCAATTGCAGGAAACACTTGCTGATACGTAAGCTCGTTGCTGTCTTCCCTTACTTTTGCTGAGGCATCTGTCGGAGTAATTGCAGCCTGATCGGGGCCTTTTGCGCCGGTTAATGAGTATGTGAGCTTATGATCATTGTGTTCAAATGTAGCGTATAATCCGTTTTTCATTTGCTTCAGAAAATCGGAATTCAGCACTGTATTTTCCGTTCCGACTTCCTTTGAGCCGGTTTTCAATTCAGGAGAAACGTCTTCCCAGTCCGCATTGGCGGTTTCTTTCGTATGAATGGGGTCTGTGTAGATTTCCTGTTTGTACACACCCTCGCCTTCATAGTAAAGCTTTGAATTCTCAGTTCTTTCAGACGTGATCTCACCGTCTTGATTAATATCTTTTTGATCAAAAGGCATCTGCTCAGATGCTTTTTCCGCCGGAAGATCTTTTTCCGGGTCTGCAGCCGGAATGGCGGCGGTTTTCGCTTGATCTTGTTTTTCACGCGTTTCTGCCGCAAACACATCGGCAGGCGCAATGGAAATTATCAGCGTTGCCGCAAGAGTGCCGGCCAGCCATTTTTTCCACTTGTTCTTTTTTCCTATTTTCATAGGTTCTCCTCCTTCTTTTGTAATATAGGCTTAACAATAGTAATATTATTGAAATTGTTTATCAATATTTTCCTAGGTATTTAAGGTTATTTTAAGGATTATAGGGATTTTGAACCTTTTATTCATATAAAAAAACCGCCGGCTGCCGGCGGTTTTTCGTATTATGGATAGCGGAGATTTGTATTTTGCGCTCCCGCGTAAGATTGGGCGAAGTTTTTGGCGTCCTGGGCTGAGAGGGTGCCGTAGCTGTAATTTGATCTCGGATTCCAGCTGGTGCGCGGTGATTTCGGGGCCTTGAGCGACGGGAATGAACCGGTGTCGGTGAATTGGGCCGTCCCGTAGTCGTCTATCATTCCGCCTTTTTCATTTCCGTTACCGAAATAGTTGGCTTCTGAGAAGACAGTCGCGTTTGTATGAATGGTGAATCCTAAATTGAAATTGGTCACATAGTTGTTTTTCGCGTGAAAATAGCCGTATCTCATCAGGCCCGGTGAACGCACATAGACGTTATTAAAATAGTTGTTGGTGATCGTCATATGCGGATAGCCGATATAATTGCGTCCTTCGTTATCATCATTCGGATAACCGAGAATCAGGCCGTACAGATGGTCTGTGAATTTAGAGTTAGACAGCGTCACAAAATCCGCTTTGGCGCCGACATACAGAAGCTTTCCCAAATCACTGTGGCTGTTCGGATTGTAGCTGTGTCCTTCAAACCACACGTGGTCAATCCAGTAATTCTGTCCGTTCGCTATGTACATCGGAATGTCGTTGTTGCCTGTAATGGCGGCACTATGGCTGATAATGAGATTTTTGAAAATCACATTGTTTGAGCCGGAGCCGGTGGTCAGATAGATGTTGGTCAGCCTGTGGCTGGTATAAGAGCCGACGATGGTTTTATTGGCGCCGACTGTCACGACGGCTTTACCCGGGGAAGAAATATCACTTGTGATGACGATGGTTTTGCGATCCGTTCCGCCCGCATTATTTTTCAAATCATTGAGATTGCTGACGTAGACGACGGGGCCGCCCTGGCCGCCCGATACGGCGGATTTTGCTTTTCCGTTATGATCCTTCGCATTGCCCGCGAATCCGGTAAGTCCCTGCATCACATCCGGATAAGCCGCTGCCGCTTCTGCCTGCTTTGATGCGGAACATACGATGGCCAGACAAAGCGCAAATCCGAATGCAGCCAAGAAAGCGAGATGACGCGTCTTTTTTATCATGCCCTTCACTCCTTTAATTTCTTAAATTGTAAACACAAGAAGTATTATACAATTACTATCCTCTTTTTCCATGATCTGTTTGTCTGCTTTTTCGTTATGGCTGAAAAGCCCCAAAATAAAAAAAGCAGCCGGTACGGCCGCCTATATACGGGTGCTGTCTGCCTGAGTTTCCGCCGGCACGGCTTTTTGCTTTCGAATCAGGGACAGCGCCATTCCAGCAAAAATCAACACAATCCCCAAAGATTGATAAAGGTCGGGGCGAAATCCCGTAAATACGGTGTCAAGCACAATCGCCACCGCCGGATCAAGAAATACGATGATTGAAATAAACCGGGTGGATAAAAACCGCAAGCTGTCAAAAAAGAGCAAATACACAATTCCCGTATGGATGATACCGGTCGACACAATCATGATCCAGTTCACATGCGACAAATCAGAAAAAGCGCCGAAACGGACGAACGGGAGAAGAATGATAACGCCCAACCCGGTCTGCAAACAGGTGACCGCATATGGACTGAGACTGTTGATGCCTTTCCCGGCCAGTGTCGTAAAAGCATAAAAAAGGGCGGCCAGCACGGCCCAAATAATACCCGATCCCATCAGCTGAGAAAATGATGTATTTCCGTTGATGCCGGAAATCAGAGCGGTGCCCAGAAAACAAATTACGATGGAACTGACGGACACAATATGCAGTTTCTCCCGGTATATAAGGCTCCCCAGAAGAAGGACGAGAACCGGAGCCAAATGATAAACGGAAATCGCTATCGTCACTGATGTCTCCTCAAACGATTTAAATAAAAACACCCAGTTCAGCACGAGAAAAAATCCGCAGGCCAGTGTCTGCAGCACCTCCCGCCGGTTCCATTGTTCGGTGCGGTACCGTCCGGAACCAAACCAGCAAACGCCCAGAAACAATGAGGCGCACAGACATCTCACAAAGACCAGTTCAATTGAAGGCACATTCGTATGTTCCGAGAAAAAGCCGATTGATCCGAAAATGACCATGGAAATGACCATTTTGATGACGGCATTTGATGTTTGTTCAGCTTGCATTGATTTGCTTCCTCCATATCATTGACTGTTTATTCAGACAAATACTAACAGCCATTTTACTTGATTCAGAGGAAGATTTCACCCTATTTTTCGAAAGCCGGCGGTCTTTTCTCATGAAAAAAACCCCGCATCAGCAGGGTCTTCTGTTTAATGAACGATCAGTACAGGACAAGGAGACAATTGTGAGACCTTATGGCTCACGCTTCCGAGCATCATTTCTTTAAATCCGCTGATTCCGCGGCTTCCGACGACAATCAGATTGAAATGCTGTTCTTTCGCTATGTTTAAAATTTGATGCGCAGGTTCGCCTTGGACGTACAGGCTTTCCGCATTTACTCCGCTTTCTGCCGCTTTCTGCTTGGCATCTTCCAGAATGGCTGCTCCTTTTTGCTCGACTTCATGTTTGATGTCTTCAATGAAGTTTTCCGGAACATAGACAATCCCGGTTAAAGCTGATGTGGAGACAACGGCTTCACGTCCCGCATAGAGAATGGTGAGTTCAGCCTGCTGTTCTTTCGCCAGATGGATGGCTGCGTCCAGGGCTTTATTGCTCATGTCTGAACCGTCTACTGCTGCAAGAATTTTTTTAAACATATGAATCCCGCCTTTCTGCTTTTATTGTCCTCCTCTCTTTGCTGAATGTCAATTTTGCCGGCTTTCTCCGGAACATTGCGCTTACAGACTTTCTCCGTTTGTGGCGATGACGTCTTTATACCAATAAAAACTTTTCTTTTTCTTTCTTTCAAACGTGCCTTTTCCGTCATTGCCGCGGTCGACATAGATATAGCCGTAGCGTTTTTTCATTCTAAAAGGGTTCGGGTGGCGCTGAGTGAGTCAACTCCTTAATCCTCCCTACGGTCCGGTTACCGTTGACTCACGCCCTATTCGCTTGCTACCCTAAAATTCTTTAATAACGCAATTCAAAAAAATAATTAACACAACAATCGCAGTAACAACCACTGCTTCTACAGTGTAGGTCACTTTTTTCCTTCGCATTTGCTCTTTATATTTTCTTTGGATTTCCCTCTTCTTATCAACATTCATTTTTTCGGCTCCTTCCCACCCCCTCGAAAACTTCACATCCCTTATTTTGAACTACCGGAATAAGACAGCTCCAGCGCTTTTCTTATGTATTCTTCTTCTGTGATTTCTCCATGAAACCGCCTTTCTAAAAGCTTTTCCTCTTCTGCCGTCAGCACTAAACCCTCAAAGCCAAGGGTTGCTCTTACATATTTCATCCCTGTTTCAAAATCAATCTTTTGCATTACTACCCCCTCCTCTTTATCAAAAGCCCCTGCGGGTCATTTCCGCCAATACGCCCCAATTTATTTGGTGCGTATAACTGGGCACTCCGTGAACGCTCCTAAATTCCAAAACAAACTCAAACACAAAAGAACCCAGTCAGTCCCCTGTCATGACTGGATTTTTCCTCTAGTTTAGGTATGCAGCGCTCCTTTTGAAATGCACCCTTTTCAAAACAACTCAAACATAATAAAGGGTGCAACACTTGAAGGTGTCTGGCCTCGCCATAGCGAACCTATTTTACGAGGTGATTCGTGATGGATATGGGAGTCAAATTATCGTCCAAGGACGTCGCAAAACACCTCGGTATAGAGCCGGTGACTGTCCGCAAGTATGCCAGTATGCTTGAAGAACAAGGCTACTCGTTCAATAAAGATTCGAAAGGATGGCGACTCTATACCGAGGATGACGTAAAGACTTTAGAGTATCTATGTACAATGACTAAGATCAATGGACACTCACTCGACGAAACGGTAAAGCACATAGCAAGCCTATATCGTTCAAAACTAACCATATCGGATACCGCTACATCGCTACAGGACAATCCTTTGGTTGAATTCATGAAGCGACAGGAAGAATTCAACCGCCAGATGGCAGAACGGATGGAACAATTCGAAAAAAGACAGCAAGAAAGACATGAGACACTCACCGCCGCATTACGGGAGTCTCTGGAGACACAAAGAATGATCGCAGCCACTAAACAAAAAAAGTGGTGGCAATTTTGGAAATAGAACACACGGAAAATGGCGCACTTATACACACAACCCTGTGTACATGCTAAATCTCTCGATTTCCGTCAGGCGTGTTACAAAAAAGGAGACTTTCACCGAGTCCACTTTTTTATTTTTTCACTCATGCATAACAATTTTCTCTCTTTTGCACCGCAATAAAAAAACAGGCCTGAAGGCCTGCTTAATCTATTTTAGCTTTTTTCCATGTACTCCTAACAATTCCCATGATCACTATGTATACAATCGCAATACCAACAGTTACACCCTCAATTTTTATAAAAAAGCTATTCAAAATTATTAAAAAAAACGCTAGTACTGACGCAAACCAGTGTATAGATTCATATTTTTTGTCACTCATTGCTGATTCCCTCACTCTCTCTGTTAAACACTTTATATACCAAAATCCATCATGACACAATTTCTGCTATGGAATCAAGCGGTAAAATGGTTTATAATTTACAAGGTATTTTTAAGTAAAAAAGGGGGATAATATGAAATTTGTTCTAAAGTACAGAAGTAAAATTATTTTGGCAGTTGTTTCAGTGTTTTTATTTTCAATCCTTGGAACGACAGCCGCTGAAGCCGCTGAATCACCGAATAATCAATCATTAGTTCGAGACACTAATCTCGAAAAAGAATTTTCAAGTTTGCTTTCTAGTCAAAAAGCATTATACGCAATTGAAAACATACCTGACTCAGTGATCAACCAAGGTTCTGATGCAATTTTAAATTGGTTCAGAAATAACATCGATGATCAATCGCTAATCAATGATATGAACGCCGCTGCAACTGAGCTTCATCAATCGGACAAACCATTCAAGACTCAAGGTGTCCTAGGTTGTATAAGTGCTGTTGGTACCGCACTTGCCAGCCTAGCTTTCGCTCCTGCAAAATTGTTAAAGATCAAAAAGGCAATAAAAGCCTTGGGTGGAGTAAAGACATTCGTCACTAAAACATATCAGTACTACAATTATTACAAGAAAAAATACCGCAGTAAAAAAACCGCTTGGAACAAAGCAGTCTCCAAAGCAGCTTCAAAAGCCAGCCCTGAAATAAAAGAGGCGATAATGGACTTCTTTGGCATTACGGCCATCGTTTCTGCTTGTATTGAATAACGGTTCCACAAAGTAAGAGAGCAAGCCACATGGCCTGCTCCCTTTCACTTGATTATGTAATTTTTAATGCCTGGATGCCAGTAAGCCATTACCTCAAATGCTTCATTCGCCACCTCGTCATCCTCTTCCTCGATCTTGACAAGATCGCCGTCCTCCGCATCACCAAGGTTCAGCTCCTTATGAATTTCCTTCAAAATGCCGCCATAGCCAATAAGCCGGCGGGCAGAAAGCGCATCATCTAAATAAAACACCGTGTTCAGATTGTCTTCCGTCACCTTGCCGCCGCGCACAACATCGGTATCTTTCACTGGATACTTAGAAATCTCCAAAACTGCTTTTTGCTCCATCATGGCTTCCCGCACATCGCTCTCGATCTGCTCAGCATCAATTTTAGCTCTTCCCTTGACTCTTCGTATATCAACAATCGGCGTGTAGTCCAGTTTCATCGCCCTTTTCCAAAGGCTTGTCCATTCCGCCTGCTTGATATAATTTTTGCCGAAATAACTTCTCTTCACAGGCAATAACACATGAAAATGCGGATGATATGTATCTTCTTCATGATTTTTCGTAATCTCTAAAGCTCTAAAATAGCCAAGTACAGCTGTATCGACCCTTTTGTATTTCATGAGCCGATTAAACCCTTTCATCATGTCAGAAATCTTAGGCTTCAGCTCTTCTCCTGCTACATTTCTGACGGTCAGCGTGAGAAAAATCCACCCGCAACCGTACTGCCGGTTGGCTTCCTCTACAATCAATTTATTATGATAAGCAATTTTTAACGACCGGCGCCACGCACACATAGGGCATAACCTCACTTTGCAAAAATGGGCTTGATACAGCTTTAGTTTGTCCCCTGCTTTACCATATGGAAATCCATCTTGATCTCCTGTCCCATATCGCACCTCATCTCTTCTCTTTTTGTTTTCGGATCTCATTCTCAATTGATCGTATTCTGTGCTGAAGTGTATGCACGTCACCCTCTAATATAGAAATCTTTTCATTAATTCGTTCAATTATCCCGTTCACCTGGTCCTTTTTGATATCAGCCCAGGCATGTGCCATATCTTCGCGAACCTCTTCAAAGGCCTTTGCATGGCTCCCTTTCCACGTATGCGGGGATAAATGAGGCTGACTGATCAAATGGTTGATATCTGAAAACTCATATTTTAAATTTGTTATTTCATGTCTGACTTGTTTCAGGGCATGAATGTGCTCTTGTTTTATAGCAAAGTCGGCTCTTGCCGAATGTAATGCGTTCATCTCTGCTAATATAAGTAAACACCTCGCTTATAAATTTTGGGCATTATAGACTATTTTCATGTTACACTATGGGTTTATTTGGATGAATAGGTAAAAGGAATTGTTTATCACCGGAAAATTTATAATCAGTTATCTACATATTCGTTTTTATAAAAGTTTCTATCTCATCTATTGTTCTTTCAAAATTCTCTTTAAAAGCATGTTCCCACACCCTTAATATATGCCAGCCATTTTTTATATAGTAGGAAGTAACCTTTTGATCTCTTTCCTTATTCCGCTTCAGCTTTTTCTCCCAATACGCTTTGTTGCTTTTTGGCTGATTTCCGTGAGAGATGCATCCGTGCCAAAAGCAAGAATCAACAAAGATAACAATTTTGTATTTTTTAATAGCTATATCTGGCTTACCAAAAAGAGATGAAACATTTCTTCTGAATCGCAGCCCCCTCTTCCATAAGGCTGCGGATACTTTATCTTCTAATTTTGATTTTGCTTTAATTGCCTGCATATTCTTTCTTCTTTGTTCTTTTGTATGAGTGTCAGCCATACGATTCCCCTCCCGATTTGTAAAAGTTTTCCCTCAATGAAAACATTTAAATCTTCTATTAAAACAAAAGTTTTCTCCTTTTAAATTCGCGAAACAAACGTTCTCTTCTTAGCGTTAAGATGTGTTATAGTTTATAATGTGTATGAGATCAACAAATGGAGGTTTTTATATGATCTTCCGAAAAGGAGAATTGTTCAGCGGACCAGGAGGACTGTCTTTAGGAATTACAAGTGCCCGTGTCGTTGACAGTTCCGGTAATGAATACAGCATAAAACATGAGTGGTCTAATGATTATGACGAATCTGCATGTAAAACATACAGAAGAAATATCTGCAAAAATATTGATGACCCGTCAGTAATTGAGGGTCCTGTGCAAGAATTGGATATAGAAAGCCTCCCTCCTATAGATGCATTAGCCTTTGGATTCCCTTGCAATGATTACAGTATAGTTGGAGAACATAAAGGAATGAGCGGAGATTACGGCCCTCTTTACTCATATGGCGTAAAGGTGCTCAATTATCATAATCCGAAATTTTTTATTGCTGAAAATGTGGGCGGTCTGCAAAGTGCAAATGAAGGTAAAGCTTTTATTCAGATATTGAGGGAACTGGGAGAAGCGGGGATGGGTTATACAATCACTCCTCACTTATATAAATTTGAGGAATACGGCGTACCGCAAAAAAGACACCGTATTATTATAGTAGGTATCAGAAAAGACCAGAATTTAGAATTCAAAATTCCTGCTCCTACTACTCCTAATCAGTATGTTACTGCATACGACGCACTCAATAATCCGCCTATTCTTGATTTTACTGAAAATCACGAGCCTACGAAACATAATCAAAAAACTATTGAGATGCTGAATTATATTCCTCCCGGAAAGAACGCTTGGTATGAGGGCATCCCGGAAGAATTACGACTTAAAGTGAAAGGTGCCCGAATGAGTCAGATTTATAAACGTCTTCATCCGGATGAACCATCTTATACGGTGACTGGAAGCGGGGGCGGCGGCACTCACGTATACCATTGGGAAGAGCCCCGCGCCTTAACCAATAGAGAACGGGCACGCCTGCAAACCTTTCCTGATCATTTTGTATTTGAAGGAAAGAAAGAAAAGGTAAGACAGCAAATCGGCATGGCTGTCCCTCCAAAAGCTGCTCAAATTATTGCAGAAGCGATACTAAAAACGTTTGCTGGAATTGAATATGACTCCATTGAGCCCAAATGGACTTTTAAAGAGTTAGTTAAAGAGGAAAAAGTTCCATTTCTCATCTAAAATACAATCATTACTTGCAAATGACAACATTTGCAAGTTTTTCATTTGTTAAAAATAAAAAAATGGGACTGACCCCCTTTTTTAATCAATGTTCAATCGTTAAAATCAGTCCCGTCCTTTTATAGCATTTTTAATCGTTCGGTATGTCATTAGTTGAAAACATAAAATAGGTATTTCCATCTGGGAACCTTAAATTAGGCACCCATAAAGGTTTGTCATCAGACCACCCTTTATTCGCAGATCCAATGTACTTATACATAATTAAAGTCGGACCATGCGGATTGAATAATAAATTATCATCTGATGACAGCATTGTTCTGGCATTCTTTTTTATGTCTCTGTTTCTGCGTACGGCAATATAGCCACGGTTATTATACATCTCTTTCATATTTTTCAAACAAGCTAAAATTGCTTCATCATCCCAGTTGCTGCCCTCAATATTTTTAGACTTAGTTAGATTGACGATTTCTATCAATCTTTGAATCGTTATCATTTCCAGCCCTTGCTGATCTTTATAATCTTCTAATAACTGATCTAACAAACCCACATTACTTACCAATGGATTTCTAGGAAAATAGCGTTTTCCTGACATATAAAATAATACAGAATCCAGATAGATAACATTCGATCTTGTCGGCCTGAGCAAAGAGTGTTTTGTCCTTGATAGAACTAATGCTTGAAGGTCACTAGAATCAGCCTTATTAATTACTGTTCTTAATCTTTTTTCAGAAAGATAGGCTTCTGTAAAAATCTCAGCTATTGAGTACGATGTGAAAAATCTTAAAACACCTAAATCTCGTTCTCTATAACCATACATTCTGGCATGTTGAAGAATTGTATCAACTTTTGGCGCTTGGCTGGAACGTCCATAATAAGTAACTAATAACCTTTTAACTGTTACTCCCCTGCCTAATTTATTTCCTCCTATTAGAATATTAAATGGGGAACTGTATCTAGGTTTTTTAAAATGACTCCCCGAAATAATTAATTGTGACTGCGTGCTGGTTATGTTATCAGCTAGCTCCGATATAACTAATTCAAATGAAGGCGTCCTGCTGTTAGTTTGCAGCAAATCTTGATAAGCTTCATTTAAATAAGTATATACAATATTTTTTTCTGTTTCATGGTTCTCTTCGTGTAAAGCCTTAGATAGACTTGTAATAAAGCCATTAACCATCGTCTCTAACCTTCGATGGTCGTCCTGTTTATGACTGACGTGACAAAGAAATGTATAATTTGTACCTTCTCCATTGCAAATTTTAATCGAAGCTCCAATAAAAAAAGTGCATAGGGCTTGTCTTAAACCGGTAGGGATAGCGAGCCCCTTTGTATGGGGAGCAATATCTGATTCTTCGTTCATTATGTCATCAATCTCTGAGTCTGCAAATGTCTTGAGAGCACCAGCACCTTCTTCAAAGAACGCTTCTCCCCCTATATAACCTGCGCCGGGACTGAATTTCACAATAAAATCCGGTCGAAATTCTTTGTTTGCGCCTTGTAATAACAGTGCTTGAGGCGTAGCGGTTACTTGAACATAGACATGATTGTTAAAAAAATCTCTAAGGTTAACAATAGCAGCACTTACTTCACTTAATTTATCCTGCACTTCAGTATTGGCAAACGTATTTAAGCTCGCTTGATCTGCTTCATCATCAAATATAACTGATCTTGTATTCCGGGGTATGTGCTCTTTAATAAACTCCTGCATTTTAGGTAATATTTTTTTATTCTTAGTGGTAACTAAAACAACTCCTCCGTTATGGTTTAACGCTGTTTGAATTCTAGAGGTCATTGATTCAATTCCCCATGAATCCTTTCCAAGAGTAAGTAACCCGGGGAGTGCTTCTTGAACACGCTCTAAGGTCTGGTCATACAACCACAGGTTGTCAGATGTCAGTATGATAAATAAACGATGGCCATTATCCGAGGCTTGAGCAATTGTCATCAACATATTATTTGTTTTACCGCTTTGTACTTGTCCAAACAGTAAACCTTGGCGGGTTTCATTATTAGGAAGCCCTATCTTTTCATTCATTTCTTCAGCTGTTTTTTTTATCTTATTGATTTCCTCTTCTGCTAATTCTCTCTTTAGGACTCTGCTGAACTTCTCAACCTTACTTATTCCAGATCGAATCATTATATTTCTCCCTTAGCTAAAATCCATAAAATAAGTTTCATTATTTATTTTATATATAGTGACATGATGTCTCCCATACCTATCTAAATCTTCAACCTTAACAAAACTGCCTAAGGGTACGTTGAGTCTTTTTCTGAAGTATTTTCCCAGTATGCTATTATCCTCTGGTGTCTCAAGAGCTTTATTGTTTTCTTGCGCTACTACACATGTAAAACTCTCTCCATCATCTGTTATCAAATTGAATTGCATTTTCTTATCTGGAAAAAAGTCAGTTGTATAAACTTCTTTAGGAATAGGGATATAGGCTTGGTTCGACTCTCTATCCGGACGCTGTCCCCAATTCAACCCTGATTTTTGATGAATCTTCCTTCTATCACTTTTGATAGTTAACGGAAAATCAAAATGTTTATATTCTTTTTCTTTTACTATTTTCCCTAACCCCGACCCTTCTTTTTCTGAACTTTTTAAATCAGACTGATATGTAAATGTAATATACTCTTCTATATTAGGTTGCTTAAAATCTATATACTCTCCAACATCTTTAAAAATATTGCCTATTTCTATTGGGTCAGCCTCTGCCATTATTTCGCTATAATTAACATAGCCATTTCTAGTAAAGTTTGCAGATCCAACAAAAGCTAGTTCTGATGCAAATAATCCCTCCTGCTCCCAATAAATAATTTTAGAGTGGACAGGTCTCTCTCCATAAAAATAATTTACACTTAATCTATTAGTTTCACTCGCCATTTTTAAGTATTCTTTGTGATCCCATACTGTTATTGGCTGATATTTAGTCATACCGATGTACATTTCAATTTCAATTTCATTAAGTGCATATAGTACATGATGTAAAAAAGTAGGGGAAGCATAAGCAGTAATCACTTTTAGCTTTCTTCTTCCTTTGTTATATGGATTTAGTATAATATTATTAAACAAACGATCTTTGTATACAAGAATAGAACTTCCCTCCTATTTTAAAAACATTATTCAAGGACTAAAGTTTAAGAATTAGATTTGCGTTAATTGCATATACATACTTATTATATCTCTTTTGGATAAAACTAGTCTAGTACTTACAAATGCATTACAAAGTCACTTCACTCCCCAAACAGCCTCCCCATCACCGCTCAGCACACTAAACGTCACACCTTCTTTCTCTCTCGCTGAGTCCCATTCTTTCAGGAAGACGCCGCCATAATTTGTGCCGTTCAGGTTAATTCGGGCTTTGCTGCTGTCCGTTATTGTCCAGGTTCCGGTCATTTCCCCGGAAATGGTGCCGTCGTTGTTAAGCTGGATGTTTTTTGGGGTTTTGATCGTAGCTGTGATGTCTTTTCCGTGCTGGATGAGTTTGTAGGCTCCGGATGCGGCGGCCGCCGGAATGTGTGTATCCGGTTCTCCCGCATAGCGGTATGGCGCTGCAACGGGCCATCCGTCTTTGTTCATGTACAGCTGATGTACTCTGACTTCGTGCTCTTCGCCTCTGTTCGGGAAACGGGTGTGGAAAATGAGGTATGATCGTTTCGTTTTCCCGTCGTAAAACACGGAGTTGTGTCCCGGCGATACGTAGCCCGTGCCTTTTTCAGATTGTGAGGCGAAGCTGTAGCCGCCCATGAGTTTGACCCCGTACGGTTCAATTGCTTTGTCGTCAAAGAAACTGCCGTCTTTTCCTTTGGCATCAAGCATGTTATGGCCTGCGGCGTCATAGTACGGACCGTCCGGATTTTTAGAGCGCGCCACACGCATATGATAACCGCCGGCTGCGTCAAGTCCGCCGAATGACAGATACAGATAGTAATATTTCGTTTCCGGATTGTAGCTGATGTACGGGCCTTCGATTCTGCTGTGATTTCCGCCGAGCAGTTTTTTTCCGTAGCCTTGGTTCGGGAGCGGGAAACCGGTTTTCGGATTCATTTCCATTATGAAAATCCCGCCGGAGTAAGAGCCGTACACCATCCAGAGCTTGCCTTTATGGTCAAAAAACGTTTGCGGATCTACGACGTTCGGGTGAACGTTTGCATTATACGTCGTGCCGTCTTCGCTTTTTCCTTCCATGCCCGATTTCAAAAAGATGCCTTTGTTTTTGTAGGGTCCTTCGATCTTGTCACTCACGGCGACACCGAGAGCGGATCGCGGCGAGTCTCCTTTACAGGCGTTATAGTACATGTAATATTTCCCGTCAGACAGCTGGGCGACGTCCGGCGCCCACAGCGTATCAGACTGGGCCCAGTCGAATGTCTCTTTTAATTCGGTGTAGACGTTCGGGATCAGGGGATTATTGGGATTGACGCTTGAAGACATCTGCTGCCACTGCATCAGGTTTTTCGACTTGGCGGAAGCCAAATGTGAGCCGAATACATAATATGTATCTCCTGTTTTAATGACGGACGGATCATGCACGCTGACCTCTGAAAAAACCGGATGCTGGGCTTTTGCCTGCGGCAGAGTGAATCCGATGACCGCTGCTGAGACCAGGCACACACGAAAGAAACTGGTTTTCATTTTCTGAAATCTCCTCGCTCTCTTCTTTTCTTAAAACGCTTTCAAGACAACGCTCCATTTTATGATGCGGATGGCGGAAATATGTGATCAACAGCGCCGGCTTCACGATGTACCGCTTTACTTCGATAACAATCTGATTTGTGAAAGACTGGAAAAAAAGTTTTGACTTCTGATTCGCAAACACTTAATATAAAAAACAGTTACTAGTTATCAGAATATTTAAGAATTGAGTGAAGCATATATGACCTTACACAAAGACCGCCGCATCGGGCGACTGTCCGTCCTTCTTCTGCTTCATGAGACTGAAGAAAACCAGCAGATCAGCCGGCTGGAACGGGACGGCTGGAAAGTCTGTCTCGGCAGGGTGGGTTCAATGGATGCGCATAAGGTGGTAGCCGCAATTGAAACCGCTTCCAAAAAGAGCGGTGTCATTCAATCTGAGGGTTATCGCGAATCACATGCGCTGTATCATGCCACAATGGAAGCTTTGCACGGAGTGACGCGGGGCGAAATGCTGCTTGGCTCGCTGCTTCGTACCGTGGGCCTGAAGTTTGCCGTCTTGCGGGGAAATCCGTATGAAAGCGAGGCGGAAGGCGATTGGATCGCCGTTTCACTTTACGGCACGATCGGAGCTCCGATTAAGGGGCTTGAGCACGAAACATTCGGAGTCGGAATTAATCACATATGAATCAGCCCATAGATTTCAGATGATAGGGGGCTATGCGTGAAATATCATTTTCATGGCATAGCTCCTTTTTGTATGGGCGCTTTACCAAAGTAAAGGAAAAGGGGTTGAAATGATGGTGACGTTAGACGGTTCCTCACTGACAACCGCAGATGCCCAGCGTGTGCTGTTTGATTTTGAAGAGGTTCAAGCATCTGCCGAAAGCATGGAACGTGTGAAAAAAAGCAGGGCGGCGGTTGAACGGATCGTTCAGGAAGAGAAGACCATTTACGGGATTACGACGGGATTCGGCAAGTTCAGCGATGTGCTGATTCAAAAAGAAGACGCCGCGGATCTGCAGCTGAATCTGATTCTTTCTCACGCGTGCGGCGTCGGTGATCCGTTTCCGGAATCTGTATCGCGGGCCATGCTGCTTTTGCGCGCCAATGCCCTGCTGAAAGGCTTTTCCGGCGTGCGGACTGAGCTGATTGATCAACTGCTCGCGTATCTCAATCATCGCATTCACCCGGTCATCCCGCAGCAAGGGTCACTGGGGGCGAGCGGAGATTTGGCGCCGCTTTCTCATCTCGCACTGGCGCTTATCGGTCAAGGCGAAGTCTTTTACGAAGGGGCCCGGATGCCGACAGCTCATGCTTTAGAACAGACAAACCTTCAGCCGGCCGTCCTGACCTCTAAGGAAGGGCTCGCGCTGATCAACGGAACGCAGGCCATGACCGCGATGGGGCTGATCGCTTACCTAGAAGCCGAAAAACTGGCCTATCAGTCGGAACGGATCGCGAGCTTAACGATCGAAGGCCTTCAGGGTATTATCGATGCGTTTGACGAGGACATTCATGCCGCCCGCGGTTATCAGGAACAGATGGATGTCGCAGAGCGAATCCGCTATTACTTGTCAGACAGCAAGCTGACGACCGTCCAAGGGGAGCTGCGTGTCCAGGACGCCTATTCGATCCGCTGTATTCCTCAAGTCCACGGCGCATCATGGCAGACATTAGCGTATGTAAAAGAAAAATTAGAAATTGAGATGAATGCCGCGACAGATAACCCGCTCATTTTCGAAGACGGCGCCAAAATCATCTCAGGCGGAAACTTTCACGGACAGCCGATCGCCTTTGCCATGGATTTTCTCAAAGTGGCGGCGGCCGAGCTTGCGAATATTTCTGAACGCCGGATCGAACGGCTTGTGAATCCGCAGCTGAATGACCTGCCGCCTTTTCTGAGCCCTCAGCCCGGCTTACAATCCGGAGCGATGATCATGCAATATGCGGCGGCCTCCCTCGTGTCAGAAAATAAAACCCTGGCCCATCCCGCCAGTGTCGATTCCATTCCTTCATCGGCAAACCAGGAGGATCACGTCAGCATGGGAACCATCGCCTCAAGGCACGCCTACCAGATCATTGCGAATACGAGACGGGTGCTTGCCGTTGAAGCCATTTGCGCGCTGCAGGCCGTGGAGTACCGGGGTGCGGAACATTGCGCCTCGTACACAAAACAGCTCTATCACGAAATGAGAAACATCGTGCCGTCCATACAAGAAGACCGCGTGTTTTCTTATGACATCGAGCATCTGAGTGACTGGCTGAAGAAGGAGTCTTTTCTGCCGAATGAGCATCACCAAAAACTGATGACCAATGAAGGGGGACTTACAAGATGACTGATGTAAAGAAATCAATCCGCGCCGGCCGCGGCACCGAACTTGAATGCTTAGGATGGGAGCAGGAAGCCGTGCTCCGCATGCTCCGAAACAACCTTGACCCGGAGGTTGCCGAAAAGCCGGAGGATCTGATCGTATACGGCGGCATAGGCAAGGCCGCACGAAACTGGGATGCTTTTCACGCGATTGAGCGTTCCCTCAAAATGTTAAAAGATGATGAAACACTGCTGATCCAATCCGGAAAACCGGTCGGACTGTTCCGCACGCACAGCCGCGCGCCCCGCGTCCTGCTGGCTAATTCGGTTCTCGTGCCGAAATGGGCGGATTGGGAGCATTTCCATGACCTTGAGAAAAAAGGGCTGATGATGTACGGGCAGATGACGGCCGGCAGCTGGATTTATATCGGCTCACAAGGTATTTTGCAGGGCACCTATGAAACCTTTGCGGAGCTTGCGAGACAGCATTTCGGCGGCAGTCTGAAAGGAACCCTTACGCTGACGGCCGGACTTGGCGGAATGGGAGGCGCCCAGCCGCTGTCCGTCACGATGAATGATGGCGTCGTCATCGCCGTTGAAGCGGATGAAACACGGATTGATAAACGCATTGAAACAAACTATTGCGACCGTAAAACCGCATCAATTGACGAAGCGCTGCGCTGGGCCGAAGCAGCCAGACAAGCCGGAGAGCCTTTATCGATCGGCCTTCTCGGTAATGCGGCTGAGGTGCATCATGAGCTTTTGAACCGCGGCGTCCATATTGACATCGTGACCGATCAGACTTCCGCTCACGACCCGCTGATCGGCTATATTCCGGCAGGATACTCACTTGAAGAGGCCGACCGCCTGCGCCGGGATCAGCCTGAATTATACGTAAGGCTTTCCAAGCAGAGTATGAAAAAGCATGTGGAAGCCATGCTCGCCTTCAAGAAAAAAGGTGCCGTCGTCTTTGATTACGGCAACAATATCCGCCAGGCTGCCAAAGATGAGGGTCTCGCCGATGCTTTTGATTTTCCGGGATTCGTTCCCGCCTACATCCGGCCTTTATTTTGTGAAGGAAAAGGGCCGTTCCGCTGGGCTGCGCTGTCGGGAGACCCTGAAGATATATACCGCACTGACGCTTTATTAAAAGAGCTGTTTCCCGAAAATCAAGCCCTTCACCGCTGGATTGACATGGCACAGAAAAAAGTCACATTCCAAGGCCTGCCGTCCCGTATTTGCTGGCTCGGCTACGGTGAACGGGAAAAGATGGGGCTCGCCATCAATGAATTGGTCAGAAACGGCGAGCTGAAAGCCCCGATCGTCATCGGAAGAGACCATTTAGACTGCGGATCTGTCGCCTCTCCGAATCGGGAAACAGAAGCGATGAAAGACGGAAGCGACGCGGTCGGCGATTGGGCGGTGCTGAACGCGCTGATCAACACGGCCTCAGGCGCAAGCTGGGTTTCTTTTCACCACGGCGGGGGCGTCGGGATGGGGTATTCCCTTCACGCGGGAATGGTCGCGGTCGCTGACGGCAGCATCCTTGCGGAACAGCGGCTTTCCCGCGTTCTGACAAGCGATCCGGGAATGGGCATCATCCGCCATGCGGACGCAGGTTATGAAAAAGCGGCTCAAGTCGCCGAGGAACAAGACATTATGATACCGATGAAAAAGGAGCGGTAACATGCCGAAACAAATAGATACCATACTCACCAACATCGGCCAGCTGCTGACGATGGAATCCGGCGGCCCCCGATCAGGCGGAAGCATGCAGGATCTTCGTGTCACGGAAGATGCCGTCATCGGCATTTCCGACGGGCGCATTGTTTTTGCCGGACATCAAGGAGCGGAGGAAGGATACGAGGCAAGAGACATCATCGACTGCGGGGGACGGCTCGTCACCCCCGGCCTCGTCGATCCCCATACCCATCTTGTATTCGGAGGGTCCCGGGAAAAAGAACTGAATTTAAAAATTCAGGGCATGTCCTATTTGGATATTCTGGCGCAAGGCGGCGGTATTTTGTCAACGGTCAAAGACACGAAAGCCGCTTCCGAAGAAGAACTGATTGAAAAAGGGCTTTTTCACCTCGGACGCATGCTGTCATACGGCATCACGACGGCAGAAGTAAAAAGCGGCTACGGACTCGACAAAGACACGGAGCTGAAACAGCTGACCGCGGCGAAAAAACTGGGCGAACGCCAGCCGGTTGACCTTGTCACAACTTTTATGGGGGCACACGCCATTCCGCCTGAGTACCGGAACAGCCCTGACGAATTTCTGAATCGCATGCTGCAGCTTTTGCCTGAAATAAAAGAAAAAGGCCTCGCGCAATTTGCCGATATTTTCACAGAAACAGGCGTCTTTACCGTCAGCCAGTCACGGAACTACCTGAAAAAGGCGTCTGAAGCCGGTTTCGGCCTGAAAATCCATGCTGATGAGATTGACCCGCTCGGCGGCGCGGAATTGGCGGCAGAACTGCATGCTGTTTCTGCCGATCATTTGGTGGGGGCGTCTGACGAAGGCATCGAAAAGCTAGCGGCGTCCGGAACAATCGCCGTCCTGCTGCCGGGCACGACTTTCTATCTCGGCAAACACACTTATGCGAGAGCCCGGGAGATGATTGATGCGGGCGTACGGGTCAGTTTGGCGACTGACTTCAACCCGGGCAGCTCACCGACGGAAAATCTCCAGCTCATTATGTCGATTGCCGCGCTTCATTTAAAAATGACCGCAGAAGAAATCTGGCACGCCGTCACCGTTAATGCCGCGTATGCGATCGGAAAAGGCGAAGAGGCCGGACAAATTAAAGCCGGACGGGCGGCTGACATTGTCATTTGGGAAGCGCCGAATTACATGTATATCCCGTATCATTACGGCGTCAATCATGTACACCGTGTCATCAAGAACGGAAAGACGGTTGTCTCAAGGGAGGGAGCCGCTCTTGGATAAGTATCCGTTTCTGCAAAAAGCCGGCTCCCTCTTCAACGACCGCCATGTGACAAGGATCGGCGATGTGACGGAAGCGTGGGCGGGACAAACGATCAAAGGGCCGGCTTTGATCGGCGTTCCGCTTTCTAAGTCGTCAATCAGCCATTCCGGCGCCTGCTTTGCACCCGGTGCGATCCGCCGGGCGCTCGGCGGGATTTCCGCTTATTCCGCGGAGCTGCGGGAGCATGTCATTAACCATCTGTACGATATCGGCGATATTCAGATTCACGTCACGGATGTCGTTAAATCTCATGAACACATTTATCGGACCATTCATGACATTCTGACGGACCAGCCTGACTGGGTGCCCGTCATTCTCGGCGGCGACAACTCCATCAGTTATTCCACCATTAAAGCCATTGCGGAAACGAAAGGAACAACGGCCGTGTTTCAATTCGATGCCCACCACGACGTCCGCAACACAGAAGACGGAGGACCGACAAACGGCACGCCATTCCGCCGGCTGTTAGATGAAAATATCATAAGCGGACAAAACCTGATTCAGCTTGGGATCAGGGAGTTCAGCAACAGCTTGGCATACGAACAATATGTAAAAGAGCGGCAGGCAGACGTGCATACAATGGAGATGATCCGGGAGAAAGGGCTCCTCCGAACGATACAAGAGGTCTTGCCGGCCGTTCAAAAAAGAGCCGACGCCATCTTTATTTCGGTTGATATGGATGTGCTGGATCAAGCTCATGCGCCCGGCTGCCCCGCGATCGGCCCCGGAGGCCTGTATACCGAAGAACTGCTTCAGGCGGTCCGGTTTTTAGCCAGTGAGGCTGACATCTCGGGTATTGAGATCGTTGAGGTTGATCCGACACTTGATTTTCGCGATATGACAAGCCGGGCAGCCGCACACGTCATTTTACATGCATTAAAGGGATTTAAATTGTCACGTTAAAGTCAAATCCGGCACGCGTGCTCTCGGCTGCCGGAAGATTCTCACGCCACGCAAAAAGGGGGAGATCACGATGGATGTTGATCAAGGCGGCAATCAACTAAAGCGCACGATGAAAAGCAGGCACTTATTTATGATTTCATTGGGAGGAGTCATCGGCACGGGGCTGTTTTTGAGCACAGGGTATACATTGAGCCAGGCCGGGCCGGGCGGGACGATCGCCGCTTACCTGATCGGGGGCTTGATGATGTATCTTGTCATGCAGTGTCTCGGAGAATTGTCAGTAGCCATGCCTGTGACCGGTTCATTTCAAACGTATGCGACAACGTTTATCGGGCCGTCCACGGGTTTTATGGTCGGTATCATGTATTGGGTGAATTGGGTGGTGACGGTAGGATCGGAGTTTACAGCTTCCGGTATCCTCATGCAGCGCTGGTTTCCCCACAGCAGCGTCTGGATGTGGAGCGCGATTTTCGCGGCTCTCCTTTTTGCCGCCAATGCATTCTCCGTTAAATTGTTTGCAGAAACAGAGTTTTGGTTTTCCAGCGTCAAAATCGTTACCATCCTTTTATTTATTATCTTAGGCGGCGCCGCGATGTTCGGTTTGATTTCATTGCACGGTTCGGGTGAAGCTCCGATGCTGTCGAATTTCACCTCGCACGGCGGACTGTTTCCGAACGGCTTTCTTGCGGTTTTCATCGCAATGATTTCCGTAAGCTTTGCCTTTTCAGGGACGGAGCTGATCGGAATTACAGCGGGTGAAACCGCCAATCCGGCAAAAGATATTCCGCGTTCGATCCGGAATGTCGCCTGGAGAACGGTCATCTTTTTTATCGGCGCCATTTTTGTGCTGTCCGGACTGATCTCCTGGAAGGAAGCCGGTGTGATTGAAAGTCCGTTTGTCGCGGTCTTTTCCCAAATCGGTATCCCATACGCCGCAGATATCATGAACTTCGTGATTTTAACGGCTTTGCTTTCGGTCGCCAACTCCGGACTGTATGCTTCCACCCGGATGCTGTGGTCTCTTGCGAATGAAAACATGATCAGCGCCCGGTTCAAAAAAGTCACGCCAAAAGGCATTCCGCTGAATGCCCTGCTCGCCAGCATGGCCGTTTCCTGCATATCCTTGATCTCAAGCATCGCCGCCCCGGGCACGGTCTACGTGGTGCTTGTGGCAATAGCCGGATTTGCCGGCGTCGTGGTGTGGATGAGCATCGCCCTGTCTCAGCTGTTATTTCGAAAACATTATGTGAAAAACGGCGGACGCGTCTCGGATCTGACCTTCCGCACACCGTTATACCCTCTCGTTCCGATCGCCGCTGTGATCTTATGTTTCGCTTCATGCGTAGGCCTTGCATTTGATCCCAATCAAAGAATCGCCCTCTTCTGCGGAATTCCTTGTATGATCCTGTGCTATCTCATTCGTTTTTTGAGAAAGAAACAGCCGAAACAATCCGTCCGTGACATTCATTTGGATAAAACCATGCCATAAAAAAAGGCACATACTGATGAGGTATGTGCCTTTCTTCTCTTATTCCGTAATCAGCGTATGAATCAGTTTCGGCGCTTCCGCTTTTTCTGAGATGCGGATGTTGTCATAGACTTTGGCGGTCACGTCGTCAACGTTGTCGCGGTTGGCGTAAAGGGTGACGAGCGGCTCGCCTTTTTCGACGTTGTCACCGACTTTTTTGCGGAGCATAATGCCGACGGCAAGATCGATTTCGTCCTCTTTTGTCGCACGTCCCGCGCCCAACAGCATCGCTGCGACGCCGATTTCGTCAGCGACGATTTCTGAAACGACACCCGCTTCTTTTGCCGGAACGTCAATTTTGTACGCCGCCTGTGGAAGTTTGGAGGGATCGTCAACGACAGAAGCGTCTCCTCCCTGATTGCTCAGGAACTCTTTGAACTTTTCAAGCGCTTTGCCGTTTTTCATGACTTCCTGCAGCTTCGTTCTCGCTTCTTCCAATGTCTCAGCTTTTTTCGCCAATACGACCATTTGGCTGCCGAGCGTGAGGACGAGTTCGTTTAAGTCTTCAGGGCCTTCCCCTCTTAATGTATCAATGGCTTCTTGTACTTCCAGGGCATTCCCGATCGCAAAACCGAGCGGCTGCGACATGTCAGAAATCACGGCCATCGTCTGGCGGCCGACGTTGTTTCCGATGCGGACCATTGCTTTGGCGAGGTTCACGGCGTCTTCATCCGTTTTCATAAACGCGCCCGCGCCCGTTTTGACGTCAAGCACGATGGCATCTGCTCCGGCGGCGATTTTTTTACTCATAATTGAGCTTGCGATCAGCGGGATGGAGTTCACCGTACCCGTTACATCACGCAGCGCATACAGCTTTTTATCGGCAGGCGTCAAATTGCCGCTTTGTCCGATGACGGCTACCTTGTCGCGGTTCACAAGCTTGATGAATTCATCTTTTGACAATTCCACGTGGAAGCCTTCGATCGCTTCCAGCTTATCAATGGTTCCCCCCGTATGGCCAAGACCGCGGCCGGACATTTTAGCGACGGGAACGCCGAGCGCCGCGACGAGCGGTGCGAGTACGAGAGTTGTCGTGTCGCCGACCCCGCCCGTAGAGTGCTTGTCGACCTTAATGCCTTCAATGGCGGAGAGATCAATCGTTTCCCCTGAATTCACCATCGCCATTGTCAGATCGGCGCGCTCCTGATCCGTCATATCCTGAAAGTAAATCGCCATAGCCAGCGCGCTTGCCTGATAATCAGGGATGCTTCCGTCCGTGTATCCTTTTACGAAAAATTGAATTTCTTCTGTTGTCAGTTCTTTTCCATTTTGTTTTTTTACAATAAGATCTACCATTCTCATGATCTATCACCTGTCCTTCATTTATGTTCAGTGAATCAATCCGACGATCGCCGCTGTCAGGAAGCTGACGAGCGTTGCGCCGTACAGCAGCTTCAGCCCGAACCGCGCGACGACGTTTCCTTGTTTTTCATGCAGCCCTTTCACCGCACCGGTAATGATTCCGATAGAGGAGAAATTCGCGAATGAGACAAGGAATACAGATACCACTGCCTGTGTATGCGCACTGAAATGGAAATCACCGGACGAGAGCGTCTGCATCGCCACAAATTCATTCGATACCATTTTCGTCGCCATAATGCTTCCGGCGCTCACCGCTTCATTCCACGGAATACCGGTTAAAAACGCAAACGGCGCGAATACATATCCGAGCAGCGCCTGGAATGTAATGCCGAAGACCGCATTAAAAACGCCGTTGACCAGAGCAATGAGTGCGACAAATCCGATCAGCATCGCCGCTACGACGACGGCGACTCTGAATCCATCCATTATATACTCACCGAGCACTTCAAAAAAGGATTGCTTTTCTTCTTCAGGAACGACGATCAAATCCTCTTCTTTGCTGACGGTGTACGGGTTGATGATAGAAGCGATGATAAATCCGCCGAATAAGTTCAGCACAAGCGCCGTCACGACGTATTCAGGCTTCAGCATCATCATGTAAGAACCGACGATCGACATTGAGACCGTCGACATTGCGGATGCGCAAAGCGTATATAAGCGCTGTTCAGTAAGATAACCGAGCTGTTTTTTCAAACTGATAAAGACTTCTGATTGCCCTAAAATCGCGGATGCGACAGCGTTGTAAGATTCGATTTTCCCCATTCCGTTCACCTTGCTTAACGCAAGACCGATATACTTCGTGATGAAGGGGAGGACCTTCCAATGCTGCAGAATTCCGATTAAAGCGGATATAAAGACGATCGGCAGAAGCACGCTCATGAAGAACGTCGTCTGTTTCGCATTCACAAGCCCGCCGAATACAAAGTTAATCCCTTCTGATGCATATTCCAGCAAGTAGTTAAATCCTTTTGCAAAACCGCCGACAAGAAAATTCCCGATACCGGTGTTGAGGAGAATATAACCGAGAATCAGCTGCAGCACCAGCATGACGGCGATCGGCCGGATTCTGATTCTTTTTTTGCCGTTGCTGGCAAGCCAGGCAAGACCTAAAAACACAATGATTCCGATAATTCCGATGAGATACTTCATATGTGTTCTCCTTTTATTTGTATTCGCTTACAATTTTTTATGCATCAACAAAGAAAGAGGATGGCGGAAGCTTTCGGCTTCCGCACTGCTGATTAATAGTCGCTGCTGCCGCTGTCTCCGCCGCTCACGATAGAGACGCCCGCACTTGCGCCGATCCGGCTCGCGCCCGCAGCGATCATGCTGTCAACATCAGCTTTTGTTCTGATGCCGCCTGATGCTTTGACCCCGATGTCCGGTCCGACTGTTTTTCTCATGAGAGCAATGTCTTCAGCCGTTGCCCCGCCTGTAGAAAAACCGGTAGACGTTTTGACGAAATCGGCGCCTGCGGATACCGCCAAGCGGCACGCGCGCTCTTTTTCTTCATCTGTCAAAAGGCATGTTTCGATGATCACTTTGACGAGCGCTTTTTTATCAGCTGCTTCAACTACCGCGCGGATATCAGCTTCAACCGCTTCATCATCGCCGTCTTTTAATGCGCCGATATTGATGACCATGTCAACCTCAGTTGCCCCTTTTGAGATGGCATCCTTCGTTTCAAATGCTTTTGTTTCCGATGTCGTTGCGCCGAGAGGAAATCCGATAACGGTGCAAACGTCAACTCCAGTGCCTTTCAGTTCCTCCGCTGCGAGTTTGACCCAAGTCGGGTTTACACAAACGGAAGCGAATTTATATTCTTTTGCTTCTTTTATCAGTTGTAAAATATCCGCTTTTTGTGTATGCGGTTTCAAAGCAGTATGGTCTATTTGACTTGCAATTGACATTGTATGCACTTCCTTTTTCCTAGGATACGTTTAGAATAACCGAATTTTGAACATATGTAAATTGGTAATTGAAATTATGTTCATGAATTGTCACAATTCTTGAATGAGTTTTTTGGCCGTATGCTGATCGGTAATCAAAACGTTGGCGTACTTTCCTTTCAGGGCACCGTGAATGGCCTTGCATTTTCTGCTGCCGCCCGCCACCAGAATCGAACGCTCTTTCATTTTCAAGTCGCTTAGCTCGACTCCGATCGTCCTGCCGTTAATGCTGCTGCTGCAAATCCTGCCTTCCTCGTCAAAAAAGCGCGAACAAATATCGCCGACTCCGCGTGCTTTCAGCAATTGTTTCTCTTCTTCCCGGAAATAGCCGAGTCTGAAAAGCAGCGCCTCATCCCGGACGGTTCCGACCGTAAACAGGGCGATATTGGCTTGTCTGCCCATTTCAATGATCCGCTTAATATGTCTGTCCCGCTCGACCATCTGTTTCACATCGGCGCTGTCAAATATAACCGGCAGCGGCAAATACCTCGGCATCGTCTGAAATGCTTCGGCGAACAGCTGAATCGTTTCAGACGAGTACGTATTGACATTGGAATGACTGATGCCGCCTTTCAGCTGCACGACTTCAACGCTCTTTACCTGCTTCGGCTCCATGCGGCTTGCGATCTGGTACATCGTCGTCCCCCAGCTTACGCCGAGTATATCGCCGTCCTTTACGGTTTTATGCATATAGTCTGCGCCATAGCGGCTTAAGTAATGTGTAATGGCCTGGTAATCGTCACTTGGAGAAAAGACGACGTGCGCCTCAAGCAGCCCGTATTTTTCTTCCAGCTTTGCGCCGAGTTCGTCCAGATCCTCAAACGGGTCCATGACGCGAATTTGAACATACCCTTTTTCCTTTGCGTACTGAAGCAGCCTTGAAACGGTGGGGCGTGACAGATCAAGCCGTTCGGCGATCTGCTGCTGGCTGTAATCTGATTGATAATATAGTTTTGCCGCTTCTATGCTGAGCTGCTGTTTTTCACGATCCATGTCGCGCCTCCCCTCTCCGCTTATCATATCACCAAAACACGCGGTAAAAAAGCACCCTCTGATGGGGTGCCTATTTTTTCAGCACAAGCTCCTGAATCGCATGCGCCACGCCGTGTTCGTTATTTGATTTCGTTTCAAAATCAGCAATCTCCCTTACTTCCGGGATGGCATTGGCCATTGCCACACCGCAGCCGGCCCACTGAATCATGGACATGTCGTTGCCGTTATCGCCGATTGCCATGACGTCTTTCTGTTCAATGCCGAGTTTTTCGGCCAGCAGCTTGACCGCGTTTCCTTTACTGACTTTCGGGTGAAGAATCTCATGGAAGAATGGCGCGCTTTTGACCATTGTGTATGTTTCCTTGAATGATTCCGGAATGGAAGCGATCGCTTTCTCCAGCTTGTCCGGATCGTCAATGAACATGACTTTCGGAATCAGAATATCCTTCGGCACTTCATCGATCGTGCGGAAATGAAGCGGCACTTTCGTAATGTATGATTCGTATACCGTGTATTCACTGATATCCCGGTTCGGCGTGTACAGATTGGCTGTGTCAAAGTAATGCATCGGAGTATCCAGCTGTAAGCTCAGCTCGTAAAGCGACTTCAAATCTTCAAAGCCTAATGACTGCTCGGCCACGATACCGTTTGTATACGTATTTTGGACGAGTGCGCCGTTATAGGCAATCACAAAGTCGCCTTCTTCCTGTAAGTTCAGCTCTTCCAAATACCGACGCACGCCGCCGATCGGCCGGCCCGTGCACAGGACGATATTGACCCCTTCCGCTTTGGCGGCATCAAGCGCCCCGCGGACTTCAGCCGTCACTTCATGATGATCGTTTAGTAGTGTTCCGTCCATATCTATTGCGATTAACTTGTACATCCTGCATCTCCTTTGTATCCTTTTCTTCTTATTCTTTCATCATATCGTTTTTTCGTTTCAATGAAAAATCAAACAGACAAGTTTCTCCGCCTTCTCTTCGTATACCGGGCCTGCCTCCGGATGCGGGGCCGTCTTTTCCCCTTGTCAGCTTGTTCGCCGCCGTCATCTGTTTTCTGCTTCAAGAGCATCAGCCCCGCCGCAAAGAAAGGGATGGCCGCTATGTCCAGAAGGGCAAGCTTTATTCCCATCGCTGCGGGAAAGTATGCCCATAATGAACGGCTGTTCCGCCTGATCATGATATAAGAAACGATTTCCAGCAGGATAAACAGAGCGTTCACCCACAAGTAAATGAGCAGCGCCGCAAACAGAAACAGCAGGAGCGTATTCCGCAGCGTGCCGGAAAACAGAAGAGCGCGCATCATATCAAAGAATGAAAAAGACTGCATGCTTCCGTTTACGACATTGGGATTGTAAATGGTAAAACGCCCGAACTGATCAAAAAGCATAAAAAATAACCATAACAGTGAAAACCATTGAATGATATGTACGATGACACCCGTCAAAACGAGTCTGTCGGCAGCCTTATTTCTCATGTGCATCCTCCCCGCCGGTTTTTATTCTTGTCATTGTCTTTGTTTCTCCGTATATCTTCCAAATGAGCGTATCGTTTTTTCCTCTTTTCAACGTGCTTTTGACGGGGTGCGGATGTCCGAGGTATTCAATCTCGATCGTCCCGTCCGTGTTCTGAGAGATCACCTTGTACACATCTGAGGGCATGGCAACCTCGCCGCGGCCTTGAATGACCTGCTTTGTCAGCACGCTGTCTTTCGTAAACGTGACGGTTTCAGATCTGACCCCGTCCATCGGGCCCGGTTTCAGCCCCGCATCCCATGTCCCGTAATAAAAAGGGGGTTCGTCTGCTTTCTTTTGCGAGCAGCCTGTTATCATGACGCATCCGAAAACAAGAACCGTCATGATGAAAATCCGTATGTTCCGCAACATGATCACCTTCCTTTGAAGCTTTTTTACGCCTGTAACTTAGGCGGATGCCGTGGCACTGTGCAATTGACTACATAGTGTATAAAGACTTCACTAGATAAGGAGAATGATGAATGAACCCATATCAGTACTACACCCCGCCTGCCTATTTCCCTCAGCAGCAGGAATACGAAGTGAACCACGTTGAGTATGAGCCGTATCAGCAGCAGGAAAGCTATTATTATGCGCCCCCTCAGTCCGAAGAGCGGCAGCCGACAGGTTTAGAACGGAGAGTCGCCCAGCTTGAAAGACAAAACGCCGAGCAAACGAGAGAGCTCACCCGCCTCTCACAAGAAGACCAGCGCCAAAACCGGGAAATCACGCGTATGAATGAGCAGATCAGACGGCTGAGCCAGTCCATTGAAATCCATACCCGCCGCTTAAACCGTTTGAATCAGCGCCTGCGCGCAGTCGAAAACAGACTCAATATTCCTTTTCACGCTACAGAAGGCGGCTTCTGAGAAAAAGGGCCGGAATACAAAGCTCGACAGGCCATCCCGAGCCTTGTATTCCGCTCTGTACATAACAGGTAAATATTTGAATCCTTTTCTTGCATGAATGCCTCTCCTATTCTTTCACATGATAAATGTGTAAAATCAATCACTCCAGGAGGTCTTCATGATGTATCAAAACCAATACAGCGGAAATCAGCTGCAGCAATGCCGCCAAACAGCACAGCAGCTTATTCAGCAGACACAGCAAAGCAGTCAGCAGTACAAGCAAATGCTCCAGCAGGAACAGCAAAACATTCAAATGCTTCAGCAGATGCTTAACCATGAACAGCATGCCGTTCATACCATTCAGCAAGCGCTGCAGGGGCATGAAGCGGCCATTCAAAAATGCCAGCAAATCGTGAATGTGTGCAATCAGCTTCAGCAGGAAGTAAGCGGACACATGCCTGCACCGATGGCAAACGCTAATGTTTCTTCATTCCCGCAAACACAGCATCACACACCGTTTCAGCAGCATTCATACCAGCAATAGGCCGGTCATGCAAATGACAAAGCGCGAGATACCGGCTTTGTCATTTGTTTTTATCTCTGTTTTGTCAGATCAATGCGATGAGCGGGTTGTCCGCCGAATTTTGCTTCCGCCTCATGCCTTACCGCTTCATACGCTCTTGCTTCGACGTTTTGTTTAAACACATCAAGCTGTATCAAATAAGCCGCCCGCACTTTCAGCCCGTGAATGATGGAGATGACCCATAAAGGCAGCACGATATACACGCCCGGCGTGCTCGGCAGCACAAAAGCAATTGCTAAAATAATAAAATAATAAGTCCGTATTTCAGCCATTTTTTGTTCTTAGCCCGGTAGCCGATATAGAAAAAGGCCAAGAAAGCGGTCAGCGCAAACGGCGCAAAAGTCAGCAGCAGCCACCAGCTGTGCAGCACTTCCCACCAAGTCCCTCTTTTCGTAATCAACATTCATTCCTCTTCCTTTACTACTATAACATGGATAATCAAGGAAGGTTTTCTATAAAAAACATAGACGGAATGACGTCTTCCTGCTATATTAATAATGATAATCATTATCACTGAAATAGGGGGATCATTATGAAGAAACAATCATGGCTGATCGGCCTGGCACTTCTGCTTGTTTTCGCATTAAGCGCTTGCAGCGGCGCGAAGGAAAACAACGGATCGGCATCAGGCAAAGGAAAGACAGACATGCGTACATATGAATCAACAAAAGGAAATATTGACATACCCGCACATCCGAAACGGATCGTCACTGACTTTTATGCAGGTGAGCTGCTGTCCGTTGACGCAAATGTCGTCGGGGCGGGCTCATGGGCTTTCAAAAATCCGTTTATCAAAAAACAGCTGAAAAACATCACGGACATCGGCAATCCCGTCAATGTGGAGAAAGTGATGCAGCTGAAGCCTGATTTAATCGTGCTGATGAAGGATGACCAATACGAGAAACTATCGAAAATCGCACCGACGATTGTCATTCCTTTTAACACCGCAAAGAATACGAAAGATACGGTCAGCCTATTCGGCGACATTGCCGGGGCGAAGGATAAAGCCAAAAGCTTTATGGCAGACTTCAACAAAAAAGCCGAAGCGAATCAAAAGCGCCTCAAAAACGTGATCGGCAAAGGCGAGACAGTCGGCCTTTATGAAACGACGGATAAAGGCGAAATCTGGATTTTCAATGACAATTCCGGCCGCGGCGGCCAAGCCGTTTATAACGCGCTCGGATTGAATGCGCCGCCCAAAATTGAAAAAGACATCATGAAAACGGGAGCCATGAAACAGGTTTCCCAAGAGGTCATCCCTCAATATGCGGCTGATTATATGTTCATTACCGATTACAATCCGAATGGAGAAAGCAAAACATTCGAGCGTCTGAAAGATTCATCCGTTTGGAAAAATCTCGATGCCGTAAAAAACAATCGTGTCTTTATCAACGATTTCAACACCTTCTATCCTTATGACCCGATTGCCGTCAGCAAACAGATGGATATCATCACCGACATGCTGATCAAACGGGCTGAAGAAAATAAAAAATAAAAAAAGCGGCACAGTCATGACACTGTGCCGCTTTTCCTGTTCACTTTAATTTTGACTGTACGGAGCCCGGCATATCTTCAAACCTGACTTCTTCCCAGGTCTCGACATACTTTCCTTTCGCCTTCACCTTCAAATACGCGTTCTTCCGAAGGTCTTTCGCGGCGTAAAAGGTCACTTCTTCTTTTTTCCCGGATGCGTTGTATCCGTCTAAGGTATACTCAGTACCGCCCGGGCTAAGATGTTTGCCATCTCGATCAATCTGTACATAAACATCTTGCTGGTGAATAAACGGATTAAATCTGTCTGTAACATCATTATGAAAAAAGAGAAGTCCGTATATGACGGCAGCGGCCGCCAAGACGGCCAGGATTGCCAATGCTTTTTTCATCTGTGCACTCCCCTTACTTGTTCATTTTTTTCAAATAGCTTGACCGCACTGTGAGGAAGAACAGAAGCTGAAAAATGAAAAACCCTCCGATAGTGAAACTGAGCGGCCCCGCTACATCGGAATAGCCTTCCACGGCCAATGTTCTCAAGGCAAACAGTGTATGCATGACGGCAATGACGAAAGGAAAGAAAAAGAGAATCGCCAATTGTATCGTCACGCTTTGTGCCATTTCACGCTCACTCAGGCCGATTTTAGCCAGTGAACGGTAGCGCTCCCGGTCCTCATCTAAATCGGTGAACAGCCTGAAATATAAGAAACTTGCTGCCGCGACAAAGAAGACGATCGCGATAAACAGGCCGATAAATAAACTCAGGCTCGGCAGCTGCACCGTATCATAGTACGTCCCGGCTTTTGCCATAAAATCAGAATGCACGTCGATATAGTTGCCGTAAATCTCATTTTTCAAGGATTGGCTGATCCCAAGACTGTCTTTCCAATGATCATAGCTGTAGCCGTATAATGACGCTTTTTCACCGAGTGATTTAAGCTGATCAAAGGTTTGATCGTTCACCGCGATGACGGCATTTAATGAAATCAGCGGTTTTTCGACTTCTTTTACCGTCAGTTTTTGGTCAGACGGCTTGCCTTTTTGGTTCAGCAGCTTCAGCTGATCCGGTGCTTTGTTTTTGAAATTCCGGTCATACGTACCCGGGAAATAGACAGCCTCATCATGTTTCAGGCCGTTCAGCTTGACATGGAAGTATGTTGACACATCCGATTCGCTGATCATGTAAACAGGCGGAACAGTATCTCCTTCCTGATAGCGAATATAGGAAACATTTATTTTGTCTTTCTTATACGTAAAGCCGTGTGTTTTCAGTTCATGGTCAATTTTTTTCAAATGAGTCTGTTCTTTTGGGTTGCCGCTGTAAGATAAATACTCCATCTCATAAGCGGACTCTTCCGCCCCGACGGTCGATTTGTACATCGCGAGCACGCCTGTCGCCGTAAACGCTACCGCGGAAATAATGCTGACAATAAAGAACAGGCGGGCGTTGTCTTTTAAACGATAGACAAGGTCAGAAACCCAAATGACATTTTTCCCGCGCAGATAAAAGGTTTTCCACTTCTTCAGCGCGCGCAGAATCCAGATGCTGCTTTGGCTGAAAAAGAAATACGTGCCGATGACGGTAAGCAGTAAAATGATAAACGGTTGAGTCCCATGGACATTGCCTTTTAAAACCATGCCGTACCCGCCGCACAGGCAGGCGATGCCGAATATAGACAGAAGCACGGACGGCTTCGGCTCCGGCTTGATCTTGTCAGTGCCCTTTATTAATTTGATCACCGTATTTGATCTGACAAAAAGGATCGTGAACTGCGATAAAAGGAAAAATAAGAGCAGAAATCCGCCGGCCGTAATGCCGAGCGCTTTCCAAGGCATGTACAGAGGCAGCGCGTCCATTTCTAAAATATAAGCGCCGACCGTAAAGAACGTTTTCGAAAAAATGAAGCCTCCGATAATCCCCGCTGCGATCGACATGACGCCGATGATCATGTTTTCCGCCGTAATGAGCTTTCTCAGCTGCACCGGCGTAATACCCTGCATGAGCAGGATGCCGAATTCTTTATTTCTCGATTTCAAAAATGCGTTAACCGAATACAGAACAAATAAGAAAGAAAAAACAAAGATCATCCATTCCGCGGCGGTTAAGCCTTTTCTGGCGATGTTATTCAGGTAGCCTTCCTTTAGTGCCGGATGAAACAGGAACATCGCAAAGGTAAAGAAAATCAAAACGGAAAAAGCGCTGCTTAAAAAGAAAGCAAGATAGGCCCTTTTGTTTCTCGTGACGTTTTTATAAGCGAACTGAAGAAAGGTCATTTGCGTTTCCCCCCAGCATAGACAGCACATCAAGAATCTGCTCATAAAAGACTTGGCGGTTTTCCCCGCGGTAAATCTCATTAAACAGTTCGCCGTCTTTTATAAAGATGACGCGGCGGCAGTAGCTTGCCGCAACCGGATCATGGGTCACCATCAAAGCCGTGACATGATCATCCTGGTTCAGGCTCTGCATCGTTTCCATGACGTCTTTTGACGCTTTGGAATCAAGGTTTCCCGTCGGTTCATCGGCCAGAATGAGTGACGGCTTATGAATGACCGCTCTTGCGATGGCGGCCCGCTGGCGCTGTCCGCCGGATACTTCAAACGTCCGTTTGTTGAGCAGGTCTTCAATTCCGAGCTTTGCCGCGATGCTGCGCAGTTTTTCTTCCATGACAGACGGCGCTTCTTTTTCAAGCGTTAACGGCAGCATGATATTTTCACCGATCGTCAGTGTGTCCAGAAGGTTGAAATCCTGGAACACAAATCCGAGCTGCTTGCGGCGGAAATGAGCGAGCTTTGTCCGCTTCAGGCGATGCGGGTTTTCTCCGTGAATCAGGATATCGCCTGAATCCGGACGGTCAATCGTTGAAATGATATTCAAAAGCGTTGTTTTTCCGGAGCCGGACGGTCCCATCACCGCCGTGAACCCGCCTTCTTCTATTGAAAACGAAATTTGTTTTAAAGCTTGATAGGACACTTGTCCTTTATAGGTTTTATTTATATGTTTGACTTCAAGCATATTCGCCATGAAAATCCTCCTTATGGTTTTATTCTTGTTGGTCTGGGCTGCTTTCATGTAGTGCCGGGGCATTTAACATAAAAATCCCCTTGACATAAATCCATGTTATCAAGGGGAAACAGAACGAGCTATGTTGTTTTCTTAACGCAGCCTTACATTTTTGTAAGAAATGAAAATCGGACCGATGTCCCTTCACCGGGGGACGAGCTGATGTCCACCGTATGATTGAGCTTGCCCGTAATTTCTTTGACGAGATGAAGGCCGATTCCCGTAGATTCTTGGAAACGCCGTCCGTTTTCGCCGGTGTAATAAGGGTCAAACACCCGCTTGATATCTTGCGAGGGTATGCCGACACCGTAATCTTTGACTTCAAGCACCGTCCTGTCTTCATCGCGGAAGACATTCAGCTCCAGTCTGTCACTCTTGCCTGCCGAATACTTGACCGCATTTGTGACCACTTGGCCGATCGCAAATTTGAGCCATTTGGCATCGGTGTAAATCTGATGATCATCGCGAATGTCCATTTTCGGATAAACGCGATATTGAATAAAAAATCGTTTATAGCTTTGAATGACCGATTGGAGAAGCTCTGATAAGGAAACCGCTTCAACTTTAAAATCCCGCTCAAACAGGTCGAGCCTTGAAGAATAAAGAAGCGTCTCCAGCCCGAATTCAATCTGCCGGACCTCTTTTTTGATTTGTTCAAAGACGGGCTCATCCTCTTCCTGAATGATTAAATTAATGACCGACAGCGGCGTTTTTACTTGGTGCACCCATTGGTTCATATACGTCACCCGCGCGTCAAGCTTGGCTTCGGTCTCATGGAGCTTCTGGTGCTGCATCCGGGTCAGCTCCATCTGCTTTTCATACAGCTCTGAACAAAACACTGAAGAACCGAGATACGGGATGTCCGTCCCTTCCTGCTCCGAGCTGAGCCAATGATACACACCGCGGTCTTTGTACCAGCGATAGGCAAGATATCCCGCCAAAATAAGAAGCTGCACGCCCAATATGTAAAACAGGTGGGAAAAAGAATGAAGACCCGCAAACCAGTAATAAAAGAAGACAAACAGCCCTTGAAGGAGAAAAAGCAGAATCAGCACGGCATGAGACCGGAGAAACAGCTTCATGACAGCGCCCTCAGCTGGTAGCCTTCGCCCCGCACCGATTCAATGGAAACAGGCGCATTGAGCTCCCGCAGTTTTTTTCTGAGCCGCGTGATATACACGTTAAGCGTATTATCATCGACGAAAATATCGGTGTCCCACGTTTTTTCCATGAGCCGGTCTCTTCCCGTCACCTTTTCTCCCCGCTCCAGCAGCACTTCCAAAAGCTTGCTTTCTTTTTTAGAAAGCTCGCTTTTTTCGTCCTGAAAGCGCAGTTCAAACCGTTCCACAAAGAGCTGCACACCGGCATATTCAACCACTTTCTCTCCCTGCTTGGCGGCGTACTCTCCGTATGCCCTGCGGATCTGGCTTTTGATTTTCGCCAGCACAATATCATAAGAAAACGGTTTTTCGATATAATCATCTCCGCCGTTTTCAATCGCCATTACCTGATCCATTTCCCCGCTTCTGGCTGAGATGAAAATGATCGGGCTTGTAGAATGCTGGCGGATCTGGCGGCACCAATAATAGCCGTCATAAGACGGCAGATTGATATCAAGCAGCACCACATCAGGCTTTTCCCGCAAAAAAACATCAAGAACAGCCGTGAAATCCGCAGCGGCCACGGTTTGATATCCGTATTTTTCAAGGTAATTCTGCAATAGTCCGCGAATGTCTTCACTGTCTTCCACAATCATGATTTTATTCAAACTGAACCACTCCCGTTTCTTACACTGCTGCCATCATCATAATCGTTTCGGGCGTACGGGCGCAACACCGCACAAAAAAACCGCCATCTTGGCGGTTTCCGTTCTCATCAGCCGACCTGCTGTTTTACGGCTTTACCGGCTGATCCGAACTCTCTCATTTTGCTTCGCACTGTCTCTTCCACGGCTTCAATGCCGGGTGTCATGTAGCCGCGCGGTTCGTACAGATCACCGTTTTTCTGAAACATGCGGCGTGTTTCGTCTGTCCAGGCGACCATACATTCCGTGTTGATATTGATTTTCGCGTGGCCGAGCGTGATGGCTCTTTTGATCTGATCCTGCGGAATCCCGGATGCTCCGTGAAGAACGAGAGGAATATCAGTCATGCGGGAGATAGCCTCCATTTCTTTAAATCCGAGATTCGGTTCACCTTGATATTTGCCGTGGACGGAGCCGAGGGCGGCGGCCAGCGCGTCGATATTGGTTTCTTTGACGATCCGCTCACATTCGGCGACATCGGCATAGCGGACCCCGCCGACCAGCCCGTCTTCCATGCCGCCGACCGTGCCGACTTCTGCTTCTACTGAGACGCCGTGCTGAGCGGCATAATCGGCGACTTCTTTTGTCATCGCGATGTTCTCATCAATCGGATGATGGGAGCCGTCAATCATCACTGAGCTGAATCCGGCGTCAATGGCCTGTCTGCAGCGTTCCGCACTGCTCCCGTGATCAAGATGGAGCACGACGGGAACGGTAATCGCCATTTCTTCCATTAACGCGCCGACCATGGCGGAAATCGTTTTAAATCCGCCTAAATAGTCGACCAGACGATCGGAAGCCGCGGCGATGACCGGCGATTGCTCCTTTTGCGCCGCCTGCAGAATCGCCTTCGTCCATTGGAGGCCGTTGATATTAAATTGGCCGACTGCATAATGCTCCCGTTTCGCTTCTGCAAGAAGATGTTTCATGGTGACAAAAGCCATGTTCACGCCTCCTTCATGAAGTATTTTGATACGACGGCTTCCGTTGTTTCCTTTGCCGTTTTGATCGTTTCCTCCGCAGTCAGCTTATAATATTCAGGTCTGAACAGCTCTACGGAGACAACATCATTGAATCCGATTTCTTTTAACGCTGACAGATGGGCGTCTAAGTCAATCGCACCCTGCCCAGGCCAGACGCGGTCTTCATCCGTTAAAAAGCCGATCGGAAAGTCTTCTGTATCGTCGATATGATAGATGAAAATTTTCTTTCCGTCCGCCTGCTTCAAACTCTCAATATTGGAGCCCATCGCGTGGAAATGGAAGCTGTCAAACACCAGTCCGACATTATCGCGGCCGACAGCGTTCACGATGTCATACGCCTGTTCAAATGTATTGACCGTGCATTGCGGGTGGCCGACAAATTCAAGGGCAATGTTTACGCCGTACGGCTCCGCGATGTCCGAAAGCTCAGTCAGCACCTCTATGCTGCTCTTTTTGATCTCTTCTTTCAAGATTTTCCGCTCTGTCACAAGCGGCACGGCCACCACATATTTCACGCCGAGCGTCCTGCAGGTTTCCATCATGCTTTTGAATTCCGAAATGATCTCCCTATAGCCCTTCTCATCACGGTTGTTGAAGAAAACCAGTGCGTTCAGGGCAAGCGGTTTAATGTGATGGGTTCGAAAATATTCCGCCAGATCGGCCAGTGAATGGTCTTTTAAGTATTCCGGCAGCTTATCCATTGTGCGGATTTCAATATAATCATAGCCGTGCTTTTCGCACAGTTCTAAATCCTGTTTCAGGTTTGAATTCTCCAGCGTAGTCGCTTCATTAAAGCAAAGTTTCATGTCAGCCTCTCCCATCTAACGTTTTCGATATGAAGGGAGTCCGGCAGGAGGGCTTGTTTGCCCCGCTCCGCCGAACTCCGTACTCAGCTTATGCCATGCCTAATTCTTCCTTTAATTTCTTAAGCGTGGTCCGGCTTGATTCATCCGCTCTTTCGCCGACCCAAGCAAAAACGGCGTTCGTCGCAATTCCGTCGAATTTCATCTCTCTCATCTTTCTGAAAATCGTCTCAAAATCAACCTCGCCTTGCCCGATGTCCAAATGCTGGTGAACCGTTACTTTCGCGTCAGGCGGGTTGACGATGTAGCGCAGGCCATGCGCCGCTTTATGATTAAAAGTATCTGCAAATAAAACATGTGTGAGGCGGTCGCCGGCTTCATCAAACATGGTCGCAATATCGCCTTTTCCGTCATCATAGAAGAACGTATGCGCAGTCGAGTAGACAAGATTGATCCAATCCTTGTCAAGCGCGCGGATCATATCCATCGCCCCTTTGTGCGTTTCGATAAAATCGTATGGATGAGCCTGCAGATTGAGTTTAACGCCTTCTCTTTCAAAGACGGGCAGCAGTTCATCCATGGATTTGATAAATTTTTCTTCACTTGTCAACGGATCATATTTTGAACCGCTGAATTCACTGTTCATCAAATCCACTTCAAGTTCAACCGCAATTTCGATCGCCCGTTTCCAGTTGCGCACGGCGGCCTGACGACGGTCTTCATCAGGACCCGCCCAGTGGTAAAGCGGAAGAAGAGAAGACAGCTTCACACCTGTATCTTTTAAAAGGCGCTTCAATTGTTTGATTTTTGCTGAATCGACTTTCGGATATTTATAGAAAGGACAAAAATCCTCGCGCGGAGACAGTTCGATATATTCGTATCCGAGTTCCGCCGTTTTATAGACCATTTCTTCTAACGTTAAATCATCGCGGTACATGGATGGATCTAAGGCCAGTTTCATTTCTTTCACTCCCGATCTATTATTTGTTCACAGTCGTAAATGATTGGTAGAATGCCGGTTTCTCTTGCAGCGCCACAGGCTCTTTCTGTCCGGATTCCTGAGCTTTTACGCACGCGTCAGTTGTCACCGCGGCAATATAACCGTCCCATGCCGTCGGACCGCTGACTTCGCCTTTATTCCGGATCGAATCAATGAAGTCTTGAATTTCCACATCATACGCAGCCACAAATCGGCGCTGCCAGTCCATCAGGATATCGGTGCTGAATTTCCCTTCTTTTCTCAAGCTGATGCTTGACGGTTCCGGAAGCTTGATAATGCCGTCTTCCCCGACGATTTCACATTGAATGTCGTAGCCGTATTTACAGTTCACGTAGATTTCGGCATTGATGACGATGCCGCCTTTTGTTTCGATGATGACCATCTGCGGATCTTTCAGATGCGGCAGCGCATTTTTTGATTTCTTCGGATAGATCACCTGTACGGATTCATAGTCGTCATTGACGAGCCAGTGGAGGACATCAATTTCATGAACGAGCGTATCGACGACTGCCATGTCCGTTGAATAATTCGATGCGACTGTCGGGTTGCGGTGCGCACAGTGAATCATCAGCGGCTCGCCGACCACGCGGTTGTCAATCGCTTCTTTCAGCTGAACGTAACCGCTGTCATACCTGCGCATGAAACCTACCTGCACCAATCGTTTTCCCGTCTTCATTTCTTCCTCGACAATGCGCATACAGCCTTCTGCCGTTGTCGCAAGCGGCTTTTCACAAAACACGTGCTTGCCGTGCTGAATCGCTTTCAAAACGCTGGACTCGTGAGCCGGGCCCCAGCTTGTCACTAAGACGGCATCCACATTTTCAGCAGCGAGGAGGCTGTCGTCATCAGGATAAACGGAGGCGTTCAAATTGAAATCCTGAACGGTCTGCTGCGCGGCCTCCTGATTCACATCTGTGACAGCGGTAATTTCCGCTCCGGACAGCTTATTTGTGATGCGGTTGATGTGCTCTTTTCCGATAGCACCGGTTCCGATAACACCTATACGTAAATTCATTGATCGCCACTCCTTCTGATAATCAAATAATGGTTCTCGTCTTTCTTTTCTCGCTGCCGTCCTGAGGAGCGCCGTACAGTTCCTCCTGTATCTGTTCAAGCGACTTGCCGGACGTATTCGGTGCGAAAACAAGCCCGATGATCATACTGGCCGTCACACATATGAGCAGAATACCGGCCATAAAACCGATGCCGAATTGTGACATGATGACCGGCACAAATAAACTCCAAATTCCGATTGAAATACGGACGAGAAAGAACATGAGCCCTTGTGCTGACGCTCTGTGTTCTGTCGGGAACAGCTCGCTTGCCCACAGCTGGTAGTTCGCCTGCTGGCCGGCTCCGTTATTGATGCCGATCGCTAAAACAAACAAAAGCAGCATCGGGAGCCCCTGAAACGGCAGTAAAAACAGCGACCAGCCGACAACGGCCATACTTGCGCAGATTCCGAACACCGTTTTCCGATATTTATCTGCAAAAGGCATGAAGATACAGGCGACGCCGAGCCCGGTGAAGATAAACAGGGCCATCTGCAGAATGTTGGCCGTATTTGCGGATACGCCGCCGACCTGCTGGTAGATGTACGGCATGAAGAATCCCATGACGCCCGCGGCGAGATTCCATACGAGAAACACACCCATTAAAAACAAAATGTTCTTGAAAAATTTCGGCTGAAGCAGGTCAAAATAAGATGTTTTTTTCACGGCGGCAGGCCGATCTTCACTGTTTTTCCAGGCATCCGACTCAGGTAAACGCTTTCTTATCACATATGTGATCAGGGCGATCACCAATAGATGCGCAAAGACAATTTTATTTCCTAAAAGCCCGAGGTCACCGACCAAAACGGATAACAGCAGAACCACAACGGCTCCTGCGGCCCACGCCACCTGCGCCACTCCGCAATGCCTCGCCCGGTTTTTCTCAGGGGCGTTTTCCGCGATAATGGTCCAGGAAGCCGTAATATCCGCGCCTACAGAAATCCCGATAATCATGTATCCGCATAACAGCATGGGAAAGTTGAATCCAAACAAAACCAAACAAATTCCTAAGGCGTAGACGAGCATACTGTTTGTGTATACAGCTTTTCGGCCGACCTTATCAGCCAAATACCCGCCGAGCAGCGCTCCGATGGCCGCTGATATCGCATTTGCGCTGAAGGCGCCGAGCAATCCGATCTGGCTGTCGGACAGCTTCAAGTAGCTGACCCACATAGATAAACCCGCTGATCCTGCCACGATGGAACCTGCATCAATGTAATTTGCTAATGCTGCGGCGATGGTCCTTTTGCTGAAAGCTGATTCCGCCTTGGCACTATTCATATAAGTCCCCCTCTAATTTGCAGGATCACGCAGTTCACTGTCGATGTACTTTCTTGCAATCAGCGCGTACTCAAGCGGATTGGCGACTGCCGGGTCTTGTTCGGCTTCGATGACGATCCAGCCTGAATAATCATGACGGACGAGCGTTCGGTATACTTCGGTAAAATCGATGCATCCGTCGCCGGGAACCGTAAAAATGCCCTGTAAAAACGACTGCCTGAATGACTTGCCTTCCTGTCTGCACCGCTCCATAATGTCAAACCGCGCGTCCTTGAAATGAACGTGTCTGATCCGATCCATATGCTTGTTGAGAATCGTCATATAGTCTCCGTCCGAGATATAGGCATGGCCGGTATCATATAGTAAATGGACATACCGCGGGTCCGTTCCATCCATCAGCCGGTCAACTTCTTCCGCCGTCTGGACGCCTGTGCCGAGATGATGATGAAACGTGAGGTCCAGCCCGTATTCGCCAGCGATTTTCCCGAGACGGTTCAAGCCTTGGCACAGCGTATCCCATTCTTCATCTGAGAAGTGCGGTTTTTCCTTAAATACATCAATGTCCAAGCCTTGAACACTGTACGTCTGTTCAGAAACGATGGCGACATCCGCTCCGACTTTCTGCAAATAATCACAGTGTTCTGTAAATTGTTCAGCCGTTTTTTCAATACCGTCTTGTACGATAAAGCTGCTGAACCATTTCCCCGCAATCCGCAAGTTCCGGAGAGCCAGCTCTTTATTGAGGACGGAGGGTTCAGGGAAAAACCCTCCCACTTCCGTACCTTGAAAGCCGGCGACAACAATATCGCTTAACAAATGCTGCAGCGTATTCCCGGCTCCGATTTCCGGCATATCGTCATTGCGCCACCCAATGGGAGCGATGCCCCACAGAATACCTTGTTTGCCCATCGTGATGCCTCCCCTCTAGTACTGCTTTGCAGACTTCAGCTTCGTCTCTTTCGCTTCGTATGCCCGCTGAACGCTTTCCTGCTCCGACACTTCCGCCACGCCGACATGCCACCAGCTGTCATAGCCGTCCGTCATCGTTTTCGGCAGAACCTTCATTTCAATTAAAGTGGATACGTCTTGCGTTTTCGCATCTTCAAGCGCCGCTTTCAGTTCTTCAACCGTATTGGCTCTGTATGTTTTAGCGCCGTAGCCCTCTGCCACCTTCGCGTAATCAACGTTTAAAATCTGATTGTCCTCTGTGCGGAACTCGCAGAAATAACTGCTGCTCCCGTGATCCATCTGCAGGTTGTTAATACAGCCGAATCCCGAGTTGTCAAAAAGCAGGACATTGATTTTTTTGTTATATTGAAGCGCGGTAATCAGCTCTGAGTGCAGCATCAGAAAGCTTCCGTCGCCGACGAGTGAATAGACTTCTTTGTCGGGATGGGCCAGCTTGAGGCCGAGCGTGCCTGATACTTCATACCCCATGCAGGAATAGCCGTACTCGAGGTGGTACGTATTCGGGACATTGGAATGCCACAGCCGCTGCAAATCTCCCGGAAGAGATCCCGCCGAACTGATGACGACGCTATCTTCAGGAATCGTGTCATTGATGGTCAACAGCGCCGTTGTCTGCGGCAGCTCAGTCCCGAGCGCGTCGGCATACTCGTTTAACACATCCTGTGAGAAATGGTTTTTAATTTCCGGTTCGAACGCGTCACGTGTAAAAGTGACCTTGCCGAGCCGGTCCCGTTCAGCCAGCCATTCATCTTTCCAGTCTTTAATCGCCGTGCCGAATGCACTTTTATATCCGTCTAATAAGCCGTGCAGCCTGCCGAGCGTCACTTTCGCATCGGCTACGACCTGAAACGCGTCAAGCTTGTAAGCCTGCATGCGGCTGACGTTGATATTCAAAAATTTTGCTTTGTCAAAATCAAACGCCGTTTTCGAGGATGTCGCAAAGTCCGTGTACCGTGTGCCGACACCGATGATCAGATCAGCCTGGCGGGCGGCTTTGTTTGCGGCGAGTGTGCCCGTGATGCCCATGCCGCCCAGATTGTTGGCGAAATCGGCTTCAACCGTTGACTTGCCGGCCTGCGTTTCGACAAGCGGAATGCCGTATGTTTCAGAAAGCGCGATTAATTCCTCACGCGCGCCGGAGTACTTCGCGCCGCCGCCCACTAAAATGACGGGACGGCTGCTCTCCTTAATTCTTTCCGCGGCGCCTTTCAGTTCACGCTCGCTCGGCTGCATCCGGTCAATGTAATGAACGCGTTTTTCAAAGAAGCTTTCATCAAAATCAAATGCTTCTCCCTCTACATCCTGAGAAATGCAGATGGTCGCCGGGCCCGCTTTTGCCGGATCTGTCATCACTTCAAACGCCCGGATTAAGCTGCTCATCAGCTGCTCGGGGCGGGTGATGCGATCCCAATAGCGGGACACGGGCTTTAACGCATCGTTTGTTGTGACGGCGGCACTGTATTCCTGCTCCACCTGCTGAAGCACCGGGTCAGGCTGCCTCGTCGCAAAGGTATCGGCCGGAAGCAGCAGCACCGGGATATTATTGGCCAGCGCTGTACCCGCGGCAGCCGTCAAGTTAGCGGCACCCGGACCGACCGATGTCGATACCGCGTAAATTTTTCTTCTCAGCATCTGCTTGCTGTATGCCATCGCGGCATGCGCCATGCCTTGTTCGTTTTTGCCTTGATAGACTTTCAGGTGCCCGGCGTCCTGCTCAAGCGCCTGCCCGATCCCCAACACATTTCCGTGGCCGAAAATCGTGAAGATGCCCTCAACGAACGGCTCTTCTTTTCCGTCAACATGAATGTACTGCCGGTTCAAGAATTGAATCAGCGCTTGTGCTGTCGTTAAGCGAATTGTCTTACCCACAAACGATCCCACCTTTTATACGTTCTATTTACCGTTAAGACTGTGCTGCGCTTCAATCAGTTCGATGATTTCACCGGCAGCCGGCATTGCTTCTGAGGAGCTGTGTTTGCTGACGACGATGGAAGCGGAAGCGCTCCCGTATTTTAAAGCCGTTTCAATATCCCGGCCGCTGACAAGTCCGTAGATGAAGGCTGACGCATAGGAATCACCCGCTCCGAAGGTCTTCAGCACCTTTGTTTTATAGGCATGCGCCCGGAAAACTTCTCCCGATCTGCTGTATGCGTATGATCCGTCAACGCCGTGCTTAATGACGACAAGGTCAGCGGAGTGCGCAAACAAATGGCGGACGGTTTCATCGTTATTTCCGCCGCTGCGGTTTTCCATTACGTCAAATTCATCACGCGTACCGATGACGATATCGGATTGTTCCGCCACCAGCGTGTAGTACACGGCTGTTTCTTCTGCCGATTGCCATGTATACGGACGGTAGTCGAGCTCAAACACGACTTTTACGTCATGTTTTTTTGCGATATGCACCGCTTTTAAGACGGCTTCGCGCGACGGGCTTTTCGCAAGCGCCGTGCCTGATACGAGCAGCATTTTCGCGTTTGCGATGTAGCCTTCATTGACTTCGGACGGCTCAAGATACAAATCCGCCACGTCATCCCGGTACATCAGAATGCTGCACTCTTCGGGACTGAGAATTTCGGTAAAAGCGAGCCCGGCTTTGCGCCCTTCTCTGTCAACGGTCATTTGTGACGTATCAACGCCCTTTCCCTGCATATAAGAAACGATGAATCTGCCATGCTGATCGTCCGGGATTTTGCCGATAAAACCGGCTTTTAATCCGAGCTTGGCGCTGCCGATCGCAATATTTGCCGGGGAGCCGCCGACATATTTAGAAAACGTCATCGTTTCTTCCATCGGCCGGTTGTATTCCGCCGCGTTCAAATCAATACACGCGCGTCCGATCGCGACAATATCAAACTCTTTTTCTTCATTAAATGTATATTTCATCGTTATCTGCCACTCCTCACTTGTTAGCGTTCCAGGATCCATTCATGGGCCGGATCATTATGAAACTTCCATTTTCGTGTCGGTCCCGCCATTACATTCAGGTAGTAAGAGGTATACCCGTCCGGAACACCAACCGGGTGATAGCCCGCCGGCACGATGACAACGTTTTCATTTTCTGCGGTCATCGTCTCATCGATCGAGCGGTCGTCCGTGTACACACGCTGGAAGACAAACCCCTGCGGCGGGTACGTTTCATGGTAATAGGTTTCTTCTAAAAAGGATTCAGCCGGCAGATTGTCTTGGTCATGTTTATGAGGCGGATAGCTCGACCAGTTGCCGCTGTCCGTGTAAACTTCAACAACGAGAAGGCTGTTTGCCGATGGATCTGAATCGGGGAGAATATTATGAACGGTTCGTTTGTTTGCCAGCTTGCCGCGATGTTCCACACCGTTGTCTTCCGCTTTAATCAGCTTTGTCGGAAGCTGGTGTTCGGACGGAGAATAGCACAGCGCGACCCTCGCCCCGCTGACCGCTGTGATTTCAAAAGAGCGGTCATTGGACACATAAACGCTGTCCGTCGGTTTTCTTTCAAATACGCTTTCACGGGTGCCGATGCTTTCAAATGTCTGATCATAATCAGTGACGGTGATTTTTCCCGTTACCGCAACGATGCAGCACTCCGTCTTTTTCAAATCTTCTGTATATGCGGAACCGGGAGTGAGGTCAACGACTTTAAATCCGACGTATTTGAGGTCTGAATTGGCTGAAGTGACGTCATGTATGATGTTCACGCCTTGAGAAATCTCATCGGCCTGCGGTTTGCGCAGCAAATGACTCATGTTTATTCCTCCTTAATGGATGGTAAAAGAAAACCCGGACGGAATCACAAAGCCGTCCGGGCCGGCTGTCAGATCAATTGAAGTCAGGAGACGGGTATCGTGCCGTCACGACTTTTTTACGTGTATAGAAGTCGACGCTGTCCTTTCCGTTTGCGTGCAATGTGCCGAAGAAAGAAGACTTCCAGCCAGAGAACGGGAAGAATGCCATCGGCGCCGGCACGCCAAGGTTGATGCCGAGCATTCCCGCGTCAATATTCTCACGGAAGTAGCGGATCGCATTCGCATTTGAAGTGAACAGACACGCGCCGTTCGCAAATTCAGACTGGTTGGCGATGTCCACCGCTTCTTTTAAGTTTTTCACGCGGATGACCGACAGAACGGGCGCAAAGATTTCATCTTTCCAGATCGTCATATCCGTCGTCACGTTGTCAAAAATCGTCGGTCCGACGAAATAGCCGTCTTCCGTTGCGTTTTCACGCCCGTCACAAAGAAGTCTCGCTCCTTCTTCGATGCCTTTTTCAATATAGCTGTGCGTGCGTTTTTTGTTGTCCTCGCGGATGACCGGGCCTAAGAACACGCCGTCATCCAGTCCGTTTCCGATCTTGATGTCCGCTGCTTTTTCCTGTAATTTCGCCATAAACTCATCGGCGATTCCCTCTTCAACCGTCACAACCGCGCATGCCATGCAGCGCTCTCCTGCCGAACCGAATGCCGCGCCGATAATGTTTGTCACCGTATCTTCAAGGTGGGCGTCATTCAGCACGATCGTGTGGTTTTTCGCGCCCGTTAACGCTTGCACGCGTTTCAAATGTTCGCTGCCTTTTTTGAAAACATACTCGCCGACAGGTTTTGAACCGACGAATGAGATGGCTTTAATATCCGGATGTTCAAGAACGCCGTTTACGACGTCATGCGCGCCGTGCACGACATTGAAGACGCCCTTCGGCAGACCGGCCTGTTCAAACAGCTCTGCCAGTTTTTCCGTTAACAGCGGCGTGCGCTCAGACGGCTTCAGAATGAACGTATTTCCTAACGAAATTGCCATCGGGAACATCCAGCACGGGACCATCATCGGGAAGTTGAACGGTGCGATACCGCCGACCACCCCGATCGGATAGCGGTAATTCGCCGCCTCTACATCCGTCGCAATAGAGGCAAGTGAATCGCCCATCATGAGTGACGGCGCGCCCGCTGCGAATTCGACGTTTTCAATTCCGCGTCCCACTTCACCGAGTGCCTCCGTCGTGTTTTTACCGTTTTCCAAAGTAATCAGACGGGCAAGCTCTTCTTTGTTCTGCTGGAGAAGCTGCTGATAGTTAAATAGAATTCTCGCACGGCGCGGCACTGCCGTCTTTGACCATGTTTGAAATGCCTCTGACGCTGAGCGGACGGCGTATTCCACATCCTCCCGCGTAGAAATCGGAACCTGGCACATCACTTCTTTTGTAGCCGGATTGACAACGTCTTCATATTGATCTGTCTTACTTTCAACCCATTCACCATTGATGTAGTTTTTCAGTTTTCTGATCTCTGCCATTCTCATTGCCTCCTTAAATAGTAAACATCCTGTTCAGCTGGATAATAACGGATGAATATATTTATCTTTTACATATAAAAGACATGAATTAAACGCTTACAAATGCTAAAATGATGGTGACTCCCAATCTTTCCATGTAAAAGTTGGTCATGTACCGGAAAAAGCAAACGGTTACATCTTTCAATTTTGATTTTACAGGTTATGTTTTGGTCATTTCTTGGTTACATTGTAAGCCCAACACATCTTCAAGTCAATCTAAAAAATCAAAATTTTTTCATTATTTTTATCATACTTTTTTTGATCGGGAAAACAGGAACTTGGAGAACCGTGTCGAATCGGAGGGGGTGATCCCTCTTTTTTATCATTTGTTAAGTAACTATTGATTAACTTCTGGTGTTTATTATATATTTTAATTACTTTAAGAATTCTAGAAGGAGTTTTTTTATGAAACTGATGCGGATTCAGGAGATGGAAGAATACATTCTCAAACACGGAGCCACTTCGCTGGATGAGCTGTGCGAGGTATTCAACGTCTCTAAAAACACGGTCAGACGCGATATTAATAAGCTTGCGGAAAAAGGGGTTATCAAAAAGGTATACGGCGGCGTGACGTCAGCCGAAAAATCTGTGCTCGTCCCTTTTGAAAACCGCACCATTCAACATCAGGATGAAAAAATCAAAATCGCCCGCTATGCGTCACGGTTTATCGAGGATCACGATCTTGTATTTATTGATTCCGGCACGACGACCAAATCGATGCTGGAGACGCTTGATCCCGATAAGAATGTAACGGTTTTGACGAACAGCCTTGATATTATTAACGCTGCTTCATCCATGAAAAATATCGACCTGATCATCATCGGCAATAATTACAAGCGGAAGACAAGGTCGTTTGTCGGCATTGATGATCCGAGCACACTCAATAAATACAACATTAACAAGGCGTTCATGTCCGCTACCGGGACAACGATCACCCACGGCCTGACGAATTCCGACTTACTGGAATACGAGGTGAAAAAGAGAATTTCCGAAAAGGCGAACGAAGTGTATCTGCTCGCGGATCATTCCAAATTCGGCAAATCCACGCTTTTGACATACGCGCCTTTTGACCGGCTTCACAGCATTGTCACTTCTCAGCAGCTCGATGAGGAATATACGAAGTATTGCCAAGAGCATCAAATCGACATTCACTTGGCATAGCGTTATAGTTAATAGAGAACGCTGCCGTATTTTTCCGGCAGCCGCTATGATATCCAATTTTTTCAGGGGGCGAAAACATGAGCAAAGTAACAATCGGCAAAACTGACCTAAAGGTATTTCCGATCGGTTTGGGAACAAATGCGGTCGGCGGACACAATCTCTATCCGAATCTGAATGAAGAAACGGGAAAAGAATTGGTCCGGGAAGCGATTAAAAGCGGCGTTACCATGTTAGATACCGCCTATATTTACGGTGTGGGCCGTTCTGAAGAATTAATCGGCGAGGTGCTGAAAGAATGCAACCGCGAAGATGTCTTCATCGCCACAAAAGCCGCTCACAGAAAAGAAGGCGATGACTTTGTTTTCGACAATTCACCGGCCTTTTTGAAACAATCGGTCGAAGACAGCCTGAAACGCCTGCAGACTGATTACATCGATTTATTCTACATCCATTTCCCGGATGAGCACACGCCGAAGGACGAAGCCGTTCAAGCGTTGAATGAGCTGAAAAAAGAAGGAAAAATCCGTTCCATCGGCGTATCCAATTTCTCTTTGGAACAGCTGAAAGAAGCCAATAAAGACGGCTTAGTCGACGTGATTCAAGGAGAATACAACCTGCTGAACCGTGAGGCGGAAAAGACTTTCTTCCCTTATACGACAGAACACGGCATCTCATTCATTCCGTACTTCCCGCTCGTATCCGGACTGCTGGCCGGCAAATACGACGAGAACACCACCTTCCCTGAAGGCGACCTGCGCAATGACCAGGCGCATTTCCAAGGGGAGCAGTTTAAAGAAAACATCAAAAAAGTCAACCAGCTCAAACCGATTGCCGAAAAGCACAATGCCGATACGGCGCATATCGTGCTTGCCTGGTACTTGGCGAGACCTGAAATCGATATCCTGATTCCGGGCGCCAAACGCGCGGATCAATTAAAAGACAACATGAAAGCAGCCTCCATTACGCTATCTGCTGAAGAAATCGCGTTTATCGACAAGCTGTTTTCCTAAGAAAAAAAAACACGCCTTTTAAAAGG
>NZ_JANIFO010000011.1:0-147015 GCF_040259625.1 Bacillus sp. B1(2022)
TGCTTCTCTCGAAGCGACCTCTTAATCATAACATTTTCAGTTTGCTAGGTCAATACTTTTTTAAAAAATATTTTCGCTAGGCTTGCCTTTCTATTAAAAAGACAACAAAAATGATTATATCAGCATCATCACTATGTGTCAAAGCTTTTTTTCATTTCTTTATATAGTAAAAGCGCAGCCTGTTACAGCTGCGCTTTTGCGTTTATACTTCTTCCGTTTCTTCCGGCTCTTCTTCATTCTTTTCCACAAGCGCCACAGTGGCTACATGCTCTTGATCAGACATGCGGATCAGACGGACGCCTTGTGTTACGCGTCCCGTAGTGGAGATATCATTAATATCCATTCTGATTAACACGCCGCTTGCCGTAATAATCATTAAGTCCTCTTCGCCTTTTGTTGCTTTCACGGTTACTAACGGACCGTTGCTGTCAGTGATTTTACATGTTTTAAGGCCTTTTCCGCCCCGGCTTTGAACTCTGTATTCTGAAGCCGGTGTGCGTTTGCCGTAGCCGTTTTCTGTCACTATGAGGACATGGGAGTCTTCTTCAAGAATCTCCATGCCTACCACGACATCATCGTCTGTCAGCGTGATGCCTTTAACACCCGCAGCTGTGCGTCCCATTTGTCTTACATCTGCTTCAGGGAAACGGATCAGCAAACCGTTCTTCGTTCCGATGATGATTTGTTTCTTGCCGTCAGTCAGGCGGACGGCCATCAGTTCATCGTCTTCCCGGAGACCTAGGGCGATCAGCCCGTTATTCCGTATATTCGCAAACTGGGACAGTGCCGTACGTTTCGACACCCCTTGTTTGGTCGTAAAGAAGAGGTATTGCTCCTCATCAAACGTGCTGACCGGAATAATAGCATTAATCCATTCGCCTTTTTCAACCTCCAGAAGGTTAATAATCGGAATGCCTTTTGCCGTACGGCCGTATTCAGGGATTTCATATCCTTTAGAACGGTATACCTTCCCTTTATTAGAGAAGAACAGGATCGTATCGTGCGTTGATGTGGAAATTAAGTGTTCCACAAAGTCATCTTCATTCGTTCCCATTCCCTGTACGCCTTTTCCGCCCCGTTTTTGGCTGCGGTATGTGGACGCCGGGAGACGTTTAACATAGCCGTTATGGGTCAGTGTGATGACGATATTTTCTCTCTCGATAAGATCTTCATCTTCAATTGTTTCAAGACCGGACGTCACGATTTCAGTGCGTCTCTCATCATTGAAACGCTCTTTGATTTCATTGAGCTCTTCACGAATGATCTCAAGAACTCTTGCTTCATTGGCTAAAATATCTTTCAGCTCGGCGATAAGCGCAACAAGTGATTGATATTCCTCTTCAATCTTTTCGCGCTCCAGACCGGTTAATCGCTGAAGGCGCATATCCAGAATGGCTTGCGCTTGTTTTTCAGTCAGTGAGAATTGTTCGATCAAACCTGTTCTCGCAATTTCAGCCGTCTGGGAACTGCGGATAAGAGAAATAACGGCATCTAAATGATCGAGAGCAATTCTTAAACCTTCCAGAATGTGAGCTCTCGCTTCCGCTTTGCGGAGTTCGTAAGCCGTTCTGCGCCGGATCACAACCTTTTGGTGATCAAGATAATGCTCCAGACATTGTTTCAGGCTTAGTACCTTCGGCTGTCCGTCAACGAGCGCCAGCAGGTTGATTCCGAAAGACGTCTGCAGGGCCGTTTGTTTGTACAGGTTATTCAAAATGACGTGAGCATTGGCGTCACGGCGAATCTCAATGACGATTCTCATTCCGTTACGGTCGGATTCGTCACGCAGATCCGTAATTCCTTCGATTTTTTTGTCCCGGACAAGATCTGCGATTTTTTCAATTAATCTCGCTTTGTTCACCTGATAAGGAAGTTCCGTAACAATAATTCTTTCTTTTCCCGATGATGTCTCTTCGATTTCAGCCTTAGCCCGGATCGTAATGGATCCCCGTCCGGATTCATATGCCTTGCGGATGCCGCTCCGGCCCAAAATCTGACCTGCAGTCGGAAAATCCGGGCCCGGGATGTATTCCATCAGCTCCTGGTTTGTAATCTCAGGATTCTCACTTACGGCAAGCACGCCTTCAATGACTTCCCCAAGCTGATGCGGAGGAATATTTGTCGCCATTCCGACCGCGATACCGGCAGCTCCGTTGACGAGCAGATTCGGAAATCTCGAAGGCATGACGACAGGTTCTCTTTCTGCGCCGTCATAGTTATCTTGATAATCAATCGTATCTTTCGTAATGTCCCGGAGGATTTCCATTGCGATTTTTGACATTCTCGCTTCTGTGTAACGCATCGCGGCCGCTGAGTCGCCGTCAACCGAACCGAAGTTGCCGTGTCCGTCAACAAGCATGTAGCGGTAGTTAAAATCCTGCGCCATTCTGACCATTGATTCGTAAACCGCTGAGTCACCGTGCGGGTGGTACTTACCGATAACTTCACCGACGATACGGGCAGATTTTTTATATGGTTTGTCACTGGTCATGCCTAAATCATTCATCGCGTACAAAATCCGTCTGTGAACCGGCTTCAGACCGTCACGCACATCCGGAAGCGCCCGGGATACGATAACGCTCATTGCATAGTCCAGAAAGGATGTCCGCATTTCCTGACTGATATTGACTTCACGTACTTGTGGTGTGTTTTGTTCACTCATTAAAAAAACCTCCCTGAAGTATCACATGAAATAATGTGGGAGTAGATTGTCCATTATGATCTTCAATACGATTTCACTATTCTCCATTATATCAATAAACTTGTGTTTATACACATTAATTTAGTAGAATATACGGGTTTTGCGGGTTTTCAGAGGCTTTAGAAGCCGCTTTGAGAAAAAAGCCTTATTTCTTAACGAAAATAAGGCTTTCTTGGTTAAATATCAAGATTTTTTACGTATCTGGCGTTTGCTTCTATGAAGTTTCTCCGCGGTTCTACTTTGTCACCCATCAGCATTTCAAAAGTCTCGTCAGCGTCCATTGCATCTTCAAGATTGACTTGCAGAAGCGTTCTGGTCGCAGGGTCCATTGTCGTTTCCCAAAGCTGAGTCGCGTTCATTTCTCCAAGACCTTTATAACGCTGGAGGCCGGGCTTAGGTGATTGCGGAAGCTCTTTTAACAGCTCATCAAGCTGCTTATCGTTATAAGCGTATTCCACCCGTTTTCCCTGCTGCACTTTGTAAAGCGGCGGCTGGGCAATGTAGACATAGCCGTTTTCGATGATTTCCCGCATGTATCTGTAGAAGAACGTTAATAAAAGCGTTCTGATGTGGGCGCCGTCAACATCGGCATCCGTCATGATGACCACTTTATGATAACGCGCTTTTTCAAGATTAAAATCTTCTCCGATTCCTGTTCCGAGGGCCGTGATCATTGATCTGACCTCATTGTTTGAGAGAATCTTATCAAGTCTGGCTTTCTCAACGTTCAGAATCTTACCGCGCAGCGGCAGAATAGCTTGGAAATGACGGTCCCGTCCCTGTTTCGCTGATCCGCCCGCAGAGTCACCCTCTACGATATACAGCTCGGAAATGCTCGGATCTTTAGAAGAACAGTCCGCCAGTTTGCCCGGCAGATTGGAAATCTCAAGCGCACTTTTGCGGCGGGTCAATTCCCGCGCTTTTTTCGCTGCCATCCGCGCTCTTGCGGCCATTAAACCTTTTTCAACGATTTTGCGGGCTGAGTCCGGATTTTCAAGAAGGAATGTTTCCAGCGCAGAAGAAAACAGCGTATCAGTGATCGTTCTCGCTTCGGAGTTGCCGAGCTTGGTTTTCGTCTGCCCTTCGAATTGCGGATCAGGGTGCTTAATTGAAATAATGGCAGTCAGCCCTTCTCTCACATCATCCCCGCTTAAATTCGGATCATTTTCTTTGAAAATCCCTTTTCTTCTTGCATAGTCGTTTATGACACGGGTCAGACCGGTTTTAAATCCGGCTTCGTGCGTCCCGCCTTCGTATGTGTTGATATTATTCGTGAAAGAATAAATATTGCTTGTATAGCTGTCGTTGTATTGCAATGCAACTTCAACCGTTATGCCGTCTTTCTCGCCTTCGATATAAATCGGCTCTTCATGAACGACTTCTTTGGAACGGTTTAAGTACTCAACATAGCTTTTGATTCCGCCTTCGTAGTGGTACTCGTTTTTCCGTTCTTGTCCTTCACGTTTGTCTTCAATCGTGATGTTTACGCCTTTTGTCAGGAAGGCCAATTCCCGGACACGGTTTGAAAGCAGATCATAGTCGTATACGATTGTTTCTTTGAAGATTTCCGGATCCGGAACGAAGTGCGTAATCGTTCCGGTCTTATCAGTATCACCGATCACTTCAAGATCGGCCACAGGTACACCGCGCTCGTACGCCTGATAGTGGATTTTTCCGTCACGATGAACCGTAACGTCAAGAGTGGTCGACAAGGCGTTTACGACAGATGCCCCTACACCGTGAAGACCGCCGGATACTTTATATCCGCTTCCGTCAAATTTACCGCCGGCGTGGAGAACGGTCATGATGACTTCAACCGCAGGGCGGCCCATCTTCTCCTGGATACCGACCGGAATTCCGCGCCCGTTGTCCTTAACGGTAATGCTGTTATCTTTTTCAATCTCGATGTTAATATCTGTACAATAACCGGCCAGGGCTTCGTCAATACTGTTGTCGACGATTTCCCACACCAAGTGGTGAAGGCCTTTGCTGTTAGTTGATCCGATGTACATCCCCGGTCTCTTTCGAACAGCTTCCAAACCTTCTAATACCTGTATCTGATTCTCATCATAACTATTTTGCTGCTGTTCCATAGCCATGCACATTCACCTACACTTTTCTTAAACGATATATTCATTGTAAAGATCCGCTAAGAATCTATTTCTAACATAAATTGCGCACGTTTCTTCAGTGTGCCGGAAGATAAGGGAGAGTAATATATATTCTCAGTCGTGACTACGATAGACTTTGGCGTGCCGTTTACGGACGGCACTACTTTTTCTTTCTGTCTGTCCAGAAATTCTTCAACGATCGGCGATACATTGACCTTGCAGTCAAAAATGCCGACGATATCGCGTGTTGAAACGACAAAGTCGTCACCTAAATGAATATACAATCGCTCACCTCATTTCTTCACTTCACTAACGTACCGTTTTCCACACGGAACATTCCTGCTTGATGTAAGGTATCGTGGTCAATGCCATCCACGCTTGTCGTGGTGACAAATGTCTGCACACGGCCTTGGATCGTATGAAGCAAATGGGACTGTCGGTAATCATCCAGCTCGCTTAGTACATCATCCAAAAGTAAAATGGGGTATTCTCCGATTTCTTCATGAATCAAATCTATTTCGGCCAGCTTCAAAGACAAAGCCGTCGTACGCTGCTGTCCCTGTGAACCGTACGTCTGCACATCGCGTCCGTTCACATAAAAAAGGACATCATCCCGATGCGGTCCGAATAATGTGACGCCTCGTTCTATTTCTTTTTCTTTTAATTTCGAAAAAGACTCCTGGTAGCTGTTACCTATTTTCGACAAATCTTTGGGATCTGATACATCAAGCGCCGTGTGGTACTTAAGCGTCAGTTCTTCAAGTCCCCGGGAAATGCCGGAATGGATCGGCTGCGCCCATTTTTCAAGCTGCGCCGTAAACTGCAGACGTTTGGCGACAACTTTTGCGGCTGCTTCAATCAGCTGATCAGTGAGAACGTCAAGCATAGTCCGGTCAGTCTGTTTCCGGCTTTGCAGCTGTTTCAGAAAATGATTCCGCTGTGAAAGGATTTTTTGATAAAGAGATAAATCATACAGATAAACGGCAGAAACCTGCCCGATCTCCATATCGAGAAATCTCCTCCTCACCTGGGGGCTTCCTTTGACGAGATTTAAATCCTCAGGGGCAAACATAATGGTGTTCAGCGCTCCGACATACTGACTGAGTTTTTGCTGCTCTATATGATTGACCTTGCCCTTTTTACCTTTTTTGGAGATGACAAGCTGCATCGGGATATCCCCGTTTCGCTTCATCACTCTTCCTTCTATTTTAGCATAGTCTTCGTCCCACCGTATAAGTTCTTTGTCATTTGAGGTGCGGTGTGATTTTGCCATCGAAAGGACATAGATGGCTTCCATCAGATTGGTTTTGCCTTGGGCATTTTCCCCGATGATCACATTCACCTTGTTTTCGAATTGAAGCTCAGCGCGCTCATAATTACGGTAGGATGTTAATTCTAAATTTTGGATATACAACCGCTGTCACCCGCTTTAATTGACGACTTGAAATGAACCAAATCCTTCAATCGCGACCACGTCTCCAACGTAAAGCTTTCTGCCGCGGCGATTGTCAGGTTCATTGTTGACAGTCACCTCATGCTCGCTCAGAAACCACTTCGCCATGCCGCCGGACTGAATCACATCGGCTAATTTTAAAAACTGGCCAAGCGTAATCATTTCTGTATCAATCGAAATCGGATTTGCCATATTATCGACCTCTTTCAAATATCACTAATATCTAATTGTACTAAAAAATCCTGAAATAAGGAAAGGGAAAACTTGAGGGAGCGGCTGATGAATAGAAAAGCTGCCGAACTAAGCCGGCAGCACATTCTGTTTGATTAATACGTTCTGACCGGAAGGATGAGCTGAACGATGGTTTCATCATTCGGCGTACGGATAAGAAACGGTCTCATCGCTCCCGTAAAACTGATACGGATGTCCGCTCCTTCAAGTACTTTCAGTGCGTCCATCATATATTTTGGACTGAATGAAATATTTAATTCCTCGCCGTCAATCTGGTCAGCCAGCACAGCTTCGACCACTTTCCCGATTTCCGGAGAATTTGATGAAATCTCCAGCGAATCCGCCGGTTTGGCAGAAAGCTTTACAACGTTGTTGCGGCCTTCTCTCGCTAATAAAGAAGCACGGTCTATCGCCTGTAAAAATTCCTTCGTGTTCACGACGATTTCCGTTTTGCTTTCCTGCGGAATTAAGCTGGTCGTGTCCGGATAGTTTCCGTCAAGCAATCTTGAGAAGAACAATACGTTTTTCGCTTTGAACAGAACTTGAGTTTCTGTAATGACGATATCAACCAGTTCTTGGTTGTCATCAAGAATTTTGCTCAGCTCGGTTAAGCTTTTCCCAGGAATGACCACGTTATAAGAGCTGTCTTCCGGAATATCAAGCTTCGCCTTTCTTAAAGCGAGTCGGTGGCTATCCGTGGCAGTGCATAATAATTCACCGTTTTCGACTTTCCAGTTTACACCTGTCAAGATAGGGCGTGTTTCTGAGGCGGACACAGCGAACACGGTTTGGCGAATCAGGTTTTTCAAAAGATCCGTCGGAATCTGAATGGCGTGATGCTCTTCGATTTGCGGCAGATGCGGATATTCATCTGCATCAAGGCCGTTTAAATTAAATTCGGCTTTTCCGGAACGGATAATCGTTAAATATTGATTTTGAACTTCGATTTCAACAGTCGCCATCGGAAGTTTTTTAACGATTTCGCTGAAGAAACGGGCTTGCAGCACGATACTTCCCGGCTGATCGATCGTCACGATTTCTTTATCATCTTCTTCTTTCGGAATGAATGACTCGATTGAAATATCAGAGTCACTTCCTGTGAAAGATACTCCTTCATCTGAGGCGACGATCTTAATACCGGTGAGAATGGGAATTGTGGTTCTGGATGAAACGGCTTTTAGAACGTCTTGTACACTTTCGACTAAACGATCTTTTTGAATCGTAAATTTCATGTTTATCCTCCTAACGGATAATATAATTAATATATTTTAAAAATAGCAGTAGTAATAGTAGGGCCTGTGGATTTGTGGATAAGTTGTGAAAAAGACAGGAAACACAGCCTATCCACATGTGGACAGACTGTGTATGGCTATGAAAAAGTTATTCACACTTTCCCCGATTCATCCGAGGGCACTATTATTTAAGCAGTTCTTTTATTTCTTTCACCTGCTGCTGAAGCTGCTCGTCATCAATCAGCAGTTTTGAAATCTTTTCATGGGCGTGAATGACGGTTGTATGGTCTCTCCCGCCAAATTCTTCCCCGATTTTAGGCAAAGAAGAATCTGTCATTTCTCTTGAAAGATACATCGCAATTTGTCTTGGGAACGCCACGGATTTCGTGCGCTTTTTCGCTTTGAAATCTTCAAGCTTAATGTTGAACTGCTGTCCGACAATCCGCTGAATCTCTTTTATCGTAATGACCTTCGGCTTAGAAGACGGAATAATATCTTTCAATGCTTCTGCAGCCAGGTCTGCGTTAATGTCTTTATTGATTAAAGATGAATAGGCGACAACCCGGATTAATGCCCCTTCCAGTTCGCGGATGTTGCTGTCAATCTGATTCGCGATATAAAGCATGACCTCGTTCGGAATATCAAGGCCTTCCGCCTTCGCTTTTTTTCTCAGGATGGCAATCCGCGTTTCCAGATCCGGCGGTGTGATATCCGTAATCAATCCCCATTCGAACCGCGAACGCAGGCGGTCTTCAAGGGTCGGGATCTCTTTCGGCGGTCTGTCGCTGGAAATCACGATTTGTTTGCTTTCTTCATGAAGCGTGTTGAATGTATGGAAAAACTCTTCCTGTGTTTGTTCTTTTCCGGCTAAAAATTGAATATCATCTATCAAAAGTACATCAACGTTCCGGTAGCGGTTGCGGAAATCAACGGCTTTATTATCGCGGATTGAGTTGATGAATTCATTTGTGAATTTTTCAGAAGACAGGTACACCACTTTGGCTGAAGGATTATGATCAATGACATAATGGCCGATTGCGTGCATTAAGTGGGTTTTTCCTAAGCCGACTCCCCCGTATATAAATAAAGGGTTGTACGCTTTAGCGGGTGCTTCCGCCACAGCCAGTGATGCTGCATGGGCGAATCGGTTTCCCGATCCGATGACGAATGTGTCGAATGTATATTTCGGGTTGAGCATGCTTTGGGGAAAATCAGACGGTTCCTCTTTTGCCGCTTTTTTCACTTGCGGTTTCGGTAAAAAGTTTTCTTCGTCCTGATTTTGAGGAATGACAAATTTGACGCTCAACTCTTCCCCGGTTAATTCGTATATGGTATCTGCAATGAGATGTAAGTACCTGGACTCCAGCCAGTCTCTGGCAAATTCATTGGGAGCGGTGATGGTTAAGGTATCCCCTTGCAGCGAATGGGCTTTCGTCGACTTCATCCAAGTTTCGAAACTCGGTTTGCTTAGCTTTTTCTCAATTTGAGCTAGAGCTTGATTCCAAAGATCTAATATATTCTCCATTATCCGGCACAGCCCTCCTTTTCTTTAAAAATCAGCGCCCTTTCCCTGTTATAGAACACAAAAAAAGAGCATATGGCTCTGACCATTCGTACACACGAAATGTTGAAAACATATAGTATAGTAGAAAAACAGCTTTTCGACAAATTCCACAAGTTGTGGACAACAATCTACACAAGCTGTGTGAAAACAATCCACAACTTATCCACAGTTTGTGGATAAAGAGAATGGGCTGGATAAGTAATTAAGAGTTAAAACACAAATATAATATCAAATTAAGTGAGGACTTGCAATGGTTCTCGTAATCTTATCCACAAACCTGACAACTTGTTGAAAAATCTTTGTCCACAGGAGTTAGCAATGTGAAAATGTTGTCGATAACGACTGTGGATATTAAAAAAAGGCAAAAAAATTATCCACATGTCGTTTTTTCGGGGGAGCACGGCTTTTTTTTTTGCGTTAAAAAAAGGAATATGAAAAATAAGGTTTCTAAACTGGTTAAGGTATGTTATCCTATTATGGTTGTAAGAAATAAAAGCACTGCTGAAGTTGACAATGAATAGGCAGCACAAATATAATAAGTAAGACTGTCTTTAACAGCTATTCCTCGAGGGAGGTGTCATAAATGAAAAGAACATTCCAACCGAATAACCGTAAACGCAGTAAAGTTCATGGCTTCAGAAGCCGTATGAGTTCAAAAAACGGTCGTCTAGTATTAGCACGCCGTCGCCGCAAAGGCAGAAAAGTATTATCAGCTTAGGCCACTGAATAATGTCAGTGGTCTTTTTTCACATTAAGAGAGTGAGATGTCATGCGTCGCCCGGTACTGGAGAAATTTCTTCAGTATTCCGGCGGCCCGTTTTTTTTAGATAGAAATAAAAGTTTCTGCGAGTGAATATCGGAGTGAATTAAAGTGAAGAAGCGAAATCGGTTAAAGAAAAATGAAGATTTTCAAAAAGTGTTTAAACGCGGAACGTCTATGGCAAACCGCCAGTTCGTGCTGTATACGCTTGATCAGCCGAAACAGGAAGAGCTCCGGGTAGGGCTTTCTGTCAGTAAAAAAATCGGCAATGCCGTCGTGCGCAATCGGGTGAAGCGGTTAATCAGACAGGCTGTTCAGGAGGAAAAAGAGCTGCTCAAGCCGAAAGATTTTATTATTATCGCAAGAAAACCCGCCGGCGACCTCAGTTTTGAAGAAACGAAAAAGAGTCTGCAGCACTTATTCAGAAAAACCTCATTATATAAGAAATCTTCGTCAAAATAGCTCATATTTTGTTTTCTTCACGTTTTTAAAAGCGCTTCCTTTTATTTGGCGAAAAATGAACGCCATTTGAAACTGAAAGATGCTAAAATACATACAAGGTTCATAAAGATTGGTATAGGAGGAAACGTTCTTGAAAAGGAGAATATGGTTACTACTGAGTATGGTCGGTATGCTCGTGCTGCTGGCCGGGTGCTCGAGTGTGAAAGAGCCGATTACGGCGAATAGTCCGCATTTCTGGGACAAATATGTTGTGTATCCATTGTCAGAAGTCATTACGTACGTAGCGAAACTGACGGGCGATAACTATGGTTTATCGATCATCATCGTTACGATTTTAATTCGTCTGCTGATTCTGCCGCTGATGATCAAGCAGCTTCGAAGCTCAAAAGCGATGCAGGCGCTGCAGCCTGAAATGCAGAAGCTCAGAGAAAAATACAGCTCTAAAGATCAAAAAACGCAGCAGAAGCTTCAGCAGGAAACGATGGCCCTGTTTTCAAAGCACGGGGTAAACCCGCTGGCGGGATGTTTCCCGATCCTGATTCAAATGCCGATTTTGATCGGATTCTACCACGCCATTATGCGTACGCAAGCCATTTCACAGCACAGCTTTTTATGGTTTGATTTAGGAGAGAAGGATCCTTACTATATTCTTCCTATCGTTGCCGGTGTGGCCACTTTTGTCCAGCAGAAGCTGATGATGGCCGGAAATCCGACTCAGAATCCTCAAATGGCAATGATGGTATGGATTATGCCGATCATGATTATCGTATTTGCGATCAACTTCCCGAGCGCGCTTTCTCTGTATTGGGTAGTCGGAAACCTGTTTATGATTGCTCAGACATTCCTTATTAAAGGACCTGACATTAAACACGATCCGGAAACGCAGAAAGCGGGAGGAAAGAAAAAGTGAAGAAGGTGACTGCTGCGGGACGGAATGTCGAAGAAGCAGTTCAATCAGGCCTTCAGGAACTTCAACTGACGAAAGATCAAGTAGAAATAACGGTGGTGCAAGAAGAATACAAAGGGTTTTTGGGTATTTTCGGAAAAAAGAATGCGATCGTAGAACTGGAAGAGAAAAAAAATCCTGTTCATGAAGCGAAAGCGTATTTGGAAGAAATCATCCATTCCATTGCCGGACCTTCTGAGATTGTTACGGAAGAAAACAAGAAAACAGTCTGTTTTCACATTAAAGGTGAAAAAGCGGCGCTGCTTATTGGCAAAAGAGGACAAACACTCAATGCCCTGGAAACATTGACGCAGCTTGTTTTGAACCGCGGCTCCGGCCAGTATCGCCAAGCCGTTGTCGACGCTGAGAATTATCGGCGGAAAAGAAGAGAAATTCTGGAGCAGCTGGCAAACAGGCTGGCCAAGCAAGTGTCGAAAACGAAAAAAGATGTGCATTTAGAACCGATGCCGTCAGGTGAAAGAAAAATCATCCATGACGCGCTGTCAAAGCATCCAAATATCAAAACTTTTTCTACCGGTGAAGGCCGGTACCGCCATATCGTTATTTCCCATAAAGATAGCAGAAAACCGAAGTCCGGGTAAAATCGGAACTTCGGTTTTTTTATTGGTAAAAATGGCTCTATTCCTAAGCAGAATCGCATTTTTTGCGTTTAAGTTTTTTCTTTTTCGGTCTATGCTGTTGATAAAAAAGGTTTTAGGAAATAAAATTAATTGTTATTCACATGTGGATAAGTTAAAGTAATAAGGGATGAATTTCTGCCTTTGTGGATAACGTATCTTCCACTTCAAACCAAACTATGTTATCTTTTAATTTTGGCGTAAATAAAATTTTTTATATAGATGGAAACAGAGATAAAGAGAGGTGAACAGCATGGATACAATTGCAGCGATTTCAACTCCGATGGGTGAAGGCGCGATCGCGATCGTTCGGCTGAGCGGCCCGGAAGCCGTAAAGATCGCCGACAAAATGTACAAGGGTCCGAAAGGCAAAACGCTCAGTTCGGCAGAATCGCATACCATTCATTACGGGCATATCGCGGACAGCACGACGGGACGGATTATTGAGGAAGTCATGGTGTCTGTTTTAAGAGCGCCCAGAACATTCACAAGGGAAGATGTCATTGAAATCAACTGTCACGGGGGTATTGTGACGGTTAATCAGGTGCTCCAGCTTGCTTTAAGAGAAGGTGCGAGACTGGCAGAACCCGGTGAGTTTACGAAGCGTGCATTTTTAAACGGACGGATTGACCTATCACAGGCGGAAGCGGTGATGGATCTGATCAGGGCCAAAACGGACCGTGCCATGAATGTCGCCATGAACCAGATGGAAGGACGGCTTTCCGCGCTTGTCCGCCGTCTGCGTGATGAGTTGTTAGAAACACTTGCCCATGTTGAGGTTAATATAGATTATCCGGAATATGATGACGTCGAAGAAATGACGCATCAGCTTTTAGTGGAGAAGGCAAGCGGCGTGAAGAAAGAAATCGAGGCGCTGCTCCGTACGTCTGAGCAGGGGAAAATTTTGCGTGAGGGACTGTCTACCGTGATCATCGGCCGTCCGAACGTCGGAAAATCCTCTCTGCTTAACAGCCTTGTCCATGAAACGAAGGCGATCGTAACCGATATTCCGGGAACGACGCGTGATGTGATTGAGGAATATGTCAATGTCCGAGGCGTGCCGCTTCGGCTTGTCGATACCGCCGGAATCCGTGAGACAGAAGACATCGTCGAAAGAATCGGTGTGGAACGGTCACGGCAGGTTCTGAAGGAAGCGGATCTCATTTTGCTTGTGCTTAACCACAGCGAAGAGCTTTCTGAAGAAGATGTGAAATTGTTTGAAGCGGTTGAGGGAATGGACGTCATTGTCATTATGAATAAGACGGACCTTGAGGCTAAGATTGACGCTGAGCGCGTCAAGGAACTGGCGAAAGGCCGGCCTGTCGTCACGACCTCATTGCTGAAAGAAGAAGGCATTCAAGATTTAGAGGAAGCGATTCAGTCGCTATTTTATACAGGAGCGATCGAAAGCGGAGATCTCACCTATGTCAGCAACACCCGTCATATCTCGATACTGCATCAGGCAAAGCAAGCGATTGATGATGCGCTGAACGGAATTGAACAGGATGTTCCGATTGATATGGTCCAAATTGATTTGACAAGGTGCTGGGAGCTGCTGGGCGAAATCATCGGTGATGCCGTCCACGAAAGCTTAATTGATCAGCTCTTTTCACAATTTTGTTTAGGTAAATAAAAGGGAGGAAAAAACCATGGGGTATGAAGCAGGCCAATACGACGTGATTGTCATCGGCGCCGGGCATGCCGGTGTTGAGGCTGCCCTCGCATCCGCGCGCCAGGGAGCCAAAACGCTTGTTTTGACGATCAATCTTGATATGGTTGCGTTTATGCCATGTAATCCGTCTGTCGGCGGCCCCGCGAAAGGGATTGTCGTCCGCGAAATTGACGCGCTCGGCGGAGAAATGGCTAGAAATATAGATAAAACTCATATTCAAATGAGAATGCTGAATACAGGAAAAGGTCCGGCCGTACGTGCGCTGCGTGCGCAGGCGGATAAATTCCAATATCAGCACGAAATGAAGCATACGCTGGAAAAAACACCGAATTTGACACTTCTTCAAGGGATTGCCGAGCGTTTAATCATTGAAGACGGAGAGTGCCGCGGTGTCATTACGCAAACGGGTGCTGAATATAAGGCAAAAACGGTCGTGCTGACAACCGGAACGTATTTAAGAGGGCGGATCATTCTCGGTGATTTGTCTTACTCAAGCGGTCCGAATAACCAGCAGCCGTCTATTAAACTTTCTGAGCACTTAGAGGAGCTCGGTTTTGATCTCGTCCGTTTTAAAACGGGTACGCCTCCTCGTGTCTCAAGCGATTCCATTGATTACAGCAAAACAGAAATCCAGCCGGGGGACCCGGTTCCGCGCGCTTTCTCATATGAAACGGTTGAATACATTACCGATCAGCTGCCTTGCTGGCTGACTTACACGAGTCCTGAGACTCATGAGATCATCGACAGCAACCTGCATCGTTCGCCAATGTATTCCGGTATGATTAAAGGAACGGGACCGAGATACTGCCCTTCGATTGAAGATAAAGTCGTTCGGTTTAATGATAAACCGCGTCATCAGATTTTCCTTGAGCCGGAAGGCAGAAATACGCAGGAAGTATACGTTCAAGGTTTATCCACGAGTCTTCCTGAGGACGTGCAGCAGCGGATGCTGGCGACCATTCCGGGACTGGAAAAGGTGCAGATGATGAGAGCCGGATACGCGATTGAGTATGACGCGATTGTACCGACGCAGCTCTGGCCTACACTGGAGACGAAAAAAATCCCTAACCTGTACACAGCCGGTCAAATTAACGGTACATCAGGTTATGAGGAAGCAGCCGGGCAAGGAATTATGGCAGGGATCAACGCAGGCCGCAAAGCGCTTGGAAAAGAAGAAGTGATCCTCAGCCGTTCCGATGCTTATATCGGTGTATTGATTGATGATTTGGTAACGAAAGGAACCAATGAACCGTACCGTCTGCTGACTTCACGGGCGGAATACAGACTGCTGCTCCGCCACGACAACGCGGATCTTCGTCTGACGGAAATCGGCCACGATATCGGCTTAATTTCTGATGAGCGCTATGAAGCGTTTGAGAAGAAAAAAGCGGCGATCGAGGCGGAGAAAAAACGTCTCTGGTCTGTTATTATCAAGCCGTCTCCTGAGAATCAGGAATATATCCGTTCACTCGGCGGAAGCGAGCTGAAAGACGGAGTGCGCGGCACAGATTTAATGAAACGTCCGGAAATGAACTATGAAACAGTGACAAAACTTGCGCCTGCAGATTCTCCGGTTCCGCAAGATGTGGCGGAACAAGTGGAAATTCAGGTGAAATATGAAGGATATATCGAAAAATCCTTGCAGCAAGTGGAAAAGCTGAAGAAAATGGAAAACAAAAAAATCCCTGATCGGATTGATTATGACGCCATTAAAGGAATTGCTACTGAAGCCCGTCAAAAGCTGAAAGAAGTGCGTCCTTTATCAGTTGCTCAAGCGTCCCGTATTTCCGGCGTCAATCCGGCAGACATTTCAATCCTGCTGGTATACCTGGAGCAGGGCCGTATTGCCAAGGTAGCTGAATAGAAAGGATGACGGCATGAATATAGAGGAATTTACATCCAGTTTAGCGGAGAAAGGGATTTCCCTTTCTGACCGCCAGCTGGAGCAATTCGAGTTGTATTACCGGATGCTCGTGGAATGGAACGAAAAAATGAATCTGACATCCATCACTGAGAAAAAGGAAGTTTATCTCAAGCATTTTTATGATTCGATAACGGCAGCATTTTATATTGATTTTGAAAAGGTCACCACTCTTTGTGATGTCGGCGCCGGCGCCGGTTTTCCGAGCCTGCCCATCAAAATCTGCTTCCCGCATCTGCATGTCACCATCGTCGATTCACTGAATAAGCGGATTACGTTTTTGGAAACTCTCTCTGATGCTTTACAATTAGAGCATACGGCATTTGTCCATGACAGAGCGGAGACATTCGGACAGCGGAAAGACGTCCGGGAAAGCTTCGATCTCGTGACGGCCCGTGCGGTGGCGCGTCTGTCGGTCCTGAGTGAGCTTTGTCTGCCGCTGGCCAAGAAAAACGGCGTATTTGCGGCACTAAAAGCAGCAGCAGCTGATGAAGAGCTGAAAGCGGGGCAAAAGGCGATTAAAGTATTGGGAGGAGAGCTTGAACAAGTTCATTCCTTTACACTTCCAGTTGAAGAAAGTGAACGGAACATCATGATCATTCGCAAGACGAAAAGCACTCCGAAAAAATATCCGAGAAAACCGGGTACTCCAAATAAATCGCCAATTGAAGGGTAATTTAGACAGCCTGATGTGACAATTCCATCATATTTTCTGCAAAATTGATGAAGATACAGCAGGAAAAACCATGAGAAAATAGAATTATAAAAATGGCAGTTTTTAAAGGTGGTGTAGGTACATGAAGCATTCATTCTCTCGTTTCTTCGGGTTTGGTGAGAAGGAAGAGGAACCGGAGATAGCTGAGCATGATACAAACAAAGAAGAGATACTCGAAATACCGGTACATGCTATCGTTCCCAACCGTTTTCAGCCACGCACCATTTTCTCAGATGAAAAAATCAAAGAGTTAGCAATGACTATCCATACACACGGCATCATTCAGCCGATTGTTGTCAGACATACAGAAGATGAAGGACAATATGAGCTCATTGCGGGTGAAAGGCGCTGGAGAGCGGTACAGACGCTTGAATGGGAGAAGATTCCCGCAATTATTAAAGATTTTTCTGATACGGAAACAGCATCTGTCGCTTTGATTGAAAACCTGCAAAGGGAAGAATTGTCCTCCATTGAGGAAGCTCATGCGTACGCAAGGCTGTTAGAACTTCATGATTTAACACAGGAAGCCTTGGCGCAGCGCTTAGGAAAAGGCCAGTCAACGATTGCGAACAAGCTCCGATTGTTAAAGCTCCCGGAACCCGTCCAGGATGCGATTATGGAGAAAAAAATTACGGAACGTCATGCAAGAGCACTGATTCCGCTCAAACAGCCGGAGTTTCAGGTCACATTGCTTGCGGAAATCATTGAGAAAAGCTTAAACGTCAAGCAGACGGAAGACAGAGTGGTGAAAATGCTTGAACAGAATAAGCAGAAACCAAAGCCGAGACGCAAAGCGTTCAGCAGGGATACAAGAATTGCGATGAATACGATTCGTCAGTCACTGTCTATGGTAGAAGACAGCGGCGTCAGACTGAATACTGAAGAAGAAGAATTCGAAGAGTACATCCAGCTTACCATTCGGATACCTAAATAAAAACTCTCCTGATCAGCAGGGGAGTTTTTATTTTAATCAAAAAACTATTTTGAGATAATGATAGATTTATTGTGCACTATGTATTATATATGTAAAATTTTATCTTTTTGTGTCGTGAATTGTCTTTTTACAGTCAAAAAAGTCACTTTATCGGAGAACTTATATTAGAAAGTGTCTTTTTCGTTTACATTTTTTTCACTTGCTGATAAACAAATTATGAAAAAAATAAAACGCTTTACTCTTTTTTTGATAAGATAGAAACAAGACAGTACATGTTCATGTGAAGGTAGGTGACATCGTGGGAAAAATCATAGCAATTACGAACCAAAAAGGCGGAGTCGGGAAGACGACGACTTCTGTTAATCTGGGGGCTTGCTTGGCTTACATAGGTAAAAGGGTTCTTCTTGTTGATATTGATCCGCAGGGCAATGCAACGAGCGGATTAGGGATTGAAAAAGCCGATGTGGATCATTGTGTGTACGACATTTTAGTAGATGATGCAGATGTTACAGATATTATTAAACCGACTTCAGTAGAGAACTTAGATGTCATTCCGGCCACGATCCAGCTTGCGGGAGCGGAAATCGAATTGGTTCCGACGATCTCACGGGAGGTCAGGCTGAAAAGAGCATTAGAATCTGTGAAACAAAATTACGATTACATGATTATTGATTGTCCTCCGTCTCTCGGGTTATTAACGATTAATGCGCTTACCGCTTCAGATTCAGTCGTTATCCCGGTTCAGTGCGAATACTACGCTCTTGAAGGATTGAGTCAATTATTAAATACAGTTCGGCTTGTGCAAAAACATTTAAATACCGATTTAATGATAGAAGGAGTGCTTCTGACGATGCTTGATGCCAGAACGAATCTCGGCATTCAAGTGATAGAAGAGGTAAAGAAATACTTTAGAGATAAAGTGTATCAAACCATTATTCCTCGAAATGTCCGTTTAAGTGAGGCGCCGAGTCACGGCAAGCCGATCATATTATACGATCCGCGTTCGAGAGGTGCGGAAGTATATTTAGATTTAGCAAAGGAAGTGGCAGCGAATGGCTAAAGGCGGGCTCGGAAAAGGGATTAACGCGTTGTTTAATCAGGTTGATTTGTCTGAAGAGACAGTGGAAGAGATTAAAATCAGTGATTTACGCCCCAATCCTTATCAGCCAAGAAAACAATTTGACGATGAGTCATTAGCTGAACTGAAGGAATCCATCATTCAGCATGGCATTCTTCAGCCCATTATCGTGAGAAAATCATTGAAGGGCTATGATATTGTAGCCGGCGAACGCCGTTACCGCGCCGCAAAACTTGCCGGTAAAGAGACAGTGCCGGCTATCGTGCGGGATTTATCTGAATCGCTGATGCGGGAAATCGCTCTTTTGGAAAACCTTCAGCGTGAAGACTTATCACCGCTTGAAGAAGCTCTGGCATATGACTCACTGCTGAAGCATTTGGATTTAACCCAGGAACAGCTCGCTAAACGGCTCGGAAAAAGCAGGCCTCATATTGCCAACCATTTAAGACTGCTGACACTGCCGGAAAGCATCCAGAACCTCATTGCAGAAGGTACGTTATCCATGGGACACGGCAGAACCTTGCTTGGTTTGAAAAATAAAAACAAGCTTGAACCGCTTGTGAAGAAAGTGGTTGAAGAACAGCTGAACGTCCGTCAGCTTGAGCAGCTTATTCAGCAGTTAAACAACAATGTTCCACGTGAAACAAAGAAAAAAGAACCTGTCCAAGATGTTGTGTTAAAAGAGCGGGAATCGTATTTGCAAAATTACTTCGGAACAACAGTAAATATTAAGAGACAAAAGAAAAAAGGGAAGATTGAGATTGAGTTTTTCTCAAATGAAGATCTTGAACGTATCCTAGAACTATTGTCTGAAAGAGAAGCGTAAAAACCATCTTTTTAAAAAAAGATGGTTTTTTATATACGTCTTGTCAACTTATGAAACGGACTGAGCCGTTCCTGCCGGCCTTCTGATTTATCTGTCAGCTGTAACCCCTCTGCTAAAACATTTGCCATGCTCATAACAAGATGAAGCCTCGTATTCTGCAGGACAAAATACTCCATAAACCCGCTGACATTGACGATTCCATTGATATGGACGTCACCGATTTCAGGAAGATCTTTTTGAACACCTGCTCCGGGCTTCAGCGGCCCATCGCCGATTTGAAATGACCCTACGCTTTTGACGCGGCCTAAACAAGCATCAACCGCTATAATAAACGGATTTTTATGTAGATGTTGAATATCTTTCAGCTTGTCTTTCATATTGACGGCGTGAACAGGATCTGACAGCGTGCCGTAAACGTGCAATCTGCCTAAATTCATTTTTTCTAACTTTGTTCCTACGAGCGGACCTAATGAATCTCCGGTCGACCGATCTGTGCCGATACACACGGTGACTAACGGTCTGCCGGCTGCTTTACGTAAAGATGAAGTAAGGATCGCTTGTATTTGATTCGCAGCAGAAGAATCCGTATGAGATACATATTGTTTTGCCCGTTCTTGAGAAAAAAGCCCGCCTTTTCGATTCATAAGGTTCACTTCCTTGTCATGTCATACGAGTATTACATTGTTGTTTTTGGTGTTGTATGGTTGTTTACAGTATATCCAGCGCTTCCTTTTTTTATGCTTATGTCGTGATCAGCATGCCGGTTGTTTGAAAAGAGCGGGATAGAAAAAAGAACTCAGAGCAGTTATTCTCTAAGTTCATGAAAGAAATAAGACCATTTGATCTACGTCGACATATTGCTGATAATCTAATTTCAGCGCTCTTTTTTCTGTAGAGAAGAGGATAAATCCTAACTGAGCGTAGAGTTTTTTTGCGGGTTCATTTGTTGAAGTAACAGAGAGATGGAGCTGTTCTGTGTCCTTCATCTTTTTTGCTCGGCTGATGGCTTCCGTCATTAAAGCTTTTCCCGCGCCTGACCCTCGGTGTTTGGGGGAAATATACATAGAACCGATAACCGCAATGTGTCTTAGTTTAAACAGCGGATGCTTGGAGATCTTGAGGATTCCTATCAGTCTGTCTTGTTCAAAGGCGCCAAGCACGATGGCATTGTCGGCTTCAAGCCTGGCTTTAAATTTTTCGGACGGCCATTCTTTCTCCTCATCATAGCTGACGGCAAATGCGTCCGGGTGATCTTTTAAAGCTTTGAGCCTGATATCGGAATAAGGCTGGGTATCATTTGCGGTTAAACGCCTGATGTACATGGTTTGAGCTCCTTGCATAAGTGAATTTTTCTGAATAGTCAATCGTCGATATCATACCATATTTGTCCCATTTGTATGAATGATTGCCGCTGTCACTCAATATAGTAGCAATATGCGGAGATTATCTGAAATTTTATGAGGTGATGAGGGTGTGGAGAGCCGGGATGAAGTGGATGCTGCTCATATTAAGCAGCCAGATTGGGGCTGGATATGCAAGCGGGCAGGAAATATGGCAGTTTTTCGGTGTCGAAAGCGGACTGGCTATTGTATTGTTTACAGTCATGTTTACGATTTCGGCTTATATTGTGTTGAAGATCAGCTATCGGGTTCAATCAACGCACTTTTTACCTGTGCTTGAGCATCTGATGGGGCCGGCTCTTGCTAAAGTCTATGATGTGCTTATTATGTTTTATTTGTTTTCAATGACGATGGTTATGATTGCCGGCGGCGGTGTGACGCTGCAAATGTACAAGCTGCCATTTTGGATCGGTATTTTTCTTCTTTGCATTGTGACTGTCGGTTTATTCTTTTGGGATATAAAAGGAATACTATCTCTGAATAGTATTTTGATACCGATTCTTGTAGCGGGGCTGTTATATGCATTGGTCTTTTTTCAGACAACCCATCATTACACGTGGACGATAGATTTGACCCGCCAGTATAATTGGCCGGCAAGCATTACCTTCACGTCCTTAAACATCCTTTCTGTTGTCGCTGTTCTTTCTTCAATCGGAAAAGATATGAAGGGACTGGGAGAAGCGAAAATCGCAAGCGTTGCAAGCGGGCTGATTTTCGGTATGATTTCATTTGTTTACAATGAAACGCTTGTACAGCTTTCAGGCAGTCTTACACAATATGAGATTCCTCTTTTCGCCGTCCTTGAAGGCGCTCCTTATCCGTTATTTCTTTGTATGGCCGCCGTGCTTTTTTTAGCCATCTATACGACAACCGTGACCGGTCTGTTCGGGCTGTCCAGCCGCATGCTTGCATTTGTGAAATTGCCGAGATGGACGCTCGTATCTCTTCTTTTAGCTGTGATGGTGCCTTTTACGACAATCGGTTTTTCAGATTTGATCGCGATTTTATATCCCATTTACGGGCTTTTAAGTCTTTATTTGCTGGTATGTCTTCTTCTTTACCCTATTTTAGGGAGATGGAAAAAAGTATAATGCTCATTTTGAGTGCGGCCGTTGCTCTTATCCTGTCTTTTTTTGTACAATAAATAAAGCAGTCTATGGAGAGAGGTGAAGGGTCTTGGCGGATAAAGACTTTGGCCTGAATGATATTGTTGAAATGAAGAAACCGCATCCTTGCGGTGAAAACAGGTGGAAAATCATTCGGATGGGAATGGATATTCGGATCAAATGCACGGGTTGTTCCCACAGTGTTATGATTCCGAGAAGAGATTTTGAGAGAAAGCTGAAAAAAGTACTCGTCAAGCATGAGGAGCCTGCATCATAAGGGCTGGCGCTCATGCTTTTTCATATAGAGGAGAGGAAGAGGCCCGATGAGCAAAGTGCATCAGTCAGCGTGCCCGCTGAATTGCTGGGACAGCTGCGGCTTTTTGGTAACAGTTGAGGATGGAAAGGTGACGAAAGTAGACGGAGACCCGAATCATCCCATTACGGAAGGGAAAATTTGCGGCCGTGGCAGAATGCTGGAGGCGAAAACGAATGCGCCGGAACGGCTTCGTTTTCCTTTAAAAAAGATAGACGGCGAATTTGTCCGCATTTCCTGGGAGCAGGCGTTAGATGAAATTGCTGAAAAAATGGCGGTGATTAAGGAGACGTTGGGCACTGCCGCAGTGCTGCATAGTCATGATTACGCCAATAACGGTCTTTTGAAGGCGCTCGACCAGCGTTTTTTCAATGGATACGGCGGTGTGACGGAGATTGCGGGCAGCATTTGCTGGGGTTCCGGCATTGAAGCGCAGCGCTGGGATTTCGGGCGTTCTTACGGGCATGGACCGCTTGATATTTATCACAGCAAGCATGTGATCGTATGGGGCAGAAACGTGTCCCGGACGAATATGCACCTCTATCATCATCTGCAGCAGGTGAAGAAAAAAGGAGCGACACTGACGGTCATTGATCCTATTTTTAACCCGACTGCAAAGCTTGCCGATCGGTATATATCCGTTAAACCCGGCATGGATGGCTGGCTTGCGGCGGGTGTTTTAAAAGTATTATGCCAAACCGGCAGAACCGATTCCGATTTCATTCAAAGGCATTCGGTCGGTTTTGAAGAAATAGAAAAGCTTCTGCAGACGATTTCTATTGAGGAGATCATTGAGAAAACAGAAACGTCTTTAGAAGTGATTGAATATCTTGCTGATTTATATGCTGACGGTCCCGCCTCCACTTTTATGGGTCTTGGGATGCAGAGATATAAAAACGGGGGCGGGACGATACGGTGGATTGACGCTTTAGCTGCGGCGAGCGGAAATGTCGGTATCAAAGGCGGCGGCGCAAACTTCGGAAATGTGCAAGTCGGTGAAAGCTTTGCAAAGGCTGAGCTCACCCGTCCTGATCTGAAGAAAAGTTCGAGAACGTTTTCGATGATGACTCAAGCCGAAGAGGCGCTGAATGCAGCCGATCCGCCGATTGAGATGATCATCGTGACGTGCGGCAATCCGCTGACACAGGTGCCGAATATAAAAAAAGTGAAGGAAGCATTTGAAAAAACACCGGTCACAGTGGCCATTGATTCTGTCATGACCGATACGGCGAAGCTCTGTGACTATGTGCTGCCGACGGCCGTTGTTTTCGAAGAGGAAGATATTTATTATTCCAGCATGTATCATCACTATGTTCAATATGGCAAGAAGCTTGCGGAACCGCAGGGAGAGGCAAAATCAGACCGCTGGATCTGGACGGAACTCGCAAAGCGTCTCGGATTCGGGGAGCTCTTTGATTACAGTACGGAAGATTTCTTAAAAATGGGGCTCTCTTCTTTGGAGAAAGAAGGAATCACCCTTGAGCAATTAAAGGAAAAAGGACATATGCCGCTTCCGGTCAAACAGGTTCCGTGGAGTGATTTTCAATTTTTAACCCCGAGCGGAAAATTTGAATTCGTCTCGTCACTGGCAGAAGAGAAAGGATACAGCGGCCTCCCTCAATTGGAAGTGCCGGAGGAGTCTGTTTATCATGACGCCGGACTGGCGGGGAAATATCCGTATACGCTGCTGTCCATTCACCCGCAGCGCTCCAATCATTCACAGCACGTGCCGTTTATTGAAAAGCTTCAGCAGATTCAGGTGGATCTGTCGCCGGATATCGCCGAGGAGCTTTCACTTCAAGACGGAGATACGGCAGAGGTATACAATGACCGCGGCCGTCTGCGCGGCAGGGTGAAAATCATGAAGCAGGCTCACCCGAAGACGGTGAATATAGATGAAGGCATGTGGGCGGCATTCGGAGGCTCCGTCAACATGCTCACAAAGGATTCAAATTCTGATAATGGAATGGGAAGTACGCTTTTTGACTGTCTGGTAGCGGTTAAAAAAGGATAATCTAAGGAGAGAGAGGGCGGGAAATGCTTTTTTCTCAGCTTGTCTTTTCCTATGAACCTCCTTATAATTGCTCTAGGTTACAATACGTTTATACGATGATGGTTTGATATAGAGGAGATGAAAGAATGGCTTTAACTGCTGGAATTGTCGGTTTGCCGAATGTCGGAAAATCGACGTTATTTAATGCAATTACCCAGGCTGGTGCCGAATCAGCCAACTACCCGTTCTGTACAATTGATCCGAACGTGGGAATCGTGGAAGTGCCGGATGAACGTCTACAAAAGCTGACTGAATTGGTGAACCCGAAAAAAACGGTGCCGACTGCGTTTGAATTCACTGATATCGCGGGGATCGTAAAAGGCGCATCAAAAGGTGAAGGACTCGGAAATAAGTTTCTTTCTCATATCCGTCAGGTTGATGCGATCTGCCACGTTGTACGCGCATTCGCTGATGACAATATTACGCACGTGTCAGGGAAAGTCGATCCGATTGACGATATTGAAACGATCAATCTTGAATTGATTCTTGCCGACATGGAGACAGTCGAAAAACGCATCACGCGTGTAAGCAAGCTTGCTAAGCAAAAAGACAAAGAAGCGGTTTTTGAATTTGACATTCTGTCTAAATTAAAAGAAGCTTTCGAACAAGAAAAGCCTGCCCGTTCCGTTGAATTTACGGAAGAACAGCAAAAGCTTGTGAAGCAGCTTCATTTGCTTACGTCAAAACCTGTGCTTTATGTAGCAAATGTAAGCGAGGATGAAGTGGCTGATCCTTCAGATAATGAATATGTTGCGAAAATCCGGGAGTACGCCGCGGGTGAAAACGCCGAAGTTATCGTCGTCTGTGCGAAAATTGAGTCTGAAATTGCTGAATTGGAAGGCGAAGAAAAGCAAATGTTCCTTGAGGAGCTCGGCATTGAAGAATCAGGTCTTGATCAGCTGATTAAAGCGTCATACTCTCTTCTCGGCCTTGCGACATACTTTACGGCGGGCGAACAGGAAGTGCGCGCATGGACATTCAGAAAAGGCATGAAAGCTCCTGAGTGTGCGGGTATCATCCACACTGATTTTGAACGCGGCTTTATCCGCGCTGAAACGGTTGCTTATGAAGACCTTTTGGCAGGCGGCGGAATGTCCGGAGCGAAAGAAGCCGGAAAAGTGCGTCTGGAAGGTAAGGAATATGTAGTCCAAGACGGAGATGTCATTCATTTCCGATTTAATGTATAGGACACAGTTGTAAAGGGACAAGAGCTTTGGTATAATATAAACTTGTGAGTAATAGAATTATTGCTCCTTGCCCATTATAGGGCCGCTTAGACCAAAAGGAGGTGCAAACAGATGAAAAAGTACGAAGTTATGTACATTATCCGTCCGAACATTGACGAAGAGTCAAAGAAGGCAGTTATCGAGCGTTTCAACAACGTATTGACTTCTAACGGAGCGGAGATCACTGGAACAAAAGATTGGGGTAAACGTCGTCTTGCTTACGAAATCAACGATTTCCGTGACGGTTTCTACCAAATCTTAAACGTTCAGTCTGAAGCTGCAGCGGTTGCTGAATTCGACCGTTTAGCTAAGATCAGTGACGATATCATTCGCCACATCGTTGTTAAAGAAGAAGAATAAGCAATTTGAAATATATAATGTTAAAAGGTGGTCTTTCATATGCTTAACCGAGTTGTATTAGTCGGAAGACTGACAAAAGACCCAGAGCTTCGTTATACGCCAAGCGGTGCGGCTGTCGCCACGTTTACTCTTGCTGTGAATCGTACATTCACGAACCAGTCCGGAGAACGTGAAGCCGATTTCATTAATTGTGTCACTTGGAGAAGACAAGCCGAAAACGTTGCAAACTTTCTTAAAAAAGGAAGCCTTGCCGGCGTAGACGGCCGACTCCAGACAAGAAATTATGAAAACCAGCAGGGACAGCGTGTCTTCGTGACAGAAGTCCAAGCTGAAAGTGTTCAATTTCTTGAGCCTAAAAACAGCGGCGGTTCTGGATCAGGCGGATACAACGAAGGAAACAGCGGCGGAGGCCAATACTTTGGCGGAGGCCAAAATGATAATCCGTTCGGCGGAAATCAGAATAACCAGAGACGAAATCAAGGGAACAGCTTTAATGATGATCCATTTGCCAACGACGGCAAGCCGATTGACATCTCGGATGATGATCTTCCGTTCTAATAGATTATCGCTATATTCATAACGAGAAAGGTGGGAAATGACAATGGCAGGAGGACGCAGAGGCGGTCGTGCGAAACGCCGTAAGGTTTGTTACTTCACTTCTAACGGCATTACGCACATCGATTACAAAGATGTAGATCTTCTTAGAAAGTTTGTTTCTGAGCGTGGTAAAATCTTACCTCGCCGTGTAACTGGAACAAACGCGAAATACCAACGTAAATTGACTATCGCGATCAAACGCGCACGTCAAATGGCTTTACTTCCATACGTAACTGGCGAGTAAACCGAAAGAAAAGAGCAAGAGCCTGCGGGCTCCTGCTCTTTTTTTATATCAGTCCCCCTCCATCCTGCCGAAATGTTTCACATGAAACATGGAAGTGCTTCTTACACCTTTGTTATCTTGCTCCTCTATTCAAAAACGCGTACTTATGCAATGAATTTGTTTATACTGAAAAACAGGGGGTGGCTGAGATGGAGACAGACAGAAATATCCTGACTGATGAAAAGTGGAGCGCAATCATACATAATGATGCTTCTTATGACGGGGCATTTTATTATGCAGTAAAAACGACGGGGATTTTCTGCCGGCCTTCTTGTAAATCGAGAGTTCCGAATAAAGAAAACGTGCTGGTGTTTGATACGGCTGATGCAGCGCTCGAGAAACATTTTCGTCCCTGTAAAAGGTGCCGGCCGAACGGTCTTCGTCTTCCTGATGAAGAATGGATTGCTCAAATCATTGAATACATTGAACGCCATTATCACGAATCCCTGACTCTGAGTGTACTGGCCGAAATGTGTCACGGCAGCCCCTATCATTTACAGCGGACATTTAAAAAAATCAGGGGAATATCCCCGATTGCGTATATACAGAAAATAAGATTGTCGAAGGCGGAACACCTTTTAAAGCATACTGATATGACAGTCATGGAGATCGCTCTGACTGTCGGAATTCCAAACACAGCGCATTTCGCGACCCTTTTTAAAAAGGGAACCGGGAGTTCGCCCACAGAATACAGAAAAACGGCCAAAATGGGACAGGGAGGTTCAATATGAGTAAAGAGCCTATGATCTATTGGACACTCTTCACACGGAATGATTGGAGCCTGTATACAGCCGCCACATCTAAGGGGCTTTGCTTTATAGGGTCAAATCATGGAAGCTTTGAAGAGCTTGAGCAGTGGGCAAAAAAATCACTGCCGCAATACCGATTGGCACGTGATGATGAAAAGCTGGCGCCTTACACGGCAGAGTTGTCCGAGTACATTGAAAATGGCAGATCAGCTTTTTCAGTGCCGGTGGATCTTTACGGAACAGAATTTCAGCTTGCTGTATGGAAAGCGCTTATGGACATACCGTACGGCGAGATATACTCCTATTCGGATATAGCAAAAATGATTCAGAAACCGGCAGCCGTAAGAGCCGTGGGCGCTGCGATTGGAAAAAATCCGGTATTGATTACGGTTCCGTGCCATCGCGTCATCGGAAAAAACGGGAAACTGACCGGATTCAGAGGCGGTTTAGAAATGAAAAAGCAGCTGCTGGCATTAGAGGGCGGAAACATTGAAACACTGGAATACCGGCTGAGCCGGACAGGAGGGATCACATGAAACTGATTTCTTGGAATGTAAACGGCTTGCGTGCCGTGATGAAAAAAATAGATATCAATACTTACGTTCAGGAAACGGCAGCGGATATTCTATGTCTGCAAGAAACAAAAGTACAGGACGGACAAGTATCATTACAGCCTGAAGGATATCACGCCTATTGGAACTATGCGGTGAAAAAAGGCTACTCAGGCACGGCTGTTTTTTCGAAAGAAAAGCCGCTGCACGTGTTCTATGGACTGGGGATTGGCGATCATGATCAAGAAGGACGGGTGATCACGCTTGAATTTGAGAACGTGTTTGTCGTCAACTGTTACACGCCGAATGCCAAACGCGGATTAGAGCGAATTGATTACCGTCTTCAATGGGAAGCCGATTTTAAGGATTATCTGCAGAAGCTTGACCGGAAGAAGCCCGTGATCTTATGCGGCGATCTGAATGTCGCACACAGGGAGATAGACTTAAAAAATCCGAAAGCCAACCGGAAGAACGCCGGTTTCTCGGAGCAGGAGCGGGAAGCGTTCAGCGCCCTGCTGAACGCGGGATTTACCGACTCATTCCGCTATTTATATCCTGATCGGGAAGGCGCCTATTCCTGGTGGTCTTACAGGACGAACGCACGTGAGAAAAACATCGGCTGGCGGCTTGATTACGTCATTGTTTCAGACAGACTGAAGCAGCGGATCAGCCAAGCGGCCATTTGTGCCGATATCATGGGTTCTGACCATTGCCCTGTTGAAATGACAGTGGATTTATGATGAGATAGCAGTAAGAGAAATCCACTCTTGCTGCTTTTTTATCACTGAAAATGGAGGAGCACATGGCAAATATAAAAGAGATTGCGAAACTGGCGAATGTGTCGGTGGCCACCGTATCACGCGTATTAAACCGACACCCGTACGTATCTGAGGAGAAAAGGCGTCTTGTGAATCAAGTGATGAAGGAGCTGGATTATACCCCTAATCGAACCGCCATTGATCTGATTCGCGGAAAGACCAATACAATCGGCGTGATTTTGCCGTACAGCGACCATCCCTGCTTTGACAAAATTGTAAACGGTATCACGAAGGAAGCGTTTGCCCATGATTACGTGACAACCCTTCTCCCCACCAACTATGACCCCGCTATAGAGATGACATATTTCGAACTGCTGAAAATGAAAAAGATTGACGGACTGATTGTCACGTCCCGCGCGAATGAATGGGAGACCGCCGTGCCTTACCTGGAATACGGTCCCATTGTCGCTTGTGAATATACACAGCATCAAGAGATTCCCTGCGCTTATAATGACAGGCAGGCAGCATACAGAGAAAGCTTTTTGTATTTGAAAAACCGCGGGCATCAAGACGTTGCTTTTACATGTGTGCGGGAAGCGGAAAAAAGCCCGAGTACGGCCGACAAGGTAACCGCATATAAGGCGGTCTTCGGCTCTCTTGATGAAACCCGCATTCTGGTCGGATGCCATGATATGGACGACGGAAAGCGTGCGGGTGAGCACTTCTGGGGTTTCGACAAGGCGCCGACGGCCATCTATGCGCACAGTGATGACGTGGCTGCCGGCTTGTACCAGTTTGCGAAAGAACAGAAATGGGACGCGGAGATCATCGGCGAGGGAAATCTGAGCGTCAGCCGGGCATTGAATATTCCATCCCTGGAACTTCATTTGGAACGGGTCGGAAAGGAAGCATTTTTATTATTTTTTCACGAAGAAACAGCTAAAAAACAAATTATGCATCAATTTCAGCGGAAAAAAGTCTTGAGCTGAAATGGGTTTCATGCTTTATAAATAGATTGAGAAAAAAAGGGAGGCGGACATATGCGAATTGAACATGCAGCGATATGGGTGAAAGATTTGGAACGGATGAAAGAGTTTTATGAGACATACTTCGGCGCCAAGGCCAATGACCTTTATCATAATGAGAAAAAAGATTTCAAATCGTATTTTCTTTCATTTGACTCCGGATGCAGGCTGGAACTTATGAAAAAAGGCGGCATTGATGAAGTTCCGTCACAGAATATGACCGGATGGGCGCATCTCGCATTTTCTACAGGCAGCAAGGAGCGGGTGAATGAATTGACGGAAACGTTTAAAAATGATGGATTTCAGGTTGTAAGCGGCCCGCGCGTGACGGGTGACGGATATTATGAGAGCGTGATAGAGGATGGGGAAGGCAATTTGATAGAAATCACAGTGTAACAGTGCGGAGTGATTCCGCACTGTTTTTTTGATTAAATTTGCTGTGCATTTGTTTTCGGGCCGAAGAGGATTAACAAAACGGAACACAGAAGCCAGCAGCCGCCGATGAACAAAAAGACGCTGATGTAGCCGAGCTTAACGGCAATAAACCCGACGAGCAGGGAGCCGAATATGTTGGAAAAACGGCCGAGCCCATACGCCAGCCCGCTCCCGGCCGAGCGATATTCCGTAGGATACGGTTCCGATGTGTAGGCGTATAGATTTGAGGTGAAGATCCGTTCCGTGACGTTAACGACAAATCCAAACACAATAATCATGACGGGAATAAACGTCATGCCGTATAACAGTCCGGCAATGGCAGTCAGAAAGGCGCTTGCGGCCAGAATCCATTTCCTTTGGAACGTCTCGGATATCATGGAACCGAGCAATGCGCCAAGCGGCGCGCCGACAGAGTGAAGCACATTGTACCACAGCGTTTTTTCCATGGTGATGCCGTTGCTTTTCAGCAGGCTGGGCACCCATGAAGCAAAGCCGTAAAAGCCAAAGGTTTCAAGAATCCATACCGCTGACAGGATGATGGTGATCTTTAAATTCCTGCCCTGAAACAGCCCTAAGTAGCCTGCGTGCTTCACTGTATGTACTTCTGCCGCCTCTTTTGGCGCAGGAAGCGGGCCTTTTTCTTTCTCTGCACGTGCTTCAAGACGGTTCATAATGGCGTTTGCCTGATCATATGCGCCCCGATTTTCGTGCCAGCGCGGCGATTCCTCAAGCCGGCGGATAAAAAAGAAATAAATGAGACCGACCGCCCCCCATACGAATACGAGCCGCCACCCCCATGAGCCTAAAGGAATGACAAAAGCGGAAACAACGTTTGTAACGGGAACGCCGATTAGCCCGATCATGGCGCAAAGGGAGATGTATTTTCCCCGTACGGAGGATGGAAAAAATTCCGCCAAATAGCTGTTCGTCACAATCATGGCGGCTGCGACGCCGAGCCCGGTCAAGAAGCGGAAAATCATTAAGGACGGAATGTCCCATGCCAGCGCATTCAGAAAAGATGAGATCGAAAAGACAAGGACAAAACAATTCAGCGCTTTTTTCCTGCCGATCCGATCGGACAGTCTTCCGCCGAGGGAGGCGCCTAAAAACATGCCCAGGAATGATGCGGCCGTGATGTCGGCAATGGTGGACAGCTTCACGCCCCAATGCTCAATCAGCGCCGGAGCCACGTTGCTGAGCGTAAACAGATCAGCGAGATCGAAAAAATAGATGATTCCGAGAGCGGTTAATACTTGATAGTGCACACGCGAAATGGGGAGACGGTCTAATCGGTTCGCTACATTTGAGAATGTCTGATGTTTCATAAAAAACCCCCTGACTTTGCAATTGTAATCAGAAAATACTGTAAATTTATCTGACGAATACATTATAAAGGTCTTTTTTTGGCAAAAACAGAGTGTAAATAACCAGAGCCAAAGGAAACGGCATAGCGCTTTCTTCTTAAAATATATAACATTTCCTATATCTGTTTTTGTTTATATTGTAAAATGTTGAAGGGAAGGAAGTTGATGCATAAATATGAATACGTTTGTACGGCCCGCAGAGGGAAGAAATAGCGTATCGAGATATCTTCTTTGTCTGTTGGTCATAGTGGGTTTGTTCTTTTTCGGAAGCATACTGACCGTGTTTTATATGTTTCTCACGTCCGCTTTCAATCCTTCACTGACGATAAATTGGGATGAGGGGGCATTAAGTGACCCGCTGGCGGATATTTATTTACAGCATATCGTCTATTTCATAGCGATTCCGGGCATTTGGATAGCGGTTCGTTTCATTATGAAACGGCGGTTTTTATCCATCATCACACCGAATCAGTCGCTGAACTGGAAGAGGATTTTCTTTGGATTCGGCACATATGTTGTGCTGATGTTTGTCGCGGGGCTGATTGATTTTACAATTCATCCGGATCGTTTCATGCTTCAGGAATTCCATGCTTCACGTTTTCTGCTGCTGTTAGCGGCGGCCGTCTTGTTGGTGCCGATTCAAACCTCTGCGGAGGAATTTCTCTTTCGCGGTTTTCTGCTTCAGTTCGCCGGAAAATTGACGGCAAATGCGGTGGTTCTGACAGTCATTATCGGCGGATTATTCGGCGCACTTCATTTCGGGAATCCGGAGATGGATAATGGGGCTCTCTGGGCGGGAATCGGATATGTCACCATCGGCATGATCTGGACCTTTATCACGATTAAAACGGGCAGTCTGGAGATGTCCCTTGGCGGTCACGCTGCCAATAATATGTTTTTATTTATCTTTCTCACAGAGGATCATTCGGTGTACGGCGGCATTCCGTCGATATTTACAACAGCAGCCGGCGGCTATGAAATATATGATTGCATATCGACGCTGGTGATCAATATCATCTTCGTATGGCTCGCGTTCCGTTTTGTGAAAAAAGAAAAGCAGCAGGCCGCCTAGGCTCTGCTGCTGATTTGTAAGGTGTTCATCGCTTCATCAATATCCGTCGTCGGCCTCCGGCAGGCGAAATTCTCACAAATGTAGACCGTTGTCTTCCCGTCGATCATTTGATAACCCGCGGCAAAGTCAGAAATGCCGGCAAGCTCTTCCGGATGTTCTGCGGCGAGAATCGTATAGGCGGGAGTGAAATGCTCCTGAAGCGCCTCAATGAAACGTTTTCTGTCCGGGTCATCTTTCCTTCCGAAAACAACGATTTCTTTTTGGGGCATTGTATGTGCCAGTACGCTTTGCATGAAGAAAGCGTTGCTGCTCGGATAGGCCTCTATTTCCCGTTTGAACACAGAAAACATCGCTTCGGCTTTTTCAATCAGTGATATATCACCCGTCAGGCGGCCGAGACGAAGCAGCTGTACGGCAGCCGCACTGTTTCCGGAAGGCACGGCCCCGTCATAAACCTCTTTTTCCCTGACAAGAAGGGTCTCAGCATCATTCCCCGTAAAGAAGAAGCCTCCGTGCCGTTCATCCCAGAACAGCTCCAGCATGCTTGTACATAACGTTTTCGCTTTCTGCAGATAAGACGGATTAAAACCCGCTTCATACAGTTCAAGATAAGCCCAGATGAGAAAAGCATAATCATCGATAAACCCTTTGTTTTTCACTTCGCCCTCGCGATAGCGGACCATGACGCGCCCGTCCGGCATGAGGTGCCGTTCGAGAAAGCGGATCGCTGTTTCCGCCATGCTGAGAAAGGCAGGCGCGTGAAATACCTTTGCGGCTTTTGCCAGCCCGGCAATCATGAGCGCGTTCCATGAGGTCAGCACTTTGTCATCTGTATGCGGATAGCTTCTGTTTTCACGGGCCTCCAGCAATTTTATTCTTGCCTCTTCAAGGCGTCCGGCCAGTTCATGTCCGGTGAGGCCGGTCTCTTCGAGGATGGCCTCACGCCGCGTGAAAATGAGGTGCGGGATGTTTTCGCCTTCAAAATTGCCTTGATCTGTGATGTTATACACCTTGCAGTAAAGCGGGCCGAGTTCATCACCGAGAAGGTTCATGATTTCTTTTTTGGACCATATGTAATATTTCCCCTCACGGCCTTCGGTATCAGCGTCTAAAGCTGAGAAAAAGCTGCCGTCTTCATGCGTCATTTCCCGCTGAATAAACATTACGATCTGCATCGCAATCTGTTTGTAGCGCTCATTACCCGTGACTTGGTAGGCTTCTGTATATGCGGTCAGGAGAAGGGCGTTGTCATACAGCATTTTCTCAAAATGCGGCACGAGCCATTCATTATCAGTCGAGTAGCGGGCAAAGCCGTACCCAATGTGGTCAAAAATTCCGCCGTTCGCCATGCCGTCGAGTGTCTTGGTTACGCCGGCCAAAGCCTGTTCCTTGCCCGTATAGCTGTAGTAGCGAAGCAGAAACATGAGCATATGCGGCATCGGAAATTTCGGAGCCTGGCCGAATCCGCCGTACACTGTATCAAACCCGCCGGCCAGCTGGCGATACGTGTCATGAACAGCCTGTTCGCCAAGCATGCCCTCGGCCGGGTGAACCTTGACTTCAAGATGAGCGGCGGCGTTTTCGGCGATATCCTCGACATGCTGCCGGTCATTCGCAAACGTTTCGGACAGATGTTCAAGCACATCGATAAAGCCCGGACGGTTAAATTTGCTCGTCTTCGGAAAATATGTCCCCGCATAAAACGGCTTCTGATCTGGGGTGACGAACACGTTCAGCGGCCACCCGCCCTGCCCCGTCATCAGCTGGCAGATTCTCATATACACGGAATCCACATCAGGCCGCTCCTCACGATCAACCTTGATGGCTATGAATTTATCGTTTAACATACCGGCGATCTCTTCGTCCTCAAAGGACTCGTGGGCCATTACGTGGCACCAGTGACACGTCGAATAGCCGATGCTGACAAGAACCGGCTTGTTTTCGCGTTTTGCTTTTTCGAAGGCTTCTTTTCCCCAAGGATGCCAGTTTACGGGGTTGTGGGCGTGTTGGAGCAGATAGGGGGACTTCTCCGTGATTAAACTGTTGGGTTTGCTATTGTTTGGCATGGGCTCACCTGCTTTCTATTAATATTTGTATGTTTAACATACCACAATCCTCTAAAAAAATTCATACACTCAACTTTGTGAACCATACCCAAGTCATTAAAAAGGAGAACTGCTATGACTCTATTTTCAGGGTTAAACTTCATCCACCTTATTGCTTTTTAGATAAGAAATAAGGATTTAAAATCTTTATCGTTTTATTTACTGTTAGATAGGTGAAACACACTCCGGCGACTGTAACCATCCCGCCTGTCAGTGCAATAAACGCAGGTACTTCACCTAACCACACCCAAGAAATGACCAAGGCTACGGCTGGTGTTAAATAAAGTGAAATGGTTGCTTCTGAAGCACCGACAAGCGAAGTTACATACGCAAGTGCAAAGTAAGGCACAACCGTTGGTAATAAACCTAAATAAACGATAGACAAAGTTGAGTTCATTGAAGCGTTCAAAAACTCTTCCCCTAAGCCAGGCAGAAATACAAGCATAGGTATTGTCCCGCCCCAAATAGTGAATGTAACGAATGGAATAAATCCATATTTTTTTATATAGCGAGCTTGAAAAACGAAATAAATACTCTCCGAAAAAGCTGCCAGCAGGATTAACAAAATGCCGTTCACTGAATTTGTATAGTTTCCTGCCCCAAATGAAATGATCGACACACCCAATAAACTTATGATAGAGCCAATCCATTTATAAAGCCCAAAATGTTCACCAAAAAACAGACGAGATAACATTGCAGAAAAAATAGGTGTCATGGTCACGAGTAAGCTTGCTACCCCTGCGCTGACTGTTTTTTCTCCGATATTCAGCAAAATGTGATATAGTGCAAAACCTAAAAATCCTAACGATAAAATAGCAGGGATATCCTTCATGTCAGGTAAACGCATATGAGTCAAAACAGCAAAAACCAACAGTGCCATTGACCCAATCAACAAGCGAAACAAAGCGAGGTGTTCCGGCGTGTAACTCTCCAAACCCGCTCGAATTCCCGGGAAAGCTGATGCCCACAACCCAATCATCAGACTGTAAGATATACCGATTCGAACTGTTTTCTTTCTCATCTTTCTCACTCCTCTTTACAAAAACCAACCAGTTATTTAATGTGTTTCTATATTAATAAAGATTTGATGATATGACTTCAACCAGTTAAATAGATTTTGATCCAACCACTTTAAGGAGGATCCTTTTTATGAGCGCTCCAGAAGAAAAAAAGATGAAAAAGCTTCCTAAGTACATACAAATCATTCAATTTATAAAAGAGAAAATAGGAAATGGAGAATGGCCGATTGGAAGTAAGATTCCAAGCCAGCGCACGCTTGCTAAACACTTTGAGGTGAACAGGAGCACAGTCATTACAGCCTTAGAGGAATTGACGGCGGATGGATTAATCGAAGGCAGAATGGGCAAAGGGACAGTTGTTACGAACAATACATGGACACTTTTGGCTAAGAATTCCGCTCCCGATTGGGATCAGTATGTAACCTCCGGAATCCAGCAGCCCAGCCAAAAAATCGTTCAAGAGATCAATAAATCAGAATCAAATTCTGATCTTATACAGCTCAGTAAAGGAGAACTTTCACATGAGATTTTTCCTTTAGCTGTTATGAAAGAGATCATGGGAAAGGTATCTCAAAACATAGAGGCATTCGGGTATGAGGAACCAAAAGGATATTTGCCTTTGAGAGAGGCATTAAGCGGCTATTTAAGAACAATCGGCATTCAAGCGTCTCCTTCTTCCATTCTTATTGTTTCGGGCGCACTGCAAGCCTTGCAGCTTATATCAATGGGGCTTTTACAAAGGGGATCGACCGTTTATCTTGACCAGCCGTCCTATCTTTATTCATTACACGTATTTCAATCAGCCGGTATGAAGCTGACTGGAGTTCCTATGGATAACGATGGGCTTTTGCCGGAACATATCCACGTGGCAAGGGGGGAGCGGGGGAGGGCTATCTTATATACAAATCCTTGTTTTCATAATCCGACAGGTATTTTAATGTCAAAAAAGAGACGAGAAGAAATCCTTGCCGCAAGTGAGAATGCACAGCTTCCCATTATTGAAGATGACATTTATCGTGAGTTATGGATAGATGAGATTCCTCCAGATCCTATTAAAACAATAGATAAAAATGGGCATGTGCTTTACATAGGCAGTTTATCGAAAACGTTAAGTCCGGGTTTGAGGATTGGATGGATCGTCGGTCCGGAACCAGTGATTGAACGTTTATCCGACATAAAAATGCAAACAGATTACGGCTCCAGTTCGTTATCTCAGAGAGTAGCGGCAGAGTGGTTTACATCCGGTGAATACCAGCAACATCTAGAACAGGTGAGAAGTCAATTAAAGGTGAGAAGGCAATTGGTCATGAGTCTCTTAGAAACCAATTTGAAGAATGTCGCTATATGGAATATGCCGAAGGGAGGATTCTTTGTCTGGGTAAAAATATTGCCTTCACTATCTATGAAATTACTTTATACAAAAGCTTTGACAAAAGGGATACTTCTCAATCTCGGCAGTATCTATGCTCAAGAAAAAGGGAATTATATTCGCTTATCATATGCTTATGCATCTCTTGAAGACCTTCAAAAGGGAATTTATGAATTGGGTTTGATGATTAAGGAATTGGCAAGCAGATAAATATATAATGATTACTTTAATAGAAAGAGACAAGCTATCAATGACAAGAATCGGCTTGTTTTCGCGTTTCGCTTTTTCAAATGCTTCTTCCCCCTCATGGAAACCAGTAAAAAGCCGCTAACAAAGCGGCTTTTCTTAAGTTAAGATGCAAAATGTTAAAAAAAGGTTAATCTTTGCCCTCCTTGTTTTATTCAAACTTCAATCTGTATGGCTATGTCTTTCCTAGAAGAACAGCGGCTTGGTTCTTGAAGAGTAAATCATTTAATCCAAAGCGCTATGACTCCTGCAGATGAAATTCAGATTATTGGGCCGTATAACCGCCGTCCATTACGACTGCCTGTCCTGTAACTCCTTTCGCTTTGTCACTGGCGAGGAATACTGCGTAATCAGCGATTTCTTGCACGGCTAACAAACGTTTTTGAGGAACCAAGGGGTAAATGACTTCTTCAAACACCTTTTCTTTAGAAATGCCTCTAGTCTCTGCAATATCTTTTAACTGGTTTTGCACCAATGGAGTGTCGATATATCCCGGGCACAAGGCGTTGACGGTAATTCCGTATTCCGCTCCTTCCAATGCTGATACTTTAGTTAAACCGATCAAACCGTGTTTAGCGCTGCAATAAGCCGCTTTCCCTGCAAAACCAATTAAACCATTTATGGAAGCCATATTGATAATGCGGCCAAATTTTTGTTTTTTCATCAAAGGGAATACTCTTTTTGTCGCACTAAAAGGAGCAGTAAGCATTAATTTCAGCATAAATTCAAATTTATCAGTCGGGAAGTTTTCTATATCCGACACATGCTGAATCCCCGCATTGTTTACCAGAATATCCAATCGTCCAAAGGTTTCAAGTGTCTTAGAGACACTTTTTTCTACTTGTTCTTCGTTTGTTACATCACAAACCGCAGAGAGGACTTCGTATCCTTGTTCCGTAAGTTCCTCAGCTGCATGTTGCACGGCTTTTTCGTTCAAATCGGAAATCACCACTTTTGCGCCTTCTTTAGCGAATTCACGTGCAATTTCTAAACCAATTCCACTCGCCGCGCCTGTAACAAGAGCAACTTTACTTTCCAATAATTTACTCATAGTAACCCCTCCAGGATTCATTTTGGTCTCCTAAAAGTTTACACCCAGCAGTTGTATAAGTAAAATGAATAAAAAGAATGTAATGTATTCGTTAAACTTATGGAATGGAGGTCATACGATGGATATACGCCAAATCACTTACTTTCTTGAAGTTGCTAAATCCAACAGTTTTACTAAGGCATCAGAAAATTTACATTTGTCACAGCCTGCCTTAAGTAAGATGGTGAAAAGTTTGGAAGAGGAATTAAAGGTTGAGCTCATTGATCGATCCGCTAGACAGATCGCATTGACAGATGCGGGCGAAATTGTATTTGAACAAGGTCAAATGATTATGAAGTCAATAGATGACTTGTCGACGAACTTATACGATCTTTTACATTTAAAAAAAGGAAAAGTGAAAATTGGAATACCGCCGCTTATCGGTGTCTTGTTTTTTCCTAAAATCATTAGAGGATTTAAACAATTGTATCCTGATGTGAACATCAAGCTGATAGAACATGGGGGTAACAAGGTGAAACAGGAGGTTGAAGATGGGGTACTGGATCTTGGAGTGGTTATTGAACCAGTGGACGAAGAGCAGTTTGATATCATTCCATTGCTTAATGAAGAACTGATGCTCTTCGTTCATTCCGCTCACCCGCTTGTTCATAAAGAGATTGTGGAAATGCAAGACTTGAAAAATGAACCTTTCATCCTGTTTAGTGAAGACTTTTCTCTTCACGATCGGATTATTCAAGAGTGTATTAGAGCCGGTTTTCGTCCAAATATCGTTTATGAAAGTTCTCAATGGGATTTTATCAGCGAAATGATTGGAGAAGAACTAGGTATTTCCATTTTCCCTCAGTCTATAGTAAAAAAGACTGATCAAAGTTTAGTTAAGGCAATCTCCATTGTTAATCCATCAATTCCTTGGAAAGTGGCGATTATTTTAAAAAAAGGAAAATACGTTTCGCACGCAGTACGCGAATTTATCCGGTATATTTCATTTTTTTGTAAGAGTAATTACGTAAATCAAGATAACTCATGAAAAAAATGAATGGTTTTTATAGTTTTTATGTATTTTACGGTTAGAGAGGGCTGCGATATATTATCTTATGTCAGAAAATAAGTACCTTTCAGGAGGAAATTCAAATGGATCAAAGCCGTTACCAACAAGGTTTAGACAAATTAATGGAGTACACTTTAACAAGCGATGATAAAATCTCTACGCATTTAAAGATTTCTGAAGACTTGAAAGATATCGCCCCAGATGTAAGTAAGTACATGATAGAATTTGCTTACGGAGATATATATTCACGGCCGGGATTAACCAATCAACAACGTGCGCTTGTTACCATTTCATCCCTAGTAACGCAAGGAACCGAGCCTCAGCTTGAACTTCATATCAATACAGGGCTTACATCCGGATTAACACCGACTGAGATTGTAGAGAGTATCACCCAATTGGTTCCTTATACAGGCTTCCCGCGTGTACTTAATGCTCTTTCAGTGGCTAAGAAGGTGTTTGCACAACGACATGTAGAAAACCATTGAGAAATGTATGGAATGCGGGGGAATTAGTATAAACTCATCAATAGAATATACACAAAACGACAGCCTATAAGGCTGTTTTTTAACATTAAAATGTCTGACCTCCTTTTTGTTTTTCGGTTGATCATATGTAAAAGCGATTATATTAATCGCTTTTTGATACTTCGAAACATGCTAAGCTTTGACCTCTTTATCAGTAAGCACTTTTAAAGCATCTCTCACTTTTAAGGCGAAGTTGACAGGTTTATCAATCGCTTCGAAATGAATATACATCAGTCTCGGTTTATCAAACAGCCAGTGATTGTGAAGTGACGTTACAATCAGATCATGCTTCCGAAGAACGCTGATAAATGGATTGATTTCTTTTTGCAGAATGACAGTTTCTCCGCTGCAGAGGGCACGGCCGTCTTTTGTCATTGATTCAAATGAAAACATTTGCGGAATGAGCAAGAATGATCTTCCGGGCCGTCCAAGTACTACAGGTTTTATATTCGTTCGTGATCTCATTACTGTACAAATTCCATTTTCAAACGTATGCATGGTTCCGCCTAGAATATCGTTGAACTCGTCACAAAGACCATGCCGTTCAATCATTTCCCCGTCAGTTTTTGGTACCGCACGCACAGTTTTAGTAGTTAGAACTCTCAGGGCCTCTCTCACTTTTCTTGCAAAATTGAGAGGTTTATCAATTGATTCAAAATGCATAAACATCAGACGTGGTTTATCAAACAGCCAATGGTTATGAACGGCAGTTACGATGATACCGAATTTGCGCAGCTCACTCATTAACGGGTTCACTTCTTCTTGCAGTAAAACAGTCTCACCTAAACATAAAGCTCTGCCTTCCCGGTCCATGCTTTCAAATGAAAAGGCCTGAGGAATAAAAGGAAATGCCTCGGCTCTTCTTCCGAGTACCACCGGATGAATGTTGCTTCGAAATCTTGTCGCCGTACATACGCCATTTACGACACTGGGCGTTGAATTGAGAATTCTAGCAAATTCTTTGCAGAGCCGTGATGGCTCCATACTCGTTTCTTCCACTTCATATCTCCTCCTGGAATCTATTTATAACGTACTTAGTATTAAAGATATGTGAAGATAGAAAAAATGTAACGCGTCAGCAGTCCATATTAGAGAGAATCAGTCTTTCTTGTATAATTTGAGATTTTCTTCCCTTTTTACAATCTCTTTAACTGTTAATTTTTAATAGATTAAAAGCTTAAATTGGTAGTTTTATTCCAGCTTTGATTTTTTTGTGGCGGCCATTTGTGACAAGCACCGGCTGCGCACACATACCTTTTAATTTGAGTTTCAGGCTAAGAAAAAAAGCCTTTATACAAGGCTTTCGGTAAATAATTCATACAGCCGTTTGGCTGCTCATTCAGTGACAGCTCACAGCTCTTTTGTCATCAAGACATGCGGGATGCCGTCTTCCATAAATTCCGGTGAATCTGTCTGATAGCCCAGTTTGTGATAAAAGCCTTCCGCATGTGTTTGTCCATGCAGTTTACATTGGGTGATGCCTTTTTCTTTTACCATGTTTTCTAATTCGCTTATGATGACTTTGCCCAACCCGTATTTGCGATAAGGCTTCAGGATGCAGATTCGTTCGAGCTTGCCTGTATGGTTTACAATGCGGACGCGTCCTGTGCCGGCAGGCTGATTTTCATGATAAACCAAGACATGCCCGCACTGATCCCCAAGCGTATCGAACTGATCAAATTCATCGGATTCAGGTACTTGCTGTTCCTCAATGAATACTGCTTTTCTAATCTCAAGCGCTGCTTGCAAATCAATTTCCGTTGTTATTCTTTTTATCTTCATAATCAACCAATCCTTTTCACATGTTAGTCTGGACTGCACGGCTTGCTTGTGGTCTTATAGAAGTAACGATAAAATAATTATATTGTAAATGCAACAAAAAATGAGGGGTTTGAAAAGATATGACTGATATTTTGCGGGAAATCGGCATGATCGCACGGGCACTGGATTCCATCAGCAATATTGAATTTAAAGAATTAGACTTAACAAAAGGGCAGTATCTCTACCTTGTGCGGATATGTGAAAACCCGGGAGTGATACAGGAAAAAGTGGCGGAAATGATTAAAGTCGACCGAACAACAGCGGCGAGGGCAATCAAAAAACTGGAAATACAGGGGTTTATTGAAAAGCGTCCTGATGATCAAAATAAAAAAATAAAAAAGCTGTTTCCGACTGAAAAAGGGAGAAAGGTTTATCCGTTATTGCAAAGAGAAGGAGAGCATTCTGCGGAGGTAGCCCTGTCCGGCTTTACATCTGAGGAAAAAGAAACCATTTTCAGCCTTCTTCAGCGGGTGAGAAAAAATATAGAACATGATTGGGAATATGTGAAGAAGGGGAATAAAAGAGATTATTAATGGTCATTAGTTCCTTTTAGTGAATGATTGCGTTGTGAATGATTAAAGTCATAAATGGATACGTTATCTGTGAAATCTCCTTCCTCGGTTCCTGCTTCAACTAGCCGATAGGCTTATTTTTAACGAAAAGTATCAATTATGGTATATTTAAATAAGAAAAAATAATTGAAGCGGGGAATGATATGAGTACAATCGAAAAACAAAGACGTAAGAAATTCAGAGTGAAATCAATCGTACGGGCCATCATGGTCATCATCGGCGGAATTATTGCCGCGTATGGACTGGAAACCGTATTGATTCCGAATAGTGTATCTGACGGCGGTGTAACCGGACTCAGCATTGTCGGTTCACAGCTGTTTCATTTGCCTCTTGGGATCTTAATTGCGGTGATCAATATACCGTTTGTCTGGTTAGGATATAAGCAAATCGGGAAAGGTTTTGCGTTTCTATCAATTATCGGTATTGTCTCACTTGCCGCGGGCACGAGTTTTTTCCACCACACACCGGCTATCATCGAGGGAGACACCCTGTTAATCACCGTTGTCGGCGGGATTATTCTCGGCTTTGGAATGGGATTGGCATTGCGCAACGGCGGCGCATTAGATGGAATTGATATGCTGGCTGTGCTTCTGTCACGGAAATTGCCGTTTGGCACGAGCGACCTCATTTTATTTTTAAACATGTTTGTGTTTATTTTTGTTTCTTTTGTATTTGGGCTGCAAGGCGCATTGCTTTCCGTCATTGCTTACTACATTGCATCTAAGGTGATTCATGTGGTTGAGGAAGGCTTAAGCGGTTCTAAAACATTTCAGATTATCACCAATGAGCCTGCATTAATGGTAGAGACCATTCGTGAAGAATTGGGCCGGAGCGCTACTTATAAAGAAGCATACGGCGGTTTTTCTCATGAAAAATTCCAAGAAATCACATGTGTCATCAACCGTTTGGAAGAAACCAAACTGAAAGAAATTATTAATGACATTGATAAACAAGCCTTTGTGACGGTATATGATGTCGCAGAAGTAAAAGGCAGTAATTTCAGAAAAGTCCATAATCATTAAGAAGCGAGCTGCCGTTAATCGGCAGCTTTTTTTAATAAAGGAGAAAAAACTTGCAAAAATAGAATGACGGCTGTATATTATTGATATATCAAACATTGACTAGTCAATTAATTGCGCAAAAGAAAGTGGGGATGGGTTTTGACAGCATGTTGTTCAGAAGAAGGCGAGATTTTATATCAGCTCCAATCACTGCATAAAGTGATCGGCACGAAGTTTGAAGCGTGCACCGGAATCAGCCAATCCCGCCTTGAGCTTCTCGCCGTGCTTTTTTACGTCGATGAGATCAGCCAAAGCGATCTTCAGAAAAAGGTGAATATTGATGGCGCAGCCGTGACAAGACACTTGAAACAGCTTGAAGCCAAAGAAATGGTCACAAGAAGGCGGAAGCCCGAGGACAACCGAATTATACTTGTCCGGCTTACTGAACAGGGGCGGGAGAGAATCGAGGCTTCCAAAAAGGAGAAGGAGCGTTTCATAAAGGAAATGCTTGCCGGTGTCAGCGAGGAAGAACGCAGTATGTTAAAAAACGTATTGTCGCAGATGCAGAATAATATAGAAAATATGAAAGCATAGGAGTGTTTTACACATGAAAACAGAACTGAAAACAAACGACTTTATGGACATTATGAAAGGGCGCCGTTCCATTCGGAATTATGATCCGGCTGTTAAAATCAGCAAAGAAGAAATGACTCAAATCCTGGAAGAAGCAACGACAGCGCCGTCTTCAGTCAACGCGCAGCCGTGGCGTTTTCTCGTCATTGACAGCCCTGAAGGAAAAGAAAAACTCGCGCCGCTTGCAAGCTTCAACCAAACACAAGTCAGCACATCATCTGCGGTGATCGCGGTTTTCGCAGATATGAACAGTGATGACTATTTAGAAGAAATTTATTCAAAAGCGGTCGAACTGGGCTACATGCCGCAGGAAGTAAAAGACAGACAAATCGCTGCGTTGACGGCGCATTTTGAAAAACTTCCGGAGCAAGTGAACCGTGAAACGATTCTGATTGACGGAGGACTCGTTTCCATGCAGCTGATGCTTACGGCACGCGCGCACGGCTATGACACAAACCCGATCGGCGGCTACGATAAAGAAAAGATTGCCGAGGTTTTCGGAATGGATAAAGAGCGTTATGTACCGGTCATGCTGTTATCAATCGGAAAAGCGGCAGACGAAGGATATGCTTCCTACCGTCTTCCTATCGAAACAATCGCACAATGGAAATAAGGTTGAAGTGAAGCTGAGGGGAGAGGGACAGTGGAGATTATTGCAGCTGTTTTCGTCGGAATTGTAGCTTTAGAACATGTATTTATCATGATACTTGAAATGTTTTTTATCAATTCGAAGGCAGCTAAGCGGTCCTTCAAATTGCCGAAGCATTTAGAAGGTGATCGGAATGTAGCGGTCATGTTTGCAAATCAGGGTCTGTATAATGGATTTCTGGCTGCCGGCCTCATTTGGGGGCTGATCCTCGGAGCTGATCCGATTGGCCATATGATTCAAATGTTTTTCGTCATCTGCGTGGTCATCGCGGCCATTTTCGGAGGCTTTACTTCAAACAAATCAATTATCGTAAAACAAGGACTTCCGGCTGTTTTAGCGCTTATTTTTCTTTTATTGGCGTAGCAGACGGAAAGAGGGCTTCCGGAAAGGAAGCCCTCTTTTTTTATTCTGTTTTGAAAATCATTCCTTATATGCATCAGTTTCATGCAAACTAACAATTAGAAGTTATAGATCGGGTAACGTATGATAAGTGAAAATAACAAATCAGCGGAGGCAATCAATGGATTGGCATCAGATTAATTATTTTCAGACAGTGGCACAAGTGCAGCATATTACACAGGCAGCAAAACAGCTGTCCATATCTCAGCCCGCTCTCAGCCGTTCGATTTCAAAGCTTGAAGACGAGCTGGGCGTTCAGCTTTTTGATCGCAAAGGCAGGAATATTTATTTGAATCGGTACGGGAAAATGTTTTTGCATCGTGTGGAACAATCTATCAGACAAATTGAAATCGGTAAGCAGGAAGTGTGGAATGAAATACATCCCAACAGCGGCACAATTTTATTGTCTTTTTTGCCGTCGCTTGGCATGAGTATGGTTCCGGATGTGATCAGCTCGTTTCAACACATGTATCCTCATGTCAATTTTCAGTTGACCCAAGCATCAAATCAGCAGATTATCGAGCAATTAACCTCAAGAGAAGTGGACATCGCATTGACTTCGCTTCGTGATGAAAACGATGAGGTGATCTGCCAGCCGCTTTTAACAGAAGAGTTATATTTAGCCGTTTCTGCTGAACATCCGCTCGCCTCATATGATGAAATTGATTTGAAAATGGCGGAGCATGAACCGTTTATCTCTTTTAAAGATACAAATGTTCTTCACGGCATGATTAAAGAGTTGTGTGAAAAAGCGGGATTTTCACCGGATGTCGTATTTGAGGGAGAAGATATTGTGACAGCTTCCGGGTTAGTCGGCGCTAAACTGGGGGTGTCTCTTATCCCTGACTTGCACGTTTTTGATAAAACAAAGGTCAAACTTCTCAGTGTCACCAATCCGATCTGTAAAAGAGAGATTGGTTTGGCTTGGAGGAAAGACGGCTATTTATCGCCGGCAGCGGAGAATTTTATAGCGTTTATTCAAACCCGGCTTAACAGCAAAGGGGGAAGATAAATGACTTACATTCGCCGCGGCACACTTCAATTCAAAAAGGTAAACTTCGCTTTGTTTGCTGGCGGATTTTGCACGTTTGCCATCCTTTGGGGAACGCAGCCGCTGCTGCCTGATATCGCAAACGATTTTCACCTGTCACCGGCGGTTTCAAGCTTAAGCCAATCAGCGGCAACGATTGCTTTAGCCGTCAGTCTGGTATTCGCCGGTTTTTTATCAGAAATGTACGGGCGGAAGCAGATAATGGGCGTGTCATTATTTGCTGCATCCATCCTAGCCGTTCTCACAGGGTTTGTTTCGGACTTTCAGCTGCTCGTCGTTTGCAGGGCGCTGCAGGGAGCCGCATTAGCGGGGCTTCCCGCGGCGGCAATGGCTTATTTAGCTGAAGAAATTGAGCCGGACAGCTTGGGAATGGCAATGGGGCTTTATATCAGCGGAAATTCGATTGGCGGCATGACGGGACGCATCATCAGCGGCTTTCTGACGGATTCCTTCAGCTGGCATACGGCTTTGCTGACGATCGGCCTCATCAGTTTGCTGGCAAGTATTATCTTCTGGACGATCCTTCCTGCCTCTTCTCATTTTACGCCCCGGACATATAAAAGAAACGACATTTTTACCTCATTTTACCGTCAATACAGGACGCCCGGTTTCGGCTGCCTTTTGATCATCGGTTTTTTATTGGAAGCCGGCTTTGTATCTTTATATAACTATATCGGTTTTCAATTGATGAAGCCGCCTTATTCACTAAGCCAAACGGCAGTCGGGTTTATTTTTCTCGTATACCTTGTCGGAACGTTCAGTTCAACGTGGATGGGCATGTTAGCAGACAAATACGGCAAAAGAAAAATCCTGCCATTCTCATTGGTGATTGTCATGATTGGTGTCTGCATTACTTTATCTGCTGATATAGGGATCATGATTTTAGGAGTTGCGATTTTCACATTCGGCTTTTTTGCGGGCCATTCGATCTCCAGCAGCTGGGTTGGCGAACTGGCCGTACGCGATAAGGCACAGGCCGCGGCCTTATATTTGTTTTCCTATTATGTGGGAGGGAGCATCGGGGGGACTGCAAGCGGCGCTTTCTATCACCAATTCGGCTGGGGCGGCATTGCCGTCATGATCACGGCGCTTTCTGCCGTTTCAGCAGCCGTTTCAGTCTGGCTGGGATTATTGACGAAACGAAAAAAAGATAAACACCAATAGGCGTTTATCTTTTTTGAATTACAGATAAATGCTTACCGCAGAATAGATGAGCAGCAGACACATCACGATGCGAAACGCTTTATCGTGTTTCTCAAAGAGATGTTTAAAAACAGAGCCGAACGCCGACCACAGCAGTAAAGCCGCCCAGCCCAGGAGAATAGCCGACGCGAGCCAGAACGCAATCAATGGATACGTGTGCTGAAATGGCAATATAAAGGCGCTCATTAAGGTTAAAAAGAATAAAATACTCTTTATATTGATCATCTGAAACAGAAATCCCGATAGAAAAGACGATCGGGTTTTTTCAGAATCGCCTTTTGATGTTTTGGGCAGCGAAATCTGCCAAGCCAAATAGAGCAAATAGACGGCTCCGGCAATTTTAAAGTAAGGTTCCACGACGGGAATCCAATGATAAACACTCATTGTGAACAGACCGCTGAGAATGCCGAGCACTGCAAATCCCGTCAGGATTCCGCCGTTAAAACGCCATGAACCGATAAAGCCGGCTCTGCGCGCTTCATTCATCATTAAAATATTGCTCGGCCCGGGCGTAATAGATGTCATCAGGACATAAGAAAGAAAAGCTATGATACTCATTAAATCACCTTCATTTGCTAATGTGATGGAACCGTTTTTTATTGTATGATAAGAATAGTTATAAATAAAATTGAAAAATAAAATCGCATTATTGATTTTTTCGATACATCTTAGAGGTGAATTCATATGGAGATCAGACATCTTATTACATTTCAGGCCATTGTAGATAAGGGAAGCTATACAGGGGCCGCGGCGAAGCTGGGATACACGCAGTCGACGATTACGACTCATATTCAGGCGCTTGAACAGGAGATCGGCGGCGCATTATTTACGTACGAAAAAAGGCGTCTGAAACTGACGCCTTTAGGGAGAGAGCTGATACCGTTAGCCGAGGATTTACTTTCCGCCCATGACAAGATCAAAAATATGCAAAGCATTCACGAGGTGAAGGGCGTTTTAAAAATTGCGGCGCCGGAGTCTTTGACCATTTCCAGACTGGGGCCGATTATCAGAGAATATTCCATGAAGTATCCGAACGTCAATATCATATTGAGCAACGGAACATGCGGGCAGAATCAGGTGGAATTAGTAAGCGGCCGTGTGGATATTGCATTTATGGTGTATCCGGAGATACAAATGGAAAAGTGCATACATCATTCTTTATTGGAGGAACGCATCGTCCTCGTGGCGGGCAGTGACGCACCGGAACATTTTGACGACTATCAACAAAGCGGCAAGCATTTTTTTATTACAAATGAAGAAGGATGCAGCTATCGGACTATGTTTGAACGATTTCTCGTCAAGCATGATATCAGTCATTTACAAACAATGGAATTGTGGAGTATAGAAGCCATTAAGCAGACGGTGATGAGCGGACTCGGTTTCTCCGTTTTACCTTATATTACGGTAAAAGAAGAGGTAAAAGCGGGGAAGCTGAAAATTCTTCAGCAGTCTGAGCCGTTCGAGCGGCTTTATTCTCATATGCTGGTCAAAAAGAAAAAATGGCAGCTTCCAGCCGCTGAAGCTTTTGTGTCGCTTGTTCTTGAGTCGTTTGGTGATAAATAATGTTTAGGTTAATTTGAAAGCCGATGCCTGCGCGCATCGGCTTTTGTTTTTGTCCGGAATCTTAATGACATTTTCGATGTCAGCCAGCTTTGACTCCATACCTACCTTTTTTTAAAAAAAGAGAGCTGATCAGCAAATATGGTATGATTTACATAATCAGGGAGTGAGAAGATGAATATGAAAAGGGCATATTACACTATTTTATACAGCCAGACCGCTATCAACTTGGGGTTCTCACTTTATACGATGGCCGTCATCTTGTTTTTGTTTACAAAAACCGGTTCGACGGCGATGGCCTCTCTTATGACGTTCGTCAGCATTGTATGTCGCGTATTGGGCAGCGCCGTTTTGCCGCTGGTCACCGGCCGGTTCACGCTTCGGTCTTTGTTAATCAGTTCTCAATTGATACAGATCACACTGTTAGTCTGTTTGTTTTTTGTCATCCAAACCGGTTCATCCGCATTCTTTTTTCTGATGTTTTGTCTGATCGGAGGCATTTCTTTTTGCAACGGATGGTTTGCTCCGATTAAAAGCGCGCTGGTTGGGGAAATCATTCCTCCCGATCGAAGGGCGAAAGCGAACGGTTTATTATCTGCGGCGGATCAGACCGTTCAGTTTGCGGGGTGGTCTCTGGGCGGCGTCATCATAGCGTTCTTGGGAGAGAGCGATACAATGATCGTTACTGTCATGTTATTGGTTTCTTCGGTTTTGGGCATCATTCTGTTTCTTCAAGTACGCATGTGTGCGCCGGCAGCAGTCAGGGAACGTTCCCTTTTTGCAGATGCGGCAAGCGGCTGGGTGTATTTATTTCGGCAAAAGCAGCTGAGGGTTCTCATTGTGATGGATGTGATCGAATCGTGGGCAGGCATGATATGGATCGGGTCTGTGTCCTTGACTTATGTGCATGACGTCCTTCATAAAGGAGAGGCTTGGTGGGGGTATGTCAACGGAGTCTATTATGCAGGGACGATGATCGGCGGACTGATCATCTATAAGTTATCCGGTAAGTTTCAGCATCATCTCATTCCGCTTATGCTGACGGGAGCCTTGGCATATGGAATGTTCACGTTTATTTATGGGTTGATCACAAGCGCCGTTACGGCCCTTTTTCTGGTGCTGTGTATGGGGCCGGCTTGTGTATTACGAGATCTCACGCAGGAAACATTGCTTCAAAACATCACGACCGAAAAGACACGGGTCAATATATTAGCGGCGAGATCAGCTTTAGTTCAGTTTATTTTTATGTTTTCCATTATCGGAACGGGGGTCATCTCGGATGTATTCGGCGTGCGGTTTATTTATATTGGCGCAGGCCTCCTCTTATTAATTTCGGCTTTTATCGGATTTTCTCAGCTGCGAATGAAGAAGATGGTACAAAGCCGCATGTAGTGTAGTATAATGAGGAACGTACGTTCTATATCGAGAGAGGAGAGGGTAATGTGGGACATCTGGCACTGCAATTGTATGATTATCATCTTTGGGCAAATCAGCAAATATTCACCCGGCTTAAAGAGCTTCCGGAGGATGTGTACCGTAAGGAGATTCAAAGTGTCTTTCCGTCGATAGCCGGTGTATTGACTCATGTGTATCTGTCGGATAAGGGGTGGTTTGATGTGTTCTCCGGAGAGCGTCTGGAGGATACGCTGAAATCAGCTGAACAGCAAAAAGAGGACATCTTGTCTAAAGAGATAGAAGAGCTGGAAGATATGTTTTTGGAATTATCAGACCGATATCAATTATTTTTGCAAAAGGAAGAAAATATCAGTCTCCCCCTTGAAATAGAGCATCCGTCAGGTGACATCATGAAAACCGCAGCGGCCGATATGATCCTCCATGTTGTGAACCACGGAACGTATCATCGCGGGAATATAACAGCCATGCTCAGACAGATGGGGTATGCTTCTGTGCCGACGGATTACGGTATGTATTTATATATAAACAAAAAGTAAACAAGACAGCCAACGCGGCTGTCTTGTGATATCCGTAAAACAGCCAAATCATATGAGTGATTTGGCTGTTTCGTTTGCTATGCCATGTTCTGCAGCCGTTCTAAACTTTTTTTCCAATTCGCTTCAAGCGCTGTAAAAGCAGCGGCGGCATCTTGCTGTTCTAATGCGTGAATGATATCAGAGTGTTCATTATATGATCTGTTTAAAGCGCCGTTTTCACTGAAATAGCGGATTTCCATTCTCTGAATTTTGACTTTCAGGCTTACTAGCAATTTGTGAAGTTCGGCGTTGTCCGCAAGCAGAATGATGCGATGGTGAAATGCATTGTCCGCTTCCAGGATGGCCAGTTTATCGCCGTCTTTCATTGTTTGAAGAAGATTTTCATTCAGCTGTTTCAATTCCTGAATCACGGCATCGTCCACATGCGGGAGAGCTTGCTGCAATGCCAGTTTTTCAAGCGTCCAGACGATGGAATACAAGTTTTCCGCTTCTTTTAACTCAATCGGAGCGACAAGCGTCCATCTGTTCGCTTTTGTTATCACCAAGCCGTCATCTTCCAGCCGCAATAAGGCTTCCCGTATCGGGGTGCGGCTGATTCCCAATGTTTCCGACAAATCCTTGTCCTTTAACTTTGTTTCCGGTTTGAGCTTGCCCGTTATGATCCAGTTTCTGAGTGTGCGATACACTTCGTCCCGCATGATGGTTCTTTTCAGCACAGGTTCTTTGTTTTGATTATCCAATGGAACACCTCATGAATCGTAGTATACATATTTGCATTTTACCACAGTCCGGGCGCTGGTTAGAAATGAAGAGGGACGTCTAAGAATGAATCGAACCGAGATGCTTCATCTCAATATGCTGAAAGTCAGCGGAGCCGCCTTCAGAAAAGAGCGTGATTCCCTGATCTTCGTGTTTTGGGAACACTTCATTTGTCAAAACGGTTTTTCCGTCGTCTGCAAATACTTCAATACTTGTTTTGTCTACGAGAATTTTCAGATGGACGCGCCCTTTGTTTCCGTCAAATGGGGCTTTGCTTTCGGCGTATGCACCGGTTTTATCAGGCTGGTCTGTAAACGATCTGTTCACATAGGCATAGCCGTCTTCTGCCGAAATACCGACATCAATATGCCGACTTTGGTCTGCTGATTCTCTGAGTCTGACGCCTGCATTTTTGATATCTGACCAAGCGATATCCATATCAAGCTGATATGTATCACCTTTGATCGGCAGTGTCTCTGAACCGTTCACCTGTTTGTGTTCTATGCTGTCAGTTGAAGAGGTTAATTGGTTCAATGCTTCAACCGGCTCTGACACTAGGCTGTATGTGCCGCCGTCCTGCTGCTGAAGGCGGATTTCACGGACGATAGAATCCGTGCCGTTAAAGCCGTTTTTTAGTGTCGGTGTTTCATTCGGATAATCCCAATTGTTCATCCATGCCAGCGCATAGCGTTTTGTCAGAGGATCTTCGCTATTACCGTCCTCAAATGTGACGCCGCCGTACCAGTCAAAGCCGTAATCGAGCCATTGCGGTTCTTCTTGATCGGCGGTAAATTCCTTCCCGTCAAAGTTTCCGGTCCAATACGCGTACGTATTCGGTTTGCCTGCGGGTTTGCCGTTTGCGCTTGCGCCCAGAACCCACTTGGCTGTTCCGTCATCTGCACGCATCATATAAAGGTCGGGGCATTCGACGAGGCCGATCTGCTGAGTGATAAAACCGCCCGTGTATTTCCAATTTTTTAAATCGGGTGATTCATAAAAACCGATTTTTTCGCCTTCGGCCATGGCCATCACCCATTTGTCATCCTGTTCATCCCAGATCACTTTCGGGTCCCGGAAATCCTTAGTTCCCGGATTTTTCATCACGGGCTGATCACTATAGGAAGTAAACGTTTTTCCTTTGTCCGTGCTGTACCATAAATATTGTTCCTGGGCTTTTGTTTTGGCTGTCGGCTGTGTTGTGACGGCGACCAGCGCGTTTTTGCCGAAGCCCGCGGTGTTGTGTTTATCAATGACGACAGAACCGGACCATATATCGCCGTTTTCGTTGGTGTATTTCGGAATAGCCGTGCCTTCGTCCGTCCAGTGCACCAAGTCCTCTGATACGGCGTGCCGCCATTCTGTGCCGTTGCCGTTCGGGTAATCCCGATTATAAAGATAGTAGTAATGATATTTCCCCTCGAAAAAAATGGGCTTTTGAGGGTCGTTTTTCCATTTGTCCGGGGTCGTAAAATGATACGCCGCACGGTAATCTTTCTTATGCTCCGTGTTTGTGTCAGAGGAATTGTGGCTTTTGTTCGGCAGTAAGCCGACAAACAGGAACGCACCCAAAAAGATCAATATTACAACGGGCCATTTTCGTGCCATGATTGAGTTCACCATCTTGTTGAGAAATAAAAGAAAATGCCAATGAAGTATCGGCATTTTCTTTTTGTTGTTATTAGTTGTTAACCGTAAGCTGTCCTTGTTCAAGGATGCTGTTTTTAACAACGGATGTTTTCTTGCCTTTGATGTTCATTAAGAAGCTTGGCGCAAATGTTGCCTTTTTATCCTCAAAGAAGCCTCTGTTTGTCATGTAGCTTGTGATCACGACATTGTTGCCTTTGGCTTGCGGCACTGCGAAGTGAGAGTAAGTGAACGTTACATCGTTAGGATCAAGACCCATTTGCAGTACAAGACCAGTTTTGTTCAGCGGCTTGTAAGGACCTGTTAAAGAGTTTGATACATAACCAAGCATGTAGATATCGTTGGAGTTAATACCGTCGATCGTCATTTTTGAACCGCGTGAATCAGTGAACAGGTACCATTTGCCGTTCATTTTGAAAACATTCGCGCGCTCGATTTCATCAGTTACCGTGTTTGAAGTGATCAGCGGCTTCATGACTTTTTTCAATGTGTAGTCATCGTTTAACTCTACCATACCGAGGGCGCCGTTCGCTAATTCAGCATCGCGTTTTTTAGCACTTTGCTGAAGCTTCTGACTTTCTTTACGGAAGAAGTTTGTGCTGCCGCCGTAGTACGCTTTGTTAAATAAAGATTCTTCGCCTTGGTATCCGTTATCTGTTCCAGTGTTGGCTTCGAATACAAGGTATTTATGGCCTTTGTCTTCAACGTAGTGAGGGTCTCTCAGCGTATGGTTGTCGCCGGATGTATAGTTCCCTTCATCGATAAACTGCTGAACGTTTTGATATGTTTTTCCGTCACCGTCAAAAATCGTTTTATGATCTTCCACTCCGTTGATCTTGAGCGTGTCATCAGATTTTGACACATTTACCTGCGCCGTTGTCAGGCTTTGTTTGCCGTAATGTGTACCGGAAAAGTCAGTGTAGAATAAACGGATTTTTCCGTCAGATGTAAAGGTTGCAGAACCGGACCATTCTTGTGTCTGTTCTTTCAGGATTTCATCGTTGGCGTCGAACTTATCGCTGTCTTTAAAGACACGGCCCGCGTTTTTCCAGCTGTCGATCGAGTTGTCGCCGACTTTTTGATAAAACATGTAGATGGATGTGTCATCAGCGTCTTTCGGGCTTCCGGCAAGAGCAAACACGACGTGATAGCCGTTGTATTCAGCTACTGTTCCGTCAGCGTTTTGGAGCGGCCAGCTGTCCCACACATCCAGTCCTTTTGCGGACTCGATATTTTTAATTGTTGATTGGTCGAATTGAGGCACTTGGTATTTTTCACTTTGCTGCTGTTTAGGGATCTGCAGCATATCATGGCGTGTGATGTGAGAGACGCCGTACGTTTCTTTGTAAGGTTTTTGGGTATTTTCTTTCGCGAAGGCTTGAGTCGCTCCCCCTGCCAGAAGTGCAGTCGTAAAAGTTAGAACTGTGGCTCGTTTTGCAAATTTTTTGATGTTCATGTTCATGTCTCCTTTTGTATGTACCTTTTTTGCGATCTGCCGATTCGATCCTCCTGCATTCATGGATGGCAGGTTTGTTACAGAAAAAAAGACCTAAAATATGTATGGGGTGACGCCAAAGAATACACTTTGCCCTTAACACATTTTAGGTCTTGCCTGCTTTATCAGTAACAATCCTGCATGATTTACTTGTCGACATCATTCTATTAGACTCTGATTCTATTGACAACTGGTCTATTTTCCTCTTTTGGATGATAGTAAAATGAAAAAAGGCCTTTTAATATATGGGTAATTGAGACTAAGGGGTGCTCTGGGCCTAGGAAAAAACCTCTCTAAAAAAGAGAGGTTATTTTTTCTTGATAGATAATAAAGCGATGGTAGCTAAAATCAGCAAAGTACCCAGCCATTCTGATATTCCGAAGGGAACATGCAGCCAGATCACAGCTAAAAAAGCTGCCGACAGCGGCTCTGCACAGGCGAGCAGGCTGGTTTCAGAGGCACTCAGATATTTCAGGCTTTCCAAGTAGCAATAAAAAGCGATGAGCGTCCCGAAAATGATGATAAACACGATCGCGGCATATGCAGGAAAGGACCACTCGCCTTCAAATTTCCAGGGCGGGCGGATCAAGCTGAGGGCGGCTCCGCCGATCAGCATGCCCCATCCGACAATAATGGCCGATCCCCATTTCTTCAGCAGACGATGCGGCTGAAGGGTGTAAAATGCCAGTGCAAACGCCGAACTGATGCCCCAAAAGACGGCCAGACCGGATATGGACAGGCTTCCGACATTCCCGTGCGTGACCAAAATGAATGTGCCGGCAACCGCCAATAAGACGGCGAGCAGCTCTTTTGCTGAAGGAATTCTCTTTGCGCGAATCGCTAAAAAGCATGTAATGATCGCTGGCCCTAAATACTGAAGAACGGTAGCAGTTGCCGCGTTGCCGTACTCAATTGCCGCGAAGTAGGTGTATTGAACGCCTAACATTCCGAAAATCCCGAATAAAAGAAGGGGAATTCTGTCCCGTCTGTCTTTCCAAACAGCCCATATCCGTCCTTTTTCTTTGCGGTACGCGATGCCGAGCAGAAGCGCTCCTGACACCAGAAGGCGCACCGAAGTCAGCCATTCTGTATTAAAATGGCGGTGCTGGAACAGATACTGGGCAACCGTTCCCGAGACCCCCCATAAGATAGCTCCTGTCAGCACAAGCCAAATGCCTGTTGTTCGTGAATAAGAAAGAGCAGCGTGTTTTTCCAGGATAGACACCCCCGATTCTGATGTTGTGATATTAACTTACAACAATTAGGAAAATGAACGTCTTTCATGTGATATATTATATATTGTATATTAAATTCCGTCAAAATGATTTTCGGAGAAAGCGCTGACGAAACGGCCGTCTGATGAATGAGCAATAAAAAAACACCCCGGCTGGTTTCCGGGGTGTGTTGGTTATTCTGCAATCGCGTCTGTTAAAACAGGAACGACTTGTTTCTTTCTGGATACGACGCCTTTTAAAAGAGCCGTGTTGTTTTCTAAAGTCACGTTGAATGCTTTTTCCACTTTTGACGCTTGATCACCGATGGCAAGCGCAAGGGAATCGTTTTCCAGAATATCCGTAATCACGAGAAGGAACAGGTCAAGGTTCTTCTCAGCAATTACTTTTGAAAGAGCCGCTTCTAATTCCGGCTGCCGCTTTTTAACATCTTCAATATCAACTGTGTTGACTTGGGCGATTTCGACTTTTTTGCTGCCGAGCGTGAACTCTTTCGCATCAAGAGAAATCAGTTCTTCCACAGTTTTTTTGCTTAAGTCGGCGCCCGCTTTCAGCATGTTTAAGCCGTACTCTTCCGCATCTACGCCGGCAATTTCAGCAAGCTCTTTTGCCGCTGCGATATCTTGCTCCGTGCAAGTCGGAGATTTAAATAACAGAGAGTCGGAAATGATTGCTGACAGCATGAGGCCCGCAATTTCTTTCTCGATTTTCACGTTATTTTCTTTGTACATTTTGTTTAAGATCGTAGCCGTACAGCCGACCGGCTCAGCACGGTAGTAAAGAGGTTCCGCTGTTTCGAAGTTGGCGATACGGTGGTGGTCGATAACTTCAAGAACCTGAACGTCTTCGATATCCTTGATGCTTTGCTGGCGTTCATTGTGGTCAACAAGGATGACGCCGTTTACTTCGTTTGCGGCTGTTTCCACCAAACGCGGGCTTTCCTGCTTGAAATAATCAAGCGCGTATTGTGTTTCGCCGTTGACTTGTCCAAGGCGGACGGGCTCAGCATTGAAGCCGAGTTTATTTTTTAGATCAGCGTAGGCAATGGCAGAGCAAATGGTATCTGTGTCTGGGTTTTGATGTCCGAAAATAAGAATTTTTTCCATAATAACTCCTTGTCCTTTTTTGTAGTGTAAACAATCTTTTTATAGTTTAACACGTCTTGAGGAGGGTGTAATCTTCAAAACCTTAAAAATTGATGTGAAAAAGAAGCATTTTTGTTGAGAGGTGGAGAGGATTGCGAGTAAAATACTGGGTAAGTCAGATGCTAATCAGCATATAGTATCAAAAAAGGTACTATGGAGGATGAAAAATGAACATATATCCGAATAAAGAAGGTTGTCCGGTTGAACTGACGCTTTCCGTTATCGGCGGAAAGTGGAAGGGTATTTTGTTTTATCATATGATCGGCGGAAAAAAGCGGTTTAATGAGTTTCGGCGCATTTGCCCCAGCATTACGCAGCGTATGCTGACGCTTCAGCTTCGCGAGCTTGAGGCGGACGGCATCGTGCATCGCGAGGTATATCAGCAGGTGCCTCCAAAGGTGGAGTATTCTCTTACCGAATTCGGCAGGTCGCTGGAACCGATCGTTTTGCAAATGAAGAAATGGGGAGATGCCAACCGGGAGTTTCTCGAGGCATACCGGGAAAAAACGTCTCCTCAAGATCAGTCCGCTCAAAAATAAGAAGCAGCAAAGGATTAAATTCCTTGCTGCTTTTTTTTATTTCATCGCGATGGCTTTTCTGGCGTTGCGCACATCATTTTTCAGCAATTCGCTCAGGTTGTAAGCCGGATATTGACCGCGTTCTTCCATATACTCAAAGACCATTTGGTGCCACTTGATGGCCGCGTTTAAGTGCTTGACGAAGACGTGTCTTAATTGAGGTGTGGCCGTCTCTGTAATGGCTCCGGCATAATTGCGGACAGATGTTTTGGCCAGAATGAGCAGGCCGCCGCTGTAAAAGGAGGAATCAGCGCGCTCTTCTGTTTCATCCTCACGAAAAGCGGGAGCTTCAGGGAAGAAAGGAAGCAGTTCACGCAGATTTTGTTCCAGCGAATGGATGGAAAATCTGTAAAGCTGTTTTAATCTGGCATCGCTTACGTCCCGCTCTGTTCTTTTTAATTTCACAAGTCCGTTTGCCTGGAAAGCTACTAACTCATGCAGTTCTAACGTTTCATGCCATGCTAATGTTCTCCGCTCAGTCATGGTGTAAGAATCTCCTTTATCCTTCATTTTCACTTTCAGCATATGCCCCGGTCCCGATGTTGTTCCTGATGTTTTGAAGTTTCCAGAAAGGGAAACTCAATGTAAAGGAAATACGAAATAGAGGTGAAACTATATGTGGGACATGATAAAGAACTTCTTCCTTTTCAGCAGCGGGGTTTTGCAGGCGACCACTCTCTTACTTATCGTTATCGTCTTGTTATATGTACGAAAAACCAAAAAGAAAAACAGAGATACTTCTGGTTTCATGGATGATCAGGATCACTGATACAACGGGCATTCTTTCACTGGGATGTCCGTTTGTCTGTTTTCATGTTTCACATGGAACATTGCGGCTGTCCGCGCTCATTTTACTTGCGATTTCGACTTATGTTAAAATATATACGTGTATTTTGGAGAGTTTATGGAAAATTCAGGTCTTGAAAGAGACATTGCGGCGTCAAAAGAGCAGTCGTCTAAGCTGCTCTTTTCTATTCGTATGTTCGAATGATACAAGGTTTGAGGTGAGTAAGTGAAAAATACAAGGGCTCTAATAGAAGGCGCCATTTTGATCAGTATTTTTGCAATCATTTCCCTTTTGGTCGTGTACCTCCCTTTACTGGGGGCAATTCTTCTCTTTGCTTTGCCGCTGCCGATCATTCTTTACACCATTCGGCACGGTCTGAAGCCAGGGGTATGGATGGGGCTTGCCAGCCTTCCTGTCAGCTTTATTGTAAGTTCGTTTACCGGGCTTACAGGCGCTTTTACGGCAGCCTGTACGGGAATCGCCATGGGATATTATTTTAAAAAGAAACAGCCCGGCTATGCGGTTGCTGCCGGCGCTATGGCGTATGTGCTGTGCGGCGTCGTTTTTTTTGTGGTCAGCATCGTGTTCCTTAACATGAATGTGGTTGATACCACCATGTCCCAGCTTCGGGAGTCGCTGTCTTTAGCAGAAACCATGTCAAAGCAGCTGGGTTATGGAGACCAGTTCGGGAAGCAGATCAAGCTGATGGAAAGTCAGCTGAGCACGGTTCAATATCTTTTTCCGACAGTGCTCGTATTGACCGGCATCGTTTTTTCTTTCCTCAGTTATGCTATGGCAAGGCCGCTTTTACGGCGATTTTCCCCTGATCTTCCGAAGATGAAGCCTTTTAGAGAGCTCAAACTCCCGCAAAGCGTTGTCATTCTGTATTTTATTGTGACGATATTAGGGTTTCTGCCTTTAGAAAAAGGGCATATGCTGTATTCGGTTTCATTGAATGGGGGATTTATTCTCAGCTTGCTGATTTGTATTCAAGGATTAGCGTTTATTTTTTTCTATTGCCGCGAAATGGAGATGCCGAAAGCCGTTCCTGTATTAGCAATTGTGCTGGGGGTGCTTTTTCCGCTTATCTTGTCCGTGTATCTCCTCTTAGGCATCATTGACATAGGCTTTAACATAAGAAATAAGGTGACGCGAAATTGAGTGTGACTTACAGGTGGGGAGTTGATAGAAATGCCTAGTTTTTATGAAAAACCGTTGTTTCGGTATCCCATCTATGCATTGATTGCATTGTCAATCATCATAATTCTCATCAGCATTTACTTTAACTGGCTGATAGGAGCCATCGGCGTTGTGCTGCTCGCCGTGATCTTGTTTTTCATTAAGCGTGCGGATTCTCTGATCAGAAAAGAAATTGACGATTATATCTCCACGTTATCCTATAGATTGAAAAAAGTAGGCGAAGAGGCATTAATGGAAATGCCTATCGGGATTATGCTGTTTAATGATCAATATTACATTGAGTGGGCGAATCCGTTTTTGTCTTCCTGTTTTAATGAAAGCACGCTCGTCGGACGCTCGCTGTATGACACATGCGAGGCCGTCGTGCCGCTGATCAAGCAGGAGGTCGATTCGGAAACGATCACCTTGAATGAGCGGAAGTTTAAAGTAGTGATTAAAAGAGATGAGCGCCTGCTTTATTTCTTTGATGTGACAGAACAGATTCAGATTGAAAAGCAGTACGAAAATGAGAGAACCGTGCTGGCATATATCTTCTTAGATAACTATGATGACGTCACACAGGGGCTGGATGACCAAACGAGAAGCACGATGAACAGCCAGGTCACCTCATTATTAAATGCGTGGGCGCAGGAGTACGGCATTTTCCTGAAACGGACGTCCTCGGAGCGGTTTATCGCGGTGTTAAATGAACACATTTTAACGGAGCTTGAAAACGCGAAATTTTCGATTTTGGATGAAATCCGAGAAAAAACATCCGTTCACACTGTATCTTTGACCCTCAGCATCGGGATCGGCGCATCGGTTTCTTCCTTGAAGGAGCTTGGAGATCTGGCGCAGTCCAGCCTCGATTTGGCTCTCGGCCGCGGAGGCGACCAAGTGGCGATCAAAATGCCGAACGGCAAGGTGAAATTTTACGGCGGCAAAACGAATCCGATGGAGAAGCGCACAAGGGTGCGCGCCCGGGTGATTTCTCACGCGCTCAAGGAGATTGTCTCAGAAAGCAGCAATGTCATTATCATGGGGCACAAATTTCCTGATATGGACGCAGTCGGAGCCGCAATCGGAATATTGAAGGTGGCGCAGGCCAACGGCAAAGAAGGCTACATCGTCATTGATCCGAACCAGATCGGATCAAGCGTTCAGCGTCTGATTGAAGAAATTAAAAAATATGAAGAGCTGTGGTCGCGGTTCATCACGCCGGAAGAGGCGATGGAAATTTCAAATGACGACACGCTGCTTGTCGTCGTTGATACACATAAACCATCCCTTGTGATGGAAGAGCGTCTCGTGAACAAAATCGAGCACATCGTTGTGATTGACCACCACCGCAGAGGCGAGGAATTTATTAAAGACCCGCTGCTCGTTTATATGGAGCCATACGCTTCATCCACCGCAGAACTCGTGACGGAGCTGCTTGAATACCAGCCGAAGCGGCTCAAAGTCAATATGATTGAAGCGACGGCCCTGTTAGCTGGTATAATAGTGGATACAAAGAGTTTTTCCCTTCGCACGGGCTCGCGGACGTTCGACGCCGCTTCTTATTTGAGAGCGAAAGGCGCAGATACGGTTCTGGTGCAGAAAGTTCTCAAAGAATCGGTCGGTTCTTATATCAAGCGGGCGAAGCTGATCCAGCATACGTCTCTTTATAAAGAACATATCGCGATTGCTTCTCTTCCTGAGAACGAAGAGGAGTACTTTGACCAGGTGCTGATTGCGCAGGCGGCTGATTCCCTCTTATCGATGAGTGAAGTGGAAGCTTCATTTGCGGTAGCCAGACGGGATGAGCATACGGTGTGCATCAGTGCGAGATCGCTGGGCGAGGTCAATGTGCAGATTATTATGGAGGCGCTGGATGGCGGAGGGCATTTAACCAATGCGGCAACCCAGTTATCGGGCATTTCTGTCTCAGAAGCGCTCGTCCGGCTGAAGGAAGCCATTGATGAATATTTTGAGGGAGGCGTTCAGAGATGAAGGTTATTTTCTTACAAGATGTAAAAGGTAAAGGAAAAAAAGGCGAAGTGAAAAACGTAGCAGACGGTTATGCACATAACTTTCTCATTAAAAAAGGCCTCGCTGTCGAAGCAAATGCGACAAACATCAGCGCATTGAAAGGACAGAAAGAAAAAGAGAAAAAAGAAGCGATTGCCGAGCTTGAAAGAGCCAAAGATTTGAAAGAAACGCTTGAACAGCTGACTGTTGAGCTGAGTGCCAAATCCGGTGAAGGCGGCCGTCTATTCGGATCTGTCACAAGCAAACAGATTGCAGAAGCGCTGCAAAAAACGCATAAGATTAAAGTGGATAAACGGAAATTGGAGCTCCAAGACGGTATCCGCACACTGGGATATACAAACGTTCCTGTAAAGCTGCACCCTGAAGTTCAGGCTGTGCTGAAGGTTCACGTAAAAGAAGAAGCGTAATACACAATGAAAAACCCGCCGATCCGGCGGGTTTTTTTCATGTCAGCAGACGGCGCAGCGCAAGAAAATGATGAGATTGTTTCATTTCCGATCATCACCAGATTGCATATTATATTACATCATAACGAAGGATGTGTCGGTATGAAACGATTTTTTTCTGAAACATATTTTAATAATCCGGAGAATAAAAAGGCGCTGGAGCACTATCCGCTGATCGGTGATGGAAAAGACGGGGAAGTCTATCGCTTAACACACAACAAATGCGTAAAATACTTCTTTGAAAAAGGGACATGCAAAAAGGAATTGGCAGCTTTAAAGACCGGACAAGGTTCCCCGGTGATTCCAAGACTGTATGAATACGGAGATCGTTATATTGTGATGGAATATGTCCAAGGCACCTCTCTTGCCCGCCATATCAGAAAAGAAAAATCCCTGTCCGTCAAACTGACTGCTGATATTTTAAATATGCTGGATGAATTAAAAAGAATCGGTTTTACCAGATGGGATGCCGAAATCAGGCACATTCTGATCAACGAACACGGAAATCTTAAGGTCATCGACCATAAAAGAGCTTTTTCCGCCATTACCCGGTTTCCCGTAAAACTATTAAAAGGACTGGACAAATACGGCTTGGCGGATGAGTTTTTGAACACTATAAAAAAATTAAATCCGTCACGTTACCTGGAATGGCAGCCGCACATGTAAGTTTCTGAAAATCCGCACATGTAAGTTTCCTTTTTGTAGGGTCGTCATATGATATTTGTAACATTTGTTTGGTGGAGTGTGGAAAAAATGGCAGAATACATTATGGTTATCGGCGCTCATCCCGATGATGAACTATTGGGATCAGCGGGCACCATAAAACGGCTGATCAATGAAGGATATAAAGTAATTTCCATTATTACGGCATTAGGAAGAAAAGAAGAAGCTCATCATATTAAACAATTAGGCGAACGCGCGAATCAAGAGCTTGGAATTGAGAAAGTCATCTTTTTGGAGCATACGAATTTAGAGCTGGAATGTATCCCTCTTCATAAGCTTGTCAAAGAATTAGAGCAGCTCATTCGCGTCTATCAGCCTGATAAAATCTTTACACATCATTACGGCGATATCAATATGGACCACCAGAGAACATTCCAAGCAGTTTTAACAGCCGCCAGACCGCTTCCGAATCAAAAGCCTATCGAACTGCTTACGTTTGAAACGCTATCTTCAAGCGAGTGGGAGAGGAATACGGCTGATAAACTCTTCAAGCCTAATTACTTCGTTAACATCACAGACACAATGGATGCCAAACTCGCGGCGCTTCACCACTATGACGTAGAAATGAGGGATTACCCTCATCCCCGTTCATATGAAGGCGTAAAACATCTAGGAAAAGTCAGAGGGATGACGGCGGGTGTGGAATACGCTGAAGCTTTTGAAGTCGTGCGGAGGATCTGGAAATGATCAAGACATTTTCCGTCCCCTATCCGTATATGGTCCAGACGCTTGACCGCTACTACGGGGTCAAAACGCGCCCGCGAAAAAAGGCGGCAGTAAAGACACAGTTGAAACATGAACATCATATTCCGCGGTTATACAGGAAAAAAAAGAAGTTATCCATTTTGATTGCCACGTTTTGGGACTACCCGCACACGGGCGGTTTATCAAACTATATTAAAACGCTTAGTGAAGGCCTGAAAAAGAGAGGTCATAAGGTGGATGTCATATCCCCTAATCTGTTTCCGTCCGCACAGGTAAAAGAACTGCGGGCGGCTGTTGTTCCGAAATTAAAAGATTTCTTTAAAGACAGATATGGGGTTTATAACGATCATATTTTGAAAAATAATCGGCTGATGTTTATATACGAGCAAATGCTTCAAAAGATTCATTTGGAAAGATATGATGTGTTCCACGCTCAAGATTTATTTACAGCCAATATGTTAGGCAGGTTCAATCAAATCTATAAAAAACCTTTATTTTTCACACCGCATGGCATGTTTACTTTCAACAGACTTAAATTTCACATCTTTAAAAAAGGCTCGGTAGAAGAGATTTATTATAAAAAATTAGAGATGAAAGCCATTGAATACGCAGATCGCCTGATTATTATCAGCGATACGTTCCGCAGCCCGCTCATGAAGCTCGGAGCCGAACAGGAAGACATGACAACGGTGGTCACAGGAATCGATTACGATGCAAAAACAGGCGGGAAAAGAAAAACCCCGTTACCGAAAAATAAGATCATCATCTCGTGTATTGCAAGATTAGGCCCGAGAAAAGGTCACAAATATTTACTGGACGCACTTTCGAGAATTCCATCTGATGTACTTGAGCATGTTGAAGTGCTGATCGCGGGCGACGGAGAGATGAGGAGCGCCTTAGAGGAACAGGCTCGAAAACTGAATCTATCTATGGTTTCCTTTTTAGGAAAAAGAGATGATGTTCCCGCTATTTTGAATGTGACGGACATATTCGTACTGCCGACCATTAATGATAGTCTGCCTATTTCGATTATTGAAGCGATGTTCAGCGGCTCGGCTATCATCGCGACCGATTGCGGGGGTATTCCGGATCTGATCCGCCATAACAAAACGGGGCTTATTGTCGAGCCGGGAAATGCAAAGGTTCTTGCCCGGGCTTTAGCGTTTTTTATCACTAACAAATCTGCGCGGAAGATAGCTGCTTCAAACGCAAAGGCCTACGCAGAGAAATATTTAAGCAGTGAGACGATGATAAAAAATATCGAATCGATTTATCAAAATACCAACAGCTCGGAGGGAGATCATGAAACATGAACATGCAGCCGTTGTACTTGATTTCAGTGCAAACGGGATTGGGATCATTCGCAGCCTGGCCCGAAGAGGAATCGATGTTTACGCGTTTGACACGGAGGGACCTTATCGTATCGGAAAATCAAGGTTGGCAGATTGCGGGATATGTCCCAGCCCTTTAACACAAGAGGAAGAACTGCTGACATTTCTGACTGATTTCGGGAAGCGATTCCAAGCAAAGCCGGTTCTGTACGCAGGATCTGATGATTATGCGGGATTTATATCTAAATTCCGCGAGACATTAGCCGGCTTTTTTTTGTTTTTGCTCCCGAGCCGCTCTCTGTTAGAAACGGTCTTAGATAAAAGCAAAGCATATGAATTAGCGGTCAAGCATCACATCCCCTGCCCGAAAACCTTTTTTCCGAACAACCGGGATGAGCTGGAAGAGGCCATCGCCAATATTGACTTCCCGTGTATTTTAAAACCGGTGGCCGGCCATGAATACAGAAAAAAAGTAAACAAAAAAGCAATTGTAATGAAGGATGCCGCACAATTGCGCAAGGAGTTCAGCTCCTACAGAGAAAATGGAGAACTGCTCGTGCAGGAGATCATCCCCGGAGACAACCAGTGTTTTTATAAAGTCGCCACTTTTTATGATGACCAAATGAAATTAATGGGCTTATTCTCTCTGCAAAAGAACCATCAATTCCCTGCAGATTTTGGCGCGGGGGCCCACGTCGTCAGCAAACGGCTTCCTGATTTAATCAAGAAGACCCTGCCGTTTTTTGAAGCGATTCAACTGAAGGGAGTAGGCATGGCGGAATTTAAAAAGGATCCCCGGGACAATGTTTACAAGTTTATCGAAATTAATCCGCGCTTTTGGCTCAGCCATAGCCTGACAGAACCGGCAGGCGTTCATTTCGTTTACATGTACTATCTGTATTTGACCGGACAACATGTGAAGCCCCAGCTCGAACAAAAAGACGGAATCAACTGGATTTATGAGGTGCGTTATTTCTTAACGTTTTTGAAGAAACGAAAAAGAGGAGAAATGACGTTCCGGGATTTTTGGAAAGGGTGTAAAGGAAAAAAAGAGTACGCTCTTTTTGCTTGGAATGACCCGATGCCATTTATCAGAAACACTTGGTCTCATCTCAAAAACAGCTGGAAACGGAAGCGGAAGGAAGATCGGCATGTATGAAAAGGATCTTTTGTATGGCGCATTTCAAAAACTGAGAATTGACGAAAAACTGTCGTATTCGTTCGGTGAAAGGGCTGCGGTGAATCCGGATGACATCACATGCCTGAAATCGACGGACAGAAGCGCCATTTATAAACTGTTTGTAAAGAAAAAATCCGGAACTGTTCCGCTGATATTGAAGGTATATAAATCTTCCCGTGAAAAAAATAAGGTCGAGATTAATATATACGGGAAAGCCCGTTCCGTTTTAGGGGATTTGCTGCCGGACATCTATCTTATAGAAGAAAGTGACCATGAAACGTGGATATTTATGGAGTTTGTCAGCCAGATCAGGGGACAGCTTACATTTCACCCGAAGCATTTCAAGTATATTATTCCGTCTGTCGCAGAATTGCACAGCCGCACCTTTGAAAATAAGAATATTTCTGACGGTAAATGGCGGTCGTGGCTGCCGGTATATGAATCGGAAACCATGAGAAAAGGGCGTAAAAAGCAGATCAAAAAGACAGCGGAATTATTGGATAGGGCTCTTAAAGATGAGCGCACAAAAGATATCGTGAAGCCTCATTATCGGCAAATCACAAACTTGCTTGAGCAGGAGGAGCCGGATTTTTTCCCTGAATTGATACAAAACGGCTCAGCCATCACACACGGTGATCTTCATATGCAGAATATCTGCACCCACGATGCGTCCGGGCATGAACCGTGGGATATTCAATTCATCGATTGGGAATCCGCAAAATACGCGCCGGTTTGGTTTGATATGACGGTGCTGGTTGAAATTCTGCTTGGCTTCAGAAAAGATTGGAGCCGGCACGCAGAAGATATTCGGACGTATTGCGTAAAAGTGTATACGAAAGAAATGAAAAAGCGGGGCATTCATTTTCAGACCCCTCCTATGACGCTTTATAAAATGGCTTATTTGCAGAGAACACTTGAAAAAGGGCTTCATACCCAATTGCGGAGAATCTTCGACAATCGGGGAGGAGAACTGCTGCCGTATCATGTTGACAAAGTGTCAAAATGGGGACGGGAATTAGGATTATAAGTTTGAGAGAGGGGGAGCGGATTTGAAAGAAGAGATCGGCAAGCCGAACGGTCTGGTGCCTCCAGCCTTATTGCGCGTCATGGATCAATTTTACGGGATCGAACATCAAAGTGAGCCAGAGATGCTGTATTCGTTCTGTGCGGAAGGAAAAAGCTCCCCTAAACGAAAAAAGCCATTGCGTATTCTGTACGCAACTTTTCTCCGTTACCCGAATGTCGGAGGGTTGGCGAGTTATATCACATCAATTAAGACGGGTTTTGAGCGCATCGGTCATCAAGCGGATGTCATCTCGCCGCTCCAAATGCCGCCATCTTTTTTTCAGGAAGATATCCCGCGGGCCGCTGACGAGATCAGAGCGTTTCTTGTTGGCAGATACGGCGCCGCAAACGAAAAGTTTGTGAAGAATCTCAGCTATTTACATGTCTTTCAAAGATTTTTGAAGGAGAAAGACTTAGAACAATATGACCTGTTTCACGCGCAGGATTTATTTGCGGTATTTTTGCTGGGATACCTTAATCAAACGTACCAGCGTCCTCTTTTTTTCACGCCGCACGGACATTTTACGAAAAGCCGGATGAAGTTTCATAAAATCCAAAAGGGTTCAATAGAAGAGGCATATTTCAGTGAAATAGAAAGGCAGGGTATTCGGGCTTCGGATAAAATCATTACAATCAGCGACTCCTTTCACGAGCCCTTGCTGGAGTACGGAGCGAAGGAGGCCCAGCTGAAGACTGTTCATACCGGTATTCACATTCAGGATGCCCCTGAGTCAAAACGTGCTGAAAAGCTCGTGATCGCGTGCGTTTCCCGTCTGACCGAGCGAAAAGGACATGATGTGATGCTGGACGCTCTCGCCCGCATCCGGCACCATTTATCCGGAGTTGATATATGGATCATCGGAGACGGAAACATGAGAGGGTTTCTGGAAGAGAAGAGACGGAAACTGGGCCTCTCAAATGTGTTTTTCCTCGGAAAACGACGTGATGTGCCGGCGCTTTTGGCTGAATCATCTATATTTGTCCTGCCGACATTGAATGATAATTTCCCTATAGCGATCATCGAAGCGATGTTCTCAGGTCAAGCCATTGTCGCAACTGACTGCGGAGGAATCCCTGAGATGATCCGGCATGAGGCCACAGGGCTTATTTGTCAGCCCGGCAACAGCCGCGAACTTGCTGATGCTCTCGTAATGCTGATTACGGATCAGTCTCTCAGGGAACGGCTTGGAAAAGAAGCGCGCTCCTATGCCGGCCGGCATCTGCGTCAGGAACTGATGGTTTCAAAAATAGAAAGGATTTATCAATCATTTTTCTGAATGATACCGGCGCCGCATGGCAGGTGCTTCAAGAGCAAAATAAAGAGGCCGGCGTTTAACTATCCAGCCTCTTTCCGAACTATTTTTTCATCTCATACAGAGTCTGCTGACTTTGTCCGCCCGGGCCGCCTGTCATTCCTTGCCGGGCTGAGCTTGTTTTTCCGGTGCTGTATGGGTCAGCTGAGATTTTTGTGCCGTTCTTTTTCATCCATGAGACAAGCTTTGTGTTGCCTGAATTGTTTCCGGATAATAAGGAATGTTTCACTTTTCCTTCGTCAACAATTTTTTCAGCTGTGAGACGGTTAAAATCGGATCGGTTCCGTTCAAAGAATGTTTTACCAAAATTTTCTTCGCGAAAAAAAGAGGCGGAAAGCCATCGCTTCCGCCTCCCGCACATATATATGAGAGAGCAGCCTTTATTTGTGATCGTTCTCTTTTTGGACTTCAGCTAATTTGGCAAGCAGAATGTGCTGAGGCATGTGCATGATTCTCTCAAGCGGCATATTCAGTGATTCTGCGAGCTTTTGCGCCGTTTCGGCGGAAATTTGCAGCGGTTTCATGTGATCACTCCTTCCGTTTCTTTATTGTACTAAAATCAGAAATCTATCGTAAGAGGATATGACAAAGGAATGGAGGTTTGAAAAGCGGGGCTTTATAACAGAATGGGGGAGGTTTTTTATGCAATCGCCATTGATGTTATTACAGCTGAAGCTGGCTGATTATCAGAAAAAAGCCGCAGAACTGCGGACAATTGACGAATTTATCATACTGAAACAGACATTGCAGGACATGATGAAAGTATTCGCCGCCTGTGAAGAATGGGAGCTGTATCAAAAAACGGCCGATCTCATGGCGCAGACGGTGCTGCACATCCGTTTCATCGAATAAGAAAAGCCCTCGCTCGGGCGAAGGCTTTTCTTAAAAGGACCGTTCTTCTTCAATGTTTTTATGCTGATCATAAATGACAAGCTTAGACGGGCTGTTCTCTTTAGCCGTCTGCTCCGCTTTCTCGATCGCCGCGTCCTTTGATGTATAAAGAGCCGTCGGCGCCACATTTTCCACCTTCACAAACCATCCGTCCGCATCAATACTGGGTGTTACTGCATATGTTTTCATCCTTCTTACCTCCTGGTTTCGATTTATTTATTTGTTTCCCAGCATTCGGAATGGTGAAACACGCAGCCGCTGTTTGACAAATACAGGGAAAGTGATGTTTTTCTATTCTTTTTCTTGAGAAATGGTAAAATGGAGTTTGGATATTTTTTAAGGAGAGGACGGTGCTTAGCATGACAGACCTTCTGAATGATCGGCTGCCGCCGCAAAACATAGAAGCTGAGCAGGCCGTGTTAGGTGCTGTTTTTTTACAGCCGTCTGCGTTAACACTGGCTTCTGAAGTGTTGATTCCGGATGATTTCTACAGAATGTCACATCAAAAAATTTACAATGCCATGCTCGTGCTCGGAGACCGCGGTGAACCGGTTGATTTGGTCACGGTAACGTCAGAGCTTGCGAATACCGATTTGTTAGAAGAGGTGGGAGGCGTCTCTTACCTGACGGACATCGCGAATTCCGTTCCGACAGCGGCTAATATAGAATATTACGCGAAAATCGTTGAGGAAAAATCGATTCTCCGCCGTTTAATCAGAACGGCGACCTCGATCGCTCAAGACGGGTATACGCGCGAGGATGAAGTTGAAGATTTATTAAGCGATGCGGAAAAAACGATTATGGAGGTCGCGCAGCGAAAAAATTCGGGCGCCTTCCAAAATATCAAAGACGTGCTTGTGCAAACATACGACAACATTGAGCAGCTTCACAACCGGAAAGGCGATATTACCGGGATTCCGACTGGTTTTATTGAGCTTGACCGGATGACGGCGGGTTTTCAGCGGAATGATTTGATCATTGTCGCGGCCCGTCCGTCTGTGGGGAAAACGGCGTTCGCCTTAAATATTGCGCAAAACGTGGCCACCAAAACGGATGAGAGCGTCGCGATATTCAGTCTTGAGATGGGTGCCGAGCAGCTTGTCATGCGTATGCTCTGCGCTGAAGGGAATATTAATGCCCAAAATCTCAGAACGGGAAATCTGACGGAAGAAGATTGGGGCAAGCTGACGATGGCGATGGGAAGTCTGTCAAACAGCGGTATCTTTATAGATGACACCCCCGGCATCCGCGTCAGCGAAATCCGTTCAAAATGCCGCAGGCTGAAGCAGGAAAACGGATTGGGCATGATTTTAATTGACTACTTGCAGCTCATTCAGGGAAGCGGCCGTTCAAGCGACAACCGCCAGCAAGAGGTATCGGAAATTTCACGGGCGCTAAAAGCGCTGGCGCGGGAGCTTGAAGTCCCGGTCATCGCCCTGTCTCAGCTCTCCCGGGGTGTTGAGCAGCGGCAGGATAAACGTCCGATGATGTCAGATATCCGTGAGTCGGGAAGTATTGAGCAGGATGCCGACATCGTCGCCTTCCTGTATCGTGATGATTACTATGATAAAGAATCCGAAAACAAAAACATCATCGAAATCATTATTGCCAAACAGCGTAACGGCCCGGTGGGCACCGTCTCACTGGCTTTTGTGAAAGAATACAATAAGTTCGTAAACCTGGAAAGGCGCTTTGATGACGGCGGTGTTCCGGCAGGTGCGTAAAGCCTCAAGCAATGTCTTGAGGCTTTTTTTCATCCGAAAGAATGAGAGAATGCCGTCCGTTCGGCAGACGAAAAAAAGAAAGCGCTTTTATATAATGGCATTAAGGGAGGGATGATGATGACAATTGAATTTCCTCAATTTCAAGCGGCGCAAATCCGGATTGCCCGGCCGACCGGACAGCTCAAAGAAATCATCAGGTTTTATGAAGAGGGCCTCGGGCTGAAGAGGGTCAGCAGTTTTTCCGGACATGAGGGCTACAGCGGCGTCATGTTCGGCCTGCCCCATACGCAATATCACTTAGAATTCACCGAAGAAACCGGCGCGTCTCAGCCGGCGCCCGTTCCGCACGGCGACAGCCTGCTTGTCTTTTACATCCAGGATCAGCAGGAGGTCATCCGCATCAGCACGACATTAAAGCAGATGGGATATGAGGAGAAAGCACCCGAAAACCCGTACTGGGAAGAAAAAGGCGTGACCATCGAAGATCCTGACGGCTGGCGGGTCGTCCTGATGAATACAAGCGGCATATAAGTGACTGTCTGAAGAACCCTGATTACGGGTTCTTTTTCTTGTTAAAGCATGAAAGTTTCGGGAGTAATAGATAGCAAATGAAAGAGAAAACGCTTTTAATCATGTTTAAGGCGAACAAATATAGATTGATAAGATTTAAATGTTCGGATTTACGATTGACTTTCTGTTTCGGCACTGATACACTTAATTTGTTTGAATGAGATATCGTTTTGAAAGGTTAACGGAGGTGCACGGATATATGTCTTCAGTAGTCGTAGTAGGTACGCAGTGGGGCGATGAAGGAAAAGGTAAAATTACAGATTTCCTATCAGAAAATGCAGAAGTGATCGCACGTTATCAAGGCGGAAACAATGCAGGACATACCATCAAGTTTGATGGCGTCACGTACAAGCTTCATTTAATCCCATCAGGAATTTTTTATAAAGAAAAAGCGTGTGTCATCGGGAACGGAATGGTTGTTGATCCGAAAGCGCTCATAACAGAGCTTGCGTATCTTCATGAACGCAATGTGAGCACGGATAACTTGAGAATCAGCAACAGAGCCCACGTCATTCTTCCATACCATCTGAAACTGGATGAAGTAGAGGAAGAACGCAAAGGGGCCAATAAGATCGGCACAACGAAAAAAGGCATCGGACCTGCTTATATGGACAAAGCGGCGCGGATCGGCATCCGGATCGCAGACCTGCTAGATCGTGACGTGTTTGCTGAAAAGCTTGAACGGAACCTTGAAGAGAAAAACCGTCTGCTTGAAAAAATGTATGAAACAGAAGGCTTCAAAATTGAAGATATTCTGGATGAGTATTATGAATACGGCCAGCAGATTAAAAAGTATGTATGCGATACATCCGTCGTCTTAAATGACGCGCTGGATGAAGGCCGCCGCGTTTTATTTGAAGGCGCTCAAGGGGTTATGCTTGATATTGACCAAGGGACATACCCGTTTGTCACTTCATCCAACCCGGTCGCCGGAGGGGTGACGATCGGTTCAGGCGTAGGCCCGACAAAAATCCAGCACGTCGTCGGTGTATCTAAAGCGTACACAACCCGTGTCGGTGACGGTCCTTTCCCGACTGAGCTGAAAGATGAAATCGGGGATCAAATCCGTGAAGTCGGACGCGAATACGGCACAACGACAGGCCGTCCGCGCCGTGTCGGCTGGTTTGACAGCGTTGTTGTCCGCCACGCCCGCCGCGTCAGCGGAATCACAGATCTTTCTCTGAACTCAATCGATGTGCTGACTGGCATTGAAACATTGAAAATCTGTGTCGCTTACCGCTACAAAGGTGAAGTGATTGAAGAATTCCCGGCAAGTCTGAAAGCTCTCGCAGAGTGTGAACCGGTATATGAAGAAATGCCTGGCTGGACGGAAGATATCACAGGCGCAAAAACATTAAGCGATCTTCCTGAAAATGCGCGCCATTATCTGGAACGCGTATCTCAGCTGACAGGTATTCCGCTTTCTATTTTCTCTGTCGGTCCCGACCGTTCACAAACGAACGTCATCCGCAGTGTATACCGCGCTAACTAAGAATTTGCAGCAAACAAGCCTCCGGTCACGGAGGCTTGTTTTTTTATGTAGGAAAAAAATAATAGATTTTTTTCAAAAAAGTAGTTGCCACTTTCGAATGTTCTATGATATTATAAATCTCGTTGTTACGGAACAGCTTCAATAGAGTACTGCAAGAAAGCTTTTGTCTGAATGCTCTATGATACATAATCCGACACATCAGGAGCCATTAGCTCAGTTGGTAGAGCATCTGACTTTTAATCAGAGGGTCGAAGGTTCGAGTCCTTCATGGCTCACCACTTTTTATGGCCCGTTGGTCAAGCGGTTAAGACACCGCCCTTTCACGGCGGTAACACGGGTTCGAATCCCGTACGGGTCATTGATTTACTTTAGCGTTATTGCTAACTCCTTATTTGTCCTCGGAGGGCCGCCACGATACGGCTCTCCGGACAAATTACTGTAAGGTCCGGTAGTTCAGTTGGTTAGAATGCCTGCCTGTCACGCAGGAGGTCGCGGGTTCGAGTCCCGTCCGGACCGCCATTTTACTTTACTTTATAGTATAGAAAAGAAACATCTGGCTCGGTAGCTCAGTTGGTAGAGCAACGGACTGAAAATCCGTGTGTCGGCGGTTCGATTCCGTCCCGAGCCACTTACCCAAACGCATCTGCAATAGTAGGTGCGTTTTTTCTTTTGTTATAAAAAAAGGGAGAGCCGGCTTTTCAGCCGGCCCAGAAGAAGACGTCAAACACTAGACGGCGTTTTTTTTCGTGAGGTTTCAAAAAAATATTATTTTTTAAAAGAAAATAAAAAACATGACAAAAGGATGGCAGTTCAATACGTTTTTGCGCTGTTCTCTTTAATTTTTTTATCTTTTGACCTGAAACCGTTATAATAGACGGGGAACGTTTTTCACGATCCGAATTGTGATCATCATGAAACATCAATAGATGAAATGAAGTCATTCTGGCAGGAGGAAAATCAAGATGATGGATAAGAAAATCCTTGTAGTCGATGATGAAAAACCGATTGCAGATATATTAGAGTTTAATTTAAGAAAAGAAGGCTATGACGTGCATTGTGCGTACGACGGAAACGAAGCCGTGGAAATGGTGGAGGAGCTTCAGCCTGATTTAATTCTTTTAGATATTATGCTTCCGAATAAAGACGGAGTTGAAGTGTGCCGGGAAGTCCGGAAAAAATATGATATGCCGATTATTATGCTGACGGCAAAAGACTCGGAGATTGACAAGGTCATCGGGCTTGAAATCGGAGCGGATGACTATGTCACGAAGCCTTTCAGCACGCGTGAGCTTCTGGCCCGCGTCAAAGCGAACCTGCGCCGCCAGCTTACGGTTGCGCCGGCTGAGGAAGAATCAGCTTCTAATGACATTCATATCGGTTCTCTCGTCATCTTCCCTGACGCTTATGTCGTATCAAAAAGAGAAGAAACGATCGAGCTGACTCATCGTGAGTTTGAATTGCTTCATTACTTAGCCAAACATATCGGACAGGTCATGACGCGTGAGCATCTGCTGCAGACTGTGTGGGGCTATGACTATTTCGGTGACGTGAGAACGGTGGATGTAACAGTGCGCCGCCTTCGCGAGAAAATCGAGGATAATCCGAGCCATCCGAACTGGATCGTCACAAGACGGGGTGTCGGTTATTACTTGAGAAACCCTGAACAGGACTAACCGGCGATGAATAAGGTTGGTTTTTTTCGGTCGATTCAGTTTAAGATCACGCTGATCTATGTGCTTCTCATTATCATCGCCATGCAGATTATCGGCGTGTACTTTGTGAAACAGGTGGAGAATTCTCTTCTCAAGTCCTATGAATTATCGTTAAATCAGCGCATTGACAATCTATCCTATTATATTGAGCAGGAATATAAAGGAGATAATGACAGCACCGTCATTAAAGATGACGTCAAACGGATTTTGAATGATTTTACGAAGAATAATGAAATACGGGAGATTACATTTGTTGATAAAAGCTATGAGGTCGTCGGTTCCTCCAGGCCTTATGGTGAGGAAATAGCGGGAAAACAGACGACGGACCCGATTTTTAAACGGATTTTCTCAACAAAACAGGCCTATTCAAAAAAATATTATGATCCTAAAAGCAAAAACAGAGTGCTGATTTCAGCAAAACCTGTCGTCACAGAGAATCAGGAAGTTGTCGGCGCGATATATGTCGTGGCCAGTATGGAAGATACCTTTAACCAGATGAAAACCGTCAACTCGATTCTTGCTTCAGGAACAGGCTTAGCCCTTGTTCTGACGGCTCTTCTCGGTATATTTCTCGCCCGCACCATTACCCATCCGCTGTCGGATATGCGTAAGCAGGCGATGGAACTGGCAAAAGGGAATTTCTCCAGAAAGGTGCGGAAATACGGGCATGATGAAATCGGTCAGCTCGCAACGACGTTCAACCATCTGACGAGAGAGCTTGAAGATGCCCAAGCCATGACGGAAGGGGAGAGAAGAAAGCTTTCATCCGTTATCGCGTATATGACGGACGGCGTCATCGCAACGAATCGCAATGGAGCTATTATTCTTTTAAACAGCCCTGCGCTTGAGCTGCTGAATGTTTCACGTGAAACGGCTTTAGAGATGCCGATTACGTCTTTATTAGGCATAAAAGAGAACTTTACATTTGAGGATTTAGTAGAACAGCAGGATTCCATGCTGCTGGAGATCGAACGTGACGATGAAACGACTGTACTGCGGGTGAATTTTTCCGTTATTCAGAGAGAGCACGGAAAAATCGACGGTTTAATCGCGGTTCTTTATGATGTCACCGAACAGGAAAAACTCGATCGGGAACGCAGAGAGTTCGTTGCCAACGTGTCTCATGAGCTGCGGACACCGCTGACGACCATGCGGAGCTATTTAGAGGCGCTTGCAGAAGGCGCGTGGGAAAACAAAGATATCGCTCCGCGTTTCCTAATGGTGACCCAAAATGAGACTGAGCGCATGATCAGATTGGTGAACGACCTGCTTCAGCTTTCTAAATTCGACAGCAAAGATTATCAGTTTAATCGGGAGTGGATTCATATGATCCGCTTTATGTCACTGATTATCGATCGTTTTGAAATGACAAAAGAACAGCATGTCGAATTTATCCGCGAGCTGCCGGACAGAAATCTGTACGTGGAGATTGATCAGGATAAAGTGACGCAGGTTCTCGATAATATCATTTCTAACGCACTGAAATACTCACCGGAAGGCGGACATGTCACTTTCTCAGTCGATGTGAATGAGAAAGAAGAGCTGCTTTATATCAGCGTAAAAGATGAAGGTATCGGCATTCCGAAAAAAGATGTGGAAAAAGTCTTTGACCGTTTCTACAGAGTGGATAAAGCGCGCACGAGAAAACTCGGCGGCACCGGGCTCGGCCTTGCGATTGCAAAAGAGATGGTTCAGGCGCACGGCGGAGACATTTGGGCCGACAGTGTAGAAGGCAAAGGAACGAAGATTACATTTACTCTTCCATATAAAGAAGAGCAAGAGGATGATTGGGATGAGGCGTGAAAATATAAAAACAGTCATACTGTCAGTGCTGGTCGTCATTAGTCTTGTTTTAACATGGGGAATTTGGACATTCCAGCCCAATTTTTCAGAAGGCACGGCCTCAACCAAATCGACTGTCCGGGAAAAGCATAAAATTGATAAAACGAGCCAAAAAGTGTCGCAAACGGTAAAACCCCGGGATATGTTTATTCATACAAACGGCTCTCATTATAAAGTGGATGATGAGACGCTCTTTAATGACCTGTGGGCGGATTTGCCGCAATGGGAAGTAAAAGGGATGAAGGATATTTCCGATCAATACGACAAGCTCGGTTTTAAAAATTGGCTTTACGGCAGAAACGGCAATTCGGCAAAGCTCGATCTGCAATTCAATGACACCATTCCGATTGATTTCTTCCAATCGATGTTTAAATGGTCGAATCCGTCAATGGAATACAGCTCATTTGACCATATTGTCATTCCGTTTAATGAGAATAAGACAAATAAGAAGATTTACATGGTCTCATACAGCAAGCAGCTGATTTTGGAAGTGACTGTGGAATCGGCGAATTACCGCAATCTGATGAATGAGCTGTACAGCAAAAAGTCGAGTATGCCGTTATACCACCTCTATTCGGTCGGAAAAAGCAAAGAATTTCTCATGCCGAATGCGCGGTTTAATATGAAGGAAAAAGAATTTATCACTGAAACCATTAAGACGAACCTGTTTAAGCAGACGCTTTTTAATGATCCGAGCACGGTCAGAGAAGACCCGAATTACAATCGGAATGTGCTGACTGACGGAATCAGCCGTCTGGAAATCAATTCGACACAGCGGCAGATTCAATTCCAGCATCGGAACCTGGCACAAAGCGCTTCTTATCAAACAGGGGAGCTGATTAAGAAAAGCTATAAATATTTAGAGGATACGGGAAGCTGGACGGATCATTATCAATTTTTCAATGTGAGTGATAACCAGCAGCTGAGTTTCTACATGTTTAAAGACCAAATGCCTGTGATCAACAGCACGTCTAAGCCTTTCGGATCCGGACCTGTTTTGACCCTGCAATGGGCCAATGACGAGGTTCTCAGCTACAAGCGGCCGAACTATGTTCTCGGACCGAATCCGATTAAAACAAAAGACGTAAAAATGATGAACGGCAATGAGGTTGTGTCTCTGCTGGAGCAGCAGGATAAATACGACGTGAATAAAATCGACCAGATCTTCCTGGCCTATCAAATGGTCTCTTCATCAACGAATGATCTCGTTGAACTGGAACCCGTCTGGAGTATGAAAATCAACGGGAAGATCGTTCCGATTACGAAAGATCTGCTGGGGAAGGAGGAGGACGATAATGGAGTGGAATAAGACAAAAACGATCTTCATCATTGCCTTCCTCATCCTCGATATTTTTCTCGGCTATCAGTTTTTTGAAAAACGCTCGAGCAGTGAATACGAAGTGATTAAAAATTCAAATGTGGAAAAAGACATGGAGATGGATCATATCACTTTCGGCAACCTGTCTTCTGATTCCGCTACGGGCTACCGGCTGACGGCGGGCCAAAAGGTATTTACCGCTGAAGATATTGATGCTTTGAAAGATCAAAAGCCTTTAATGGAGATGCCGGCGGATGATCACAAGGTTACCACACTGAAAATGAAATTTACCGATCCGGTCCGTTTATCGAAGCAAAAACCGCAGGAGGATGCGGAATCGCTCGTCAGCTCTAAAATAACCGGCGGTGAAAAATATAAACTGTGGAAAGTCGACAAGGATAAAAAACAGATCATTTTTTACCAGATGTATGACGGCCAGTTGATTTATCAGGATTTTGACTCGTCCACGGATGCGATCGGACAGGTGATTCTGCATCTGAACGATAAAAACGAGGTCGTATCTTACGAGCAGACCATGCTGGAGTCATTCAAGCGAATCCAGACGGAGAGCCTGATTCCTGAGCTTGATGCGGTCGAATTATTGTATTCTCAAAATTACTTAAAAGCGAATTGCGCCGTTAAAAGCGTTAAGTTCGGCTATATTGCCCAATATCCGCTGACAAGTACGCAGGTGCTGGCGCCGGTATGGAGAATTACAATTGAAGATAAGTCAAAAGGGACGAAGAAAAAGACACAGCAAACGTACACTGTGAATGCATTGGAAAGCACAGTCATTGATAACAATCAAAATAAATAATGGAGTGAGACACAATGGGCTTGCAATTTAGCGTGCTTGCGAGCGGGAGTACCGGAAACGCGTTTTATCTGGAGACAGAGGAGCACTCTTTTCTGGTGGATGCCGGCCTGAGCGGTAAAGCGATGGACGGGCTGATGGAGAAAATCGGCCGCAAGATAGACGACGTCGACGGCATCTTTGTCACTCACGAGCACAGCGACCATATTAAAGGGCTCGGCGTCATTGCGAGAAAGTACGGTCTTCCCGTCTACGCCAATGAAAAGACGTGGAAAGCGATGGAGAATCAGATCGGCAAGCTGGATACCGGACAAAAGTTTCTGTTCCCGATGGAAAGCGTGAAATCCTTCGGCGGGCTTGATGTTGAGTCATTCGGCGTCTCTCATGACGCGGCCGAGCCGATGTTTTATGTTTTCCACTACCAGGGCAGAAAGCTCGCGCTGATGACGGACACCGGGTATGTGAGCGACAGAATGAAAGGCATTATCCGTTCGGCCAATGTGTTTGTGTTTGAAAGCAACCATGATGTCGGCATGCTGCAAATGGGCAGATACCCATGGAGCATTAAGCGGCGGATTTTAAGCGATGTCGGCCACGTCTCCAATGAAGATGCGGCGCTCGCCATGACTGATGTCATCGGCGACGGCACATCGCGCATCTATTTGGCGCATCTGAGCCAAGACAACAATATGAAGGAGCTGGCGAGAATGTCCGTGCAGCAGACATTGGCTGCGAAAGGATTTGTCGCCGGGGAAACGTTTCAGTTATTTGATACCGATCCGAAAATCCCGACGCCGCTGTGCGCCGTGTAATTTTTCCAAATGAATCATGATTATTAATCCGCGATCTGACCCACACTATAAGCAAATCGAGTACTCTTGAAAGGATTTGAGATAGGGTGGATTATAATCGCGATGATGAACAGTACGCCTCCGAACAGCCCCGCCGCAGCAAGAGAGGGTACTTTCTATCAAGTCTGATCGGCGTCATCGTCGGGGCCGCGCTCATGGCATTCCTGCTGCCGTACTGGACAGGCGGAGACCATGGGGAAAGCAGCAAAAGCACCAGCCAGCGTCTCGGCAGCGAACAGGTGAAAACAGTCAACGTAAATGTCAATGACGCTGTCACGAATATGGTCAGCCGTGTATCGGATTCGGTAGTCGGTGTTCTCAATATCCAAAAGACCGATATTTGGGGAGAGGGCGGCGAAGCGGGAAGCGGGTCGGGCGTCATTTACAAAAAGAACGGAAACACTTCTTATATCGTAACCAATCACCATGTCATTGAAGGTGCGACTGAGATTGAGATCAGCCTGAAGGATGGCTCACGCGTGCCTGCTGAGCTGATCGGGAGCGACCGTCTGATGGATCTCGCCGTGCTGAAGGTGAAGTCTGATAAAATCAAATCGGCCGCCCAGTTCGGCAATTCTGATCAGGTCAAAGTCGGAGAACCGGTCATTGCGATCGGAAATCCGCTCGGGCTTGAATTTGCGGGATCAGTGACACAGGGGATCATTTCAGGCACGGAAAGGGCGGTGCCCGTTGACTCAAACGGCGACGGACAGCCGGATTGGAATGCGGAAGTGCTGCAGACCGATGCCGCGATTAACCCGGGCAACAGCGGCGGCGCTTTGATGGATATATCGGGCAAGGTGGTCGGCATCAACTCAATGAAGATCGCTGAATCCGCCGTTGAAGGCATCGGCCTGTCCATCCCGTCAAAGCTTGTCATTCCCGTTATTCAGGATTTAGAAAAATACGGAGAAGTCAGACGGCCTTTCCTCGGTATTGAGATGAAATCCTTAACGGATATTGCGAGCTATCATTGGAGCCAGACGCTGAAACTTCCGAAAGGCATTAAAACCGGGGCGGTCATTATGGGTGTCGACGCGTTTTCACCGGCCGGAAAAGCGGGTTTGAAAAAGCTCGACGTGATCACCGGGTTCGACGGACATAAGGTCAATGACGTTGTGGATCTCCGTGAGCGCCTGTATCGCAAAAAGATCGGCGACCGTGTGAACATCACGTTCTACCGTTCGGGAAAGAAAAAAACAGCGGAAGTCAAACTGACAGAAGCGGATCGATTACAGAAATAAAAAAACAGCCCGGACAACCGGGCTGTTTTTTATTGATTTATTTGTTAATATTATACTATTATGAAAACGGGAGGTGACACACATGAAAACGGCTGATGTGATCATCGTATTGAATGAAATTGAAGGTGAATGTGAAGGAAGAATTATTTTAGAATGCAGAATTTAAGAACATGAAACATGTTATATTAAACGTCCTTTTTCAGGGCGCTTTTTTTATGCCGTTTTTCAGAAGCCATAAAAAAGAACTGAACGCGGGTCACAACACGTTCAGTTAAAAATGGGTATATTTAGAAAAAGGTAGACGTAAACTTAGAACTTTGTGATTGAAACAGACTGGTGCTGCTGAATTGAAGCGGCAGATAATGATTTTTATTTGCAGATTGCTCTGTTTTCAGCGTTTCCTTTCACCAATTCAGCTTAGATTCCGTTTTGTTTCAGATAAAAGCGAATAATAGAAGGGGAAGCGAAAAAAATAAACACAGGCTGATACATCTAAGGAGAGACTGCATCATGGAAAAGTTGAAAGGCATCAAGCTGAGTGCAGACGGCGAGTCTGCACTCATTGATTCTTTAACGATGGGGCTTCATTACGGAACGGTCCTCGGGGAAGACAATATCGTCGAGGTGTACATCCGTTCTTTGCGCGAAAAGCTGAAAGACAAAGAACACAAGGTGATTCGCACGGTTCGGGGCGCCGGGTACAGGGTGGATCTGGCATGAAACGGCTGTACAGAACCCTGCGGTTCCAGCTCCTGTTCAGGTCACTGGCGATTTTGGCTTTGCTGTTATGTTTCATCGGCGGCACTCAGTACATGTTTATGACACGGACGATGTATGAAAATCAGGCGATCAGCATTCAGAGTGATATCAATTCAATGGATCAAAGCGTATGGAGGTCCATCAAAACCCTTGCCCGTTCCGAAACACCGGCTCATCCGAATTTGATTTACCCCGGGGTGACGGTTGCTTTTATCAATCAATCATACAAGATGTCTGTTTTATCAGAAGACCCGCACGCGGGGGCCGCTCCTTCTTTCCCGAAAAAAGTGTACCGGGATGCGCTGACAGATACAATGGCGCTTCACTATCAGGTGGCTCACAATAAGGCGGGTGAGGAAATCATCGTCGTGTTTCAGGCGATTTCCGTTGACGGAAGGCAGGCGGGAGTTGTGCAGATGAGCACGCTGACCCAGCCTCTGAATGATTCGCTTTTCCGCCAGATCAGCATTTTCGCGGTGCTTTCCTTTGCGGCTTTGGTCATCGGCCTGTTTGTTTTCTTGCCGGTGATTCGGCTCACACTCAAGCCGCTGTCCCGCATTGTGCGTATGATGGGTGACATTCATGCCGGCAGTCTCGATAAACGGCTGCCGATTGATAAAAGGCAGGCAGAAATTGAGTCATTGGGCATCTCCATCAATCAGATGCTGGAACGGATTGAAACCTCTTTTCAGGCGGAAAAAGAAGCGAAGGAGCGCATCCGGCAGTTTGTATCAGACGCATCACATGAGCTGAGAACGCCGCTTACCTCCATTCACGGCTGTATCGAAATGTTAATGCGCGGAGCGGCGGAGAAGCCGGAGCAGAAAGAAAAAGCGCTTCAAAGCATGTACGCGGAATCCGCCAGGGCGAATAAGCTGATAGAGGATCTTCTGTTTCTCGCGAAGATTGACCGGGTGCCGAGTTTTGAAATGAAAAAAGGCGCATTGGGAGACGTCATTTTGGAAATGGAGGCTCAGCTGAAGCTGCTCGCGAGAAACCGGAAGCTCGAGTTCTTTGTCGATCAAAAGATAGAAGCCGTTTTTGACAAAGACAAAATGAAGCAGGTCATTCTCAACCTCTTTTACAATGCGGTGCAGCATACGGATGAAGACAAGGGTGTCATCACCGTCTCCCTGCAGAAAGACGGAGGAATCATGCTTATGATTGCAGATAACGGAACGGGAATCGCTCCGGAGCATGTGCCTCATTTGTTTGACCGGTTTTACAGGGCGGAAACCTCCCGATCCCGTCAATCCGGCGGCGCGGGACTGGGTCTTGCCATTACAAAAACCATTATCGACAGCCATAACGGAACAATTGAAGTGAAAAGTGAGCAGGGAAAAGGCTCCGTGTTCATCATCCGGCTGCCGGGATAAACCGGGAAGCAGGAAGAAATATCACAATTTATGTATAAATTCTAAATTTTCAAAAAATAACTTGTCCTTTTCCAATATTGGTGATAATATCTAGTTATTGGTAAAGGGGGTGTGTACTGATGAAGATTGAAGAACTTGATCTTGATACAGAAACAGCAAGCTTGGTGCATCGTTGCTAGTAAAGCCGTGACTCCCCTCATTGGGGAGTTATTATCTTTCAGGGGGTATGTCATGATGTCAACGGACTGTAAGCGCTGGAAGTTTAAAGACAGCGTGCAGGTGCTGACCTACACGGCGCATATTATCATTCAATATCGAAAGGCGATTAAGCTTGCGCATACGAGTGAGATCAAAGAGGCGGTTGAACGGCTGACCATCGGCTGTGAAAAACAAGAGCTCTCTGATCTTCTGGGAGAAGAAGCGGGAAACCAGTTTTTCGATGCGTTAATGAAATTGGATGCTTTAATAGAGCCATGGCAAAACGGCCGTGAAGGCCGCATCACTGAAAAGCAGCTGTACCATTTTGAGAAATACAACCAAAACCCCAATCTGATCCAAAACAGATTAGACGGCAGCAGGGCAGCGATCGTGGGTCTGGGGGGCGTCGGAACGATCATTCTTCAAAACCTTTTGGCGGCGGGCATGCAGCATTTTATTCTCATTGATTTCGATGCCGTATCAGTACATAACCTGAACAGACAATTCGTCTATAATCAATCTTCTGTAGGCAAATTAAAGATCTCAGAATGCAGAGATTATATTGCGGGTATCAATCCCAATGCGGACGCAGGACTTTACCATAAGGAAATGACACAGCCGCAGGATCTGCGTGTGTTAGATCCGTATGAAATTGATATCGTCATAAATGCCGCTGACAAACCCCATAACATTTCTGAATGGGTTTACCGGTATTGTAAGGAGCGGAATATCGCGTTTATGACCGGGGGTGTCGGCAGCTTCAGCGGCCAATGGGGGCCTCTGCTCACGCCTGAATCCTATCAATCCGGCGTCACCTATGAAAAAAACATGCCGGCCGGACTTCTGAACTGTTACCCCGATGAACCGATCAAAGGTTCCTTAGGAGCGACAAACGGTATTATATCCTCGTTTATGTCTCATGACATTATCACATACCTTGCAGGCGGAAGCCCGAAATCCCTGAATACCCGCATCGGCCTGGACTTTGACGGCCTTCATATTACAGAAACGAAGCTTTCTCAAAAGGAAAGCGCTTTATGAAGACGATGCATCGTACGGCGAGAAAACCGGGCGACCCTCTAAAAATAGAAATCGACACAAGCCCGATACGCTTGAACCCATTAGATACGCAGGATTACACAAGCAAGATGATTTGCAGCATTATGTATGAAAGTCTGCAGGACGGCTATAACTGCCGGATCATCCGCAAAGATCCCCGCACCTGTCAGGTGGACATTCACCCGGACTATTTAGGCGACGCCGAGGGTGTGGTTCAAACGATCATCTATCATCTGACGAAAGAAAATCAAAGCCCCCATCTCGGCAGTTTCCTGAACATAAAACAGGCCGTTCCGTATGTAAAAGGCCTCGTCTCATCCGATCAGCTCGGGGTGAACGTAACAGGCGAAAAACGCTTTGGAGTCACCTTGGACGAGCCGTCTGATGAGATAGAAGCCGTTTTGCAGAGCAGCTTTCTGATTCCGGGGACCGCCGGGGGCGATGTGCCGGAAAACGGCCCGTACCGATTCAAGCGCACGTTTGAGAAGGGGCTGGAATTTGAGCGGAATCCGCAATATAAAATGACGCCCGCGGATCACCGCACGGTTCAGACCATCCAATTTATTTTGAATGATGATCTGGAAAAAAGCATCGGGCTGTACGAAGCGAATCAAACGGACGTGACCTGCCACACCCAGTTTCATCATTCAAACATGAGGTATCGGCAGTATGCTGATTTTAAAGAAAATCATTTGCCGATGTTATTTACCTTCAAGGTAAAGGACGACATGCTGAGAACTTTTATTCAGCATTATTTTGATAAACAAAAGCTGGCCGGGGATTTGGGGCATATCATCACACCGACTGATTCACTGATCGGTATATGGGAAAGCGGGAGGACACCGCAGAAAGATCCGCCCCTTTTGACAAAAGAAGAACCGATCCGAATCGTTTATGCCGATTATTATCCCAACGGAGAGATTATTGAAAGGCTGGCTGATTTGTTTCGGCGGGCCGGAGCGGACGTGTCCGTCTCCCGCGTCAGTCATTTCAATGATTATTACCATATGGATAAAAGCGGGTTTGATATTGAGCTCCATTTGTTCCTGCCGGCTTACATGCATGAGCTGAGCTATATCAAATATTTCATCCGCGACATCAGCGATCCAGAGAAGAAAAAAACGATCATTGATGCCATAGGATCTGAAAAAAAGAAGGAACTTTTTGGGTTATTCGAGAATACAACTCATTATTGCCCAATTTGTTTTGGGAAAAGTCTGTATCTGCAAGATCCATGTATAGAGGGTTTTAGTGTAAAGACTGACGGGCTCCTTTCTGTTCATGATGTTAAATGCAGATAGCTGGAAAGGGGTATTCATTTGCGGAATCGAAATTTGCTTTACTTCTCCGGTTTTTTCGGAAACTTCTTTTTCGAACGGGGAATTTGGATTTTATATTTAACAAGTATGAATTATTCATTGTTTCTTGTGGGCATCCTGCAATCGGTCCTGAATTTGGCGATGTTTCTGGCGGAAGTGCCGAGCGGCGTCATCTCGGACAGAATCGGGAGAAAAAAATCGCTCTTGCTCGGCCATTTTATGGTCATTGTCTATTTGGTGATGTTCCTGAGCTTCCATAACTTCATCGCCCTCTTCATCGCCCATATTATATACGGTATCGGGCTGACGTTTATATCAGGAACGGATCATGCCTTTTTGTTTGATTCACTGAAAGAACAAGGGAAAGAAAAGTGGTACGGCAAATCCATCGGAAATTATAACGGACTTGTCATACTCGGTCTTGCGATCGCCATGGGCATCGGCGGCTACTTGCAGGAAATATCATGGTCGTATGTGTTTATCGCCGGGATTGTCACTCAGCTGATTGCAATGGCGGTCATTACACAGCTGACGGAAATTAAATTTGAAAACAGTGAACACGAAACGCAGACGGTCGGTGACATCTTAAAAGAAGTCAAAGATTTCTTCAGGCTGAACAAAGCCTTTAAATATCTGGTGCTGTCACTCTCCGTTTTCTTTGCGATTACATCGGTTTTTTATATGTACGGACAAGATTTGTTAAGTCAGGAAGGGCTGTCCGTGCGCAATATATCCATTATTTTTGCGGGACTGTCCATCTTGCAGGCGCTGTGCTCCATCTTTTCTTCCAAGCCGGCGGAAAAATTCACGCCGAGGCGCGTGCTTCTGCTGACATTCTGCATCATCGGGGCGGCCTACCTGTTTATACCTTCGGGCAGTCTGTACGTGACGATTGCAGCTTTTGTCGTCATTAACGCGCTCTATGATGTGATAGAACCCGTATCCAGTCAGGTGGTGAATAATGAGATTCCGTCCAGAACGAGAGCCACGCTGCTGTCCATTATCAGTTTGATGACCTCGCTCTTCATGTTCATTGCCTTTCCGTTTATCGGATTCTTAACGGACTATTTTGATTCAGCTTTGCTGCTGACCGCAATCGGGGTATTATCCATCTTATTGTCGCTGTTTATGATGCTCAGCTTTTACAAACTGAAAGCGAGCGTCGCCATCCAGAATAAAGTCGAGCTTTGAACCAGAATGACAAAGGGATGATGTGAGTTGCTGAATATTCATAATCTTACGGTAAATTTAGCGGGAGATACCATTTTCAAACAAGTTTCTTTTTTCATCAATGAAGGCGAGAAAGTGCTTGTGGCCGGGCCGAACGGTTCCGGCAAAAGCACGCTGTTCAGGGTGCTTTCCGGGGAGCTTGAGGCAGATGAAGGAACAATTGCGATCAACAAAGGGGCGAAGGTCGGTTTGCTGAAGCAGATCGCTGATCCCCATGAGGATCTGACGTTGTATCAATATCTGGAAAAATCGTTTGAAGCTCTAGCGGCGATCCAGAAGGAAATGAAGGCCATTGAGCTGAAGCTTTCAGAACCGATGAGTGGTGACGAGCTGACTGCTTTATTGGAAAAGTACAGTCAATACACGGAAACATTTGAGCGGAACAACGGCTACCAGATGCATGCGATGATTGACGAGGTATGCAACGGGCTCAGCCTCAGCGAATTAAAGGATCAGCCGTTTTCAAAGCTGAGCGGCGGCGAAAAAACAAAAGCCGGCCTTGCCGAAATTTTAATCCGCAACGACGACGTTATACTGCTGGACGAGCCGACCAACCATTTGGATGTCCATGCGATTGAGTGGCTTGAAGGGTTTATTAAAAAATCGAACAAAACCATTCTGTTTACGACCCACGATAAAACGTTTGCCGACCAAACGGCGATGAAGGTGCTCGAGATTGACGATACCGAGGTGAAGATTTGGCCTTACGGATTCAGCGAATACTTGAAAAAGCGGGAAGAATTTATCATCGCCCAGTTTGAGAAATATGAAGAACAGCAGAGAAAAATACAGAAGATGAAGGAATCCATCGCCCAGCTGAGAGATTGGGCCAACCGCTCAAATCCGCCGTCTGTCGGCCTGCACAGACGCGCGAATAATATGGAAAAGGCGCTGAAAAGGATCGAGCTGATCAATAAGCCGGTCCGGACAGAGCAAAAATTAAAAAACGCATTTCAGGAAGCGGGCGCCGGTTCAAAAGATATTGTGTTCATTGAAAACGGAAAGGTGACCAACGGATCTTCCCTTTTATATCAAAATGTGAACCTGCGCATAAAGCATAAAGACAGAATCGGCATCGTCGGCAGAAACGGCGTCGGCAAAACAACGCTGATCCGCTGCATCATCGGGGAAAGAGAACTGTCGGACGGCACCATTAAAGTGGGAGAAAATCTTAAAATAGGCTACATTGATCAAAAGAGCCATGTCGGAGATTCGAGTCAGACGATTCTGCAATTTTTTAAAGAAAATCTGCTGACTGAAGAGGGCATGGCCCGGAATATGCTGGCCAAGTACGGATTTTACGGGTCGTCGGTCTTTAAAAAACTTTCCGTCCTGTCGGGCGGTGAGAGAATCAGGCTGAAGCTGTCCATCTTAATGGAAAAAAAGCTGAATGTCCTGATCCTGGATGAGCCGACCAACCACTTGGATATTGAATCTCAGGAAATTCTCGAAAACAGCCTGATGCAGTTTCAAGGCACCATCATCTGCGTTTCTCACGACAGAAACCTGCTGGAGAAGTTCAACAAGATTTTCTGGCTTGAGAATCAAAACGTCACCATCTTTTCAGGTCCATACAGTTACGCCAAACAAAAAAAACGGCAGATTGCCGAATAAAAGGGGAATGGATATGACCATTGACAGACTGACAATCAATGAGTTATCGTACGATCTTTTTGTAAGCGAGTATGCTGATAAGAAACCTTTTATTTTGACGGGGGCAATGGATCACTGGGAATGCAGGCCGTGGACGCTTGAATACATTGACGAACACTATGGGGACAGAATGGTCACCATCCGGAAATCAGATATCGAAGGGGTCAAAACGTTTAAACAAGTAAAGCTTTCCAACTATATCGAGTACATTGATCAGAATGATGACAAATGGTACTGTGACTGGAATTTTACGCAGCTGAACCAAAATGACTTAGACCTTGTCTATTCCGCACCCGAGTATTTTACAAAAGACACATTGAGAGCGGATGAAGAAACGGGACGGGACTGGAAATGGTTCTTTCTCGGTTCTAAGCAGACAGGCACACCGCTGCATCAGGATTTTAACAATACGCACGCGTGGAACGGCGTCATTTTCGGGGAGAAGGAATGGATCTTCTATCATCCGGACGACTCTCCGTATTTGTACGAAGGAAATATCAATGTCTTTGATGAAAAAGACATTGAGCAAAAACCGCTGGTGCAAAAGGCGTCTCCGATCCGTTTCAGACAAAAGGCGGGAGAAATCATTTACGCGCCGCGCCATTGGTGGCATCAAGTCGAGAATACGGAACATACATTGGCAGTGAGTGAGAACTTTTGGTTTACTGGAGAGCGGCTTGCCAATCAGATATAAACGAAAGGCTGAGGAGCATCTCAGCCTTTTTTTGTATGGATTCATTTCATCCGGTCCAGACCGAATTTTTTCAGGCGGTATTGCAGGCTCTGTCTGCTGATTCCGAGCTCTTTTGCCGTTTTGGATATGTTATTGCCGTGTTTTCTCAGGGTTTTTTCGATCATGTATTTTTCGAAGTTTTCCATTTTGTCTTTTAAATCGGTGCCGGGCTGGGTGCTTGCGGCGGCTTTGGCTTCCGTGTCAGCCGGTTTGATTTTCATCCGGTATTGGTAAGGCAGGTGGGCCGCCGTAATCGTCGTTTCATCCGTCATAAAGTTCATGGCGCCTTCAATCATATGTTCAAGCTCGCGGATGTTGCCCGGCCAGTCATATTCCAGGAAGAATCGCTGCACATCGTCACTGATCGAATCGACATGCATTTGGAACAGGTGATTGTTTTTCTGGATAAAGACTTCGGCCAGAGGCAGAATATCCTCCTTGCGCTCCCGGAGCGGGGGAATGATCAGTGTGACAACGCTTAAGCGGTAGTATAAATCTTTGCGCAGCCGCTCTTCTGAAATGGCGGTGATCGGGTCTTCATTCATCGTGGCGATGATGCGGACGTCAATCGGTTTGTCCTGCGCTGATCCGATGCGCCTGATTTTCTTTTCCTGAAGGGCGCGGAGCAGTTTTGCCTGCAGGCTGAGATTGAGCGAGTTGATCTCATCGAGGAGCAGGGTGCCTCCCTGCGCCTGCTCAAATAAGCCGGGCTGGTCGATGGCTCCGGTAAAGGCGCCTTTTTTCGTGCCGAATAAAATACTTTCGACCAGGCTATCCGGCAGGGCGGCGCAGTTTTGTGAGATGAACGGGGCGCCTGAGCGCTGGCTGCCGTTGTGAATGCTTTGGGCGAACAGTTCCTTGCCCGTTCCCGTCTCGCCGGCCAAAAGCACCGATGATGATGTGCGGGTTGCCCGTTTCGCGTTTTCGATGACTTCCCGAATGACCGGGCTGTTGCCGAGAATACTGTCAAACGTGTAGCTGTTCTGTTCTTTCCTGTGCATGTTCTCCCTGATCAGCCGTTCGAGCTTGGTGACGTCCTTGGCGATTTCCACGGCTCCCTTGATCTCGCCGTTTTGCACAATCGGGAAGGTGTGGTTGATCGTCGTGATTTCCTGGCCTTTGTTATTGAAATAGCTTTGCTTCACGTTTTTAATCGTTTTGCCTTCTTGAAGGGCCTGAACGAGCGTGCTGTCCTGCTGATTGGAAAACATAAATACATCAGTCAGGTTTTTATGCAGGACGTCCCGTTCATCCATATCTTCAATCTGCATCATTTTCTTATTGTAAATGACGGTGCTGCCCTTCTCGTCCACCACATGCAGCCCGACATCAATCTCTTCCAAAATGCTTTGTAACACGAGTGTGTAAAATTCGCTGGTTGTGTGCAGGTCAATTCCTCCTCTCAATCGTCTTAACATTCATTATTTTAAAATAAATCGAACGGGAAACGCAAAAAAATTTTGCGCTTGGACAATGTTTAAAAATAAATGGAAATTGAGGTAATAAAACCATTGACTTTTTTAGGAAAATGGTTGATATTTAGATATATACTTAAATATCTAAATTATGTATGAGAGGGGGAAAGTTTTTGAATAAAGCTTTTAAAGCACTGGCCGATCCTACAAGGAGAAGAATTTTGGATTTATTAAAGAAACAAGACATGACGGCTGGTGAAATTGCGGAACACTTCGACATGTCAAAACCCAGTATTTCTCATCACCTTACCATATTGAAAAATACTGATTTGGTTCACGATGAGAGGAAAGGCCAATTTATTATGTATTCATTAAATACCACTGTATTACAGGATCTTATAGGCTGGTTCTTTTCTCTGACTGATTCAGAACATGATAATAAGAAAGGCGGGGAATCATGAAAAAATATCTCTTTTCAGCAGGAATCATAGTTTTAACTGTTTTCACATGGGTTTGCACATATTCATCTTTACCGGACAATTTGGCGACACACTGGGGATTAAACGGAAGTGCAAATGATTACCAAACGAAAGCTAATGCGATGATGATGCTTATTGGCATCATGATTATTCTATATATTTTAATGGTTATCATCCCTAAGATTGATCCTAAAAATAACTACAAAACATTTATCAGGCCATATATGGCTATATTTAATACAATGTTTGCGGTTCTGTTTGTCATTAATCTGATTACCATCTTTACCGGTCTGGGATATGATCTCCCTATATCTTATTTAGGAAACTTTATAGTGGGAGTCATTTTCATGGTGTTTGGAAACTTCATTCAGATCGTTAAGCCTAATTTCTTTTTAGGGATAAGAACACCTTGGACGCTGAGCAGTGAAAGAGTTTGGAAGGATACACACAGGGTTAGTTCGAAACTTTTTGTCTTAGCGGGCATGCTCATGATGCTTGCAGCTTTTTTGCCGCCGGTGTATAGAGTGTCAGTCATTTTCATGTCTGCGATCGGCTGTATCATATTATCTTTACTATATTCTTACATTGTATATCAGAGACAATTGAATAAATAACTGTTGAGTAGGAGCAATCTAATTGGATTGCTCCTATTTTGTCAGCGGGAAACGCAAAAAATTTTTGCGCTTGGCTGAAGTTTGCACACAAACTGCCGGAAAATTTTGCGGGAAAAGAAAGAATGCTGGCGAAACATCCCGTTTTTTCGGATTGGCACGGAACTTGCTTTATAAAAAGGGAAAGCAAGATCTAATGTTGAATGATTACAAAACAAGGGGGAATCAGATTATGTCAGCTTTCACAAAATCTCAAGAAATTATCAGCCAAACTTCACATTACGGCGCGAACAACTATCATCCTCTGCCGATTGTTATTTCCGAAGCGCAGGGTGTTTGGGTAAAAGACCCTGAAGGTAATCAATATATGGATATGCTGAGTGCTTATTCTGCGGTGAACCAGGGGCACAGACATCCGAAGATCATTCAGGCGCTGAAGGATCAGGCGGATAAAATCACTCTGACGTCACGCGCGTTCCATAATGATCAGCTCGGTCCGTTTTATGAGAAAACAGCCAAGCTGACCGGAAAAGATATGATTCTGCCGATGAATACGGGGGCGGAAGCCGTTGAATCCGCTGTCAAAGCGGCGAGACGCTGGGCATATGAGGTCAAAGGAGTAGCGGATAATCAGGCGGAAATCATTGCGTGTATCGGCAACTTCCACGGCAGAACGATGCTTGCGGTATCCCTTTCTTCAGAAGATGAGTATAAACGCGGTTTCGGACCTATGCTTCCGGGTATAAAATTAATTCCATACGGAGACGCAGAAGCGCTGCGCCGGGCGATCACGCCGAACACAGCCGCTTTCTTATTCGAACCGATTCAGGGAGAAGCGGGCATCGTCATTCCGCCGGAAGGATTTTTACAAGAAGCGGCCGCCATTTGTAAGGAAGAAAATGTGCTTCTGATCGCTGATGAAATTCAGACGGGACTCGGCCGCACAGGGAAAACATTCGCGGTTGACTGGGAAAATATCGTACCGGATATGTTCATCTTAGGCAAAGCACTCGGCGGGGGCGTCTTCCCGATTTCGTGCATCGCGGCGAACCGTGACATTCTCGGTGTGTTTAACCCGGGTTCCCACGGCTCGACATTCGGCGGAAACCCGCTCGCTTGCGCGGTATCGCTCGCATCTCTTGAAGTCCTTGAGGAAGAAGGGCTGGCAGAGCGTTCCCTTCAGCTTGGCCGTTATTTTAAAGAAGAGCTTGAGAAAATTGATAACCCGATCATAAAAGACGTGCGCGGACGCGGCCTGTTTATCGGCGTTGAACTGACAGAAGCGGCCCGCCCGTACTGTGAAAAGCTGAAAGGCGAAGGGCTTTTATGCAAAGAAACACATGATACCGTGATCCGTTTTGCACCGCCGTTAATGATTTCCAAGGAAGACTTGGACTGGGCGATCCAAAAGATCACAAACGTGCTTCAAAACGCGTAAAACCTTGATGCGGCAATGCTTTCCCTCGGCTTGTATGGAATTTACAAATAAAAAATTCAGCACACTCTATTTGCGTGGCGACAGTATTTTAGTATAATGTATCTTTATGTACGAAAATGAATTTCATATAACATTCATATACAAATAGAGGCTCTTTGGACAGCAAATCGGTTTCAAAGCACCGGCTTGGTTCCAATACAAGTTGCTGAAGGGGTGCAGAATAGTGAATACAAATCAAAAAGAGAATCAGCTTCAGCGCACAATGAAATCACGCCATTTGTTTATGATTTCTTTGGGCGGAGTGATCGGCACCGGGTTTTTCCTGAGTACCGGATTTACAATTAACCAGGCGGGACCGCTGGGCGCGGTTCTGTCTTATCTGGTCGGCGGTTTTATTATGTTTTTGACAATGCTCTGCTTAGGCGAGCTTGCGGTTGCCCTTCCCGTATCAGGGTCGTTTCAGACGTACGCAACCAAATTCATCAGCCCCGCTTTCGGTTTCGCATTCGGCTGGCTCTACTGGCTCGGCTGGGCGGTGACATGCGCCATTGAGTTTTTATCTGCGGGACAATTGATGCTCCGCTGGTTTCCGCATGTTCCCGTATGGGTGTGGTGCCTCGTGTTTGTCGGACTGATGTTTCTTTTGAACGCCATTACCACAAAAGCGTTCGCTGAGTCGGAATTTTGGTTTTCCGGTATTAAAATTTTAGTCATTCTGCTGTTTATTATTTTGGGCGGCGCCGCCATGTTCGGCCTGATTGACATGAAACACGGCGAGCAGGCTCCTTTCTTCTCTCATTTTTATGAGGATGGATTGTTTCCGAACGGCATTAAGGCTATGCTTATTACGATGATTACCGTAAACTTCGCGTTCCAGGGAACGGAGCTGATCGGGGTTGCCGCGGGAGAAAGTGAAAATCCCGAGAAAACGATTCCGCGCTCTATCCGGCAGACGGTATGGAGAACGCTTGTCTTTTTCGTTCTCTCCATCATCGTCATTGCCGGCATGATTCCGTGGAGGCAGGCGGGAGTGGTCGAAAGCCCGTTTGTCGTGGTGTTTGAACAAATCGGTATTCCATATGCCGCCGATATTATGAACTTTGTTATCTTAATTGCGCTGCTCTCAGTGGCCAACTCAGGCCTGTTTGCATCGACGCGTATCTTATATGCCATGGCGAACGAAGGACAAGCCTTTAAATCGCTCGGCAAAATAAATAAACGCGGCGTGCCGATGAACGCTCTGATCGTGACGCTGGCCGTCGCCTGCCTGTCACTGCTGTCTAAGGTGGCTGCGCCGGAAACCGTTTATATGTTTCTCTTATCATTAGCCGGACTAAGCGCGCAGGTCGGCTGGATTACGATTTCCCTGTCGCAGCTGATGTTCAGACGGAAATACATCCGCGAAGGCGGCAAAGTGGAAGACCTGAAGTTTAAAACACCGCTGTACCCGGTGCTGCCTATTATCGGGCTGACGTTAAATACGGTTGTTCTGATCAGTCTCGCATTTGATTCAGAACAGCGGCTCGCCCTTTATTGCGGCATCCCGTTCATGGCGGTGTGCGTTATCGTCTATCATCTGTATGTAAAAAAGCATAAGCAGTCAGAAAAACAGATAGAGCTTTAAATCTTTTCGTGTCCAAGTCATCTTTGATAAACCCGCACAGGACAACATACAACATGTTGAGGTGGAAAAACGGATGAACAAGAATATCTCAGTTATTGGAATGCCGATGGATTTAGGACAAGCACGACGCGGAGTGGACATGGGCCCGAGCGCCATCCGCTACGCGCATCTCATTGAACGGTTATCTGACATGGGGTATGCGGTGGAAGACTTAGGCGACATCCCCGTTAATCGTGAAAAACTCAAAAATGATGAAGAGCTGAAAAATCTGAACTCTGTGCTCTCGGGGAACGAGCAGCTCGCCCAAAAGGTGGACAGCGTCATTGAGAATGAGCGGTTCCCTCTCGTCTTGGGCGGCGATCACAGCATCGCGATCGGAACGCTGACAGGAACGGCAAAGCACTATAAACAGCTCGGCGTCATCTGGTACGACGCGCACGGCGACTTAAACACCCTGGAAACATCGCCGTCAGGCAATATTCACGGAATGCCGCTGGCCGTCAGCCTCGGCGTCGGGCACGACACGCTGGTGAACCTGGGCGGGTATGCCCCGAAAATCAAGCCGGAGAACGTGGTCATCATCGGCGCGAGATCGCTTGATGAAGGCGAGCGTGAGTACATTAAGGAAACAGGCATGAAGGTCTATACGATGCATGAGATTGACCGCCTCGGCATGACAAAGGTCATTGAAGAAACCATTGACTACTTGTCAGACTGTGACGGCGTTCACCTCAGCCTTGACCTCGACGGCCTTGATCCGAGCGACGCGCCCGGCGTAGGCACACCTGTCGTCGGCGGCATCAGCTACCGTGAAAGCCATTTGGCAATGGAGATGCTGTATGATGCCGACATCATCACTTCAGCTGAATTTGTCGAAGTCAACCCGATCCTCGATCACAAAAACAAAACCGGCAAAACAGCGGTCGAGCTGGTAGAATCTTTGTTAGGAAAAAAACTGTTATAAAATATGCGCCTCCGCACCTGCGGAGGTTTTTTTGTTGCCACGAGGAAACTAGCGGGCTGCCACCCTCTTTTTGAACCTGTAAATATGATATATTTATTACACAAAATGGGAAAGGGAGGTGTCCTGACAGATGGCTGAAGTGATGGCCCACGAAACAGTTGCGAAAAAAATCAGTGACTGGTATGAGGAAATCAAAAAGCACAACACCGAATCGGCTGAGGCGTTAAGAGAACAACTGCTTACGGATCTGCAAAATATGACACAAAATCAAACGGTGCTCCTTTATTTTAATTTAATTGATTCCCGCTATAAGCTTTTGATGGAAGAGTATGAGAAAACAGACGGCATATTAAAAACGATCCAGCTGAACGCCGATAAAGAAAAAACAGACCAGATGATTCAATACTATTATTATTTCTTTTCCGGAATGCACGAGTTTTACCGTAAACGGTTTATGAACGCCATTAATTTTTACCGGATTGCTGAAAGCAGGCTCCGGCACATACCGAATGAGATTGAAAGAGCCGAGTTTAATTATCAAGTGGCGATTGCCTACTATGAAATCCGCCAAAACTACTTTGCGATGAACCACGCGGAAAAAGCGTTGGAGATCTACAAAGCCAATGAAATGTACGCGGTCAGAGAAGCACAGTGTTTAATGGTGATCGGCTGTAACAGAATGGACTTGTTTCACTATCAGAAAGCCGAAGAGCTCCTGCAGACGGCGGTTCATCAAGCCGCCAAAGCGGGCGATCCGCATATTGAGGCGCTCGCCCACTTTAACGCAGGCATTTGCTATGAAAGACAGGAAAAGCTTGAGGAGGCGCGGGTCGAGTTTGAAACGGCTCTCGATCAAAAGGAGCATTTGCAATCAGCGTATTCGGTGCGGAGTCTGTACATGCTGGCCAGAGTGTTATTGAAACAGGAACAGGCGGATGAGGGCCGGTTTTGGCTGCATAAAGCGCTGAATGCCGCTGAAGAAAAAAACGAGCCCGTATACACCCAAAAGCTGCGCATCTTACAGCATGTCTTTATTGACCGCAATGAAGAAGCGCTTGAATCAGCTTTCGCCGAGTTAAGAAGGAAAGAGCTGTGGAGTGACGTTTCCGACTTGTCGTATCAGGCCGCGGCGCATTTTAAAAAACAGGAGAATTACAAACCGGCGGCGAAGTATTTTCAAGAATCAATTGATGCCAATGACCAAATTTTGAGATTAACGGAGGGGATTCGTAATGAAAACATGTAAATTCATTGTACTCTCAGCAGCCTTGGCAAGTCTCATTTCGATTGGATTATTTGCGCAAACTGGTTCAACGGCACAAGCCGAACAAATCATAAAACCGGCGGAAAACGGAGCCTTCGGATAATACTTCATGATACCGCTTTCAGTCTGTGTTTTGTAAGGAGTGATTCAATGGCTATCACGCTGCAGCCGATGACAGAACAAGAATTTCAGTCCTATCTCGCCCATTCAACCAAGCATTACGCTGAAGAAAAGGTAAAAGCGGGAACGTGGCTGCCTGACGAAGCGCCGGAATTAGCGGAGCTGGCGTTTAATGACCTGCTTCCTGACGGCTTGGAGACGGCCGATCACTATTTATGGACGCTGACATTGGACGGAAAGGAAAATGCCGGCTGGCTGTGGCTGCACGCCGATCCGGACCACCCGCAGCAGGACGCATTTATTTATGATTTCGGCCTTCATCCGCCTTTCCGCGGCAAAGGCTATGCGAAAGAGGCGCTCGCAAGGCTGGAGGACAAAGCCAAAGACCTGGGTGTCCGCAAGATTTCTCTCCATGTGTTCGCTCATAACGAAACGGCGCGGAAGCTGTATGAGAAGACCGGATTTCTGGAGACGGATGTCATCATGAGCAAAAAGCTGTCATGAAAAGAGGCCCGCACGATGGGCCTCTTTTGTTATTCATCTAACAATGTCATCATGTGTTCCGGATAACGCTCGCCGGCCGCCGTGCCGATCGGAAACATCTCATCCAAACGCGCCTTCACATCCTCGGGAAGCACAATGTCGAGAGCGGCGAGGTTCTCTTCCAAGTAGTGTTTCTTTTTTGTGCCCGGGATCGGAATGAGATCATCGCCATTTGCGAGAACCCATGCGAGCGCAAGCTGAGGAGCAGTGATATTCATTTCCCGGGCAATGGCGGTAAGTTTTTGGACGAGCCCTATATTCACCGCCAAATTGTCTCCCTGGAATCTCGGCGTTCTTCTTCTGTAATCATCGGCATCCAGCTGATCGGTCGACGTCATCTTTCCGGAAAGAAAACCTCTGCCGAGCGGACTGTAAGGCACAAATGAAATGCCGAGCTCACGGCAGGCGGGCAGCACATGCTCCTCCGCTTCCCTGCTCCATAAAGAATATTCCGATTGAAGCGCGGCAATCGGGTGAATGCGGACGGCGCGCCTGATCGTTTCTGCGGAAGCCTCTGACAATCCGATATATCTCACCTTTCCTTCGTCTATCAGCTCCTTCATGGCGCCGACGGTTTCTTCAATCGGCACCCGCGGATCAACCCGGTGCAGATAATAAAGGTCGATATAATCCGTCCCAAGGCGTTTCAGACTGGCGTCACACGCTTTTTTCACATAATCGGGCCGTCCGTTAATTTCGATAAACTCACCCTTTTCGCTTCGGACATAACCGAATTTCGTCGCGAGGTAAAGCTCCTTTCTGAATGGGGCGAGTGCTCTGCCGACAAGCTCTTCATTTGCGCCCAATCCATATTGATCAGCCGTATCAAACAAATTCACGCCGAGATGAACGGCATGATGCAGGGTGGAAATCGACTTTTCCTCACTCTGGCTGCCATAGTATTCCGACATGCCCATGCACCCTAACCCCATTGCGGAAACCCGCATCGAACCGATCGTTCTGTCCTTCATATGTCCTCCCCCTTTCTTGTATGATAACCGGATTTCCTGATATTTGAAAATGATTTATGCATATGATTTACATATTGTTATAAAATTTTTAAAAATCTGTAAATTATCTATTTTTTTATCGCAATTCCGTCATATAATACAAATGTGGAAAAATTATACTCAAAGAAAAGAGGCGAAGTAATATGTGTAAAAAGCTGTTCAAAGCCGTCCTCCCGTTTGCCCTGTCATTCACCATGGTTCTGTCATTCTCCGGTTTGAATGTAAAAGCGAAAGAAACAGAAACAGCCCGCTACGCAAAAGAAATCGCAGAGCTTCAGCAGGGCACGACTCCTCAAGACGTTCTCCAATCCGCCAAAGAGCTTGCCAAACAGAAGCACGTTTCAACAGAAGCAATTCTCAAGCAGTTTCATCAAGAAATCACGGCAGACAAGGAGCAGGGAAATGTAATCGCTTCCAAAGAAGGGCTCTCTGCGATGGGCGGATCGTCAGGAACCAAAAAACTTCCGAAAAGCACAAAAGGCAATATTTATTACACGAACTCATACACCGCTTATTACAACCACGGGCATGTCGGCATGTATTCATCCGCTGATAAAATTGTTGAATCCGTGCCGGGAGACGGCGTCCGCCAGATTGCTTATAACGGCAGAGAAGTCGAAGACAATTCAATCGTCCAGACCGTGAAAGTCACCGACGCCCAAAAACAAGCCGCCGCTGACTGGGCTGTATCAAGAGTCGGTGATGAGTACTCCTTCAACTTCGTCAATAACAGAAATACGGGCCATGAAGGTGCCAAAAACTGCTCAAAACTGCTGTGGTCGGCATTCCTCTTAAAAGCCGGGATTGATATCGACTCTAATGGCGGCTTAGGCGTATACCCGCGTGACATCACAAGCTCGTCCTACACAACCACGATTCTGACCATTCACTAAGGAGAACAACGTGAAAAAAATCATCTGGATACCCTTAGTGATCATCGCCGCCGCAGCGGTTTTATGCTTCTTCTATTTCCGCACGGAAGACCCTGCGGAGGTTGCGAGAGACACATTAAATGACCCTGATTTTCTGAAAGATAAAGAGGCGCTGCTGTATTTCTCCACGGCGGCTGATCAAGACACGTTCGGCGGCGGAAAAAGCTACGCCCTCTTCGCCGATGAAAAAGGACGGCTTTCTTCTTATCACATGAAGGGGCTTGAGCTCGGATCGGCCAAAGTGCATGACGGCAGCGTGCTGCTGGAGGACAAAAAAGGAATCTATACCGTTCAGGACGGCCTTCACACGTATAAAAGAGCGTACCAGCATACGGGAGACAGCGCGGGATATATCGAACGGGCGAAAGGCTTTTACACGCTGTATAATTCGGGCTACGACAAGAGCGGCGGCAGCTATCGCTCAGAGCTGTACCGCCAGATTGACGGCAGGTGGAAGCAAGACGTCATTCCGCACTATATCCGCGCTTCAGGCTTTTTTAAAGATCATCTTTTCGCGCTCACGCCGACAGATGACGAAAAAGGCTATCACGTCCAAGACATTCAGGCTGATAAAGAGAAGCTCCATACAACATCAATCGCGACATGGACGTATAAAGAAGGCACGTCTGTCGAATCCCAGCTCACCGCGGACGACAGCGCCGTCTGCTTTGTCACCAGAGGGGAAAAAGCAGATCACATCTATCAAATGGTGAAAGTCATGAAAAACAGCGGCGCCATCAAAACGTATGACATCGCCGCTTATAAAAATGACGAACAGACGATCTATGACTCCATGCCGTTCAGCTTCAAAAAAAGCTTTTTCATGGAGCGGCGCAGCTTCTATTTCGTTGACGGCTTCGGAACCGTCTACCGTATCAACCCTGAGACTGGAAAAAGCAAAAAAGCCTTCACCCTCCCCGCATCACGAATGAAAGCCGACTTCAAGGAGCTGACCCATCAAAACGGAAAGCTGTATCTGTTCACGTACAGCTACAAAAAGCCCGCCAAAATCGAATCCTTCGACCTGAAAACGGGCAAAAAGCTGAACGACCTGACCATCCCAAACTTAAAAAACATCGTCACGCCGAAAAGCCATCTCAAGCTGTATGATGTGCAGGTGATGGGTGGGTTTTGAAGAGTATAAACATTTCGGAAGAGCTTGCCGCTTTTGGTAAGCTTTTTATAATGAAACGTTACTGCAAGAAAGAAGGTGGTCATTTGAAATCATTCAGTATCTTCTTATTGTTGTCCGTCATTTGTATAACCATTGTTTTTGTCATAATGAATATGTTGATTGGATACCCTGATGTGAGTAACGGGGCATTGATTATGATTGTATATATCGTTGTGACCCTCTTAATCAGGCTATATAACAAGAAGACAGTCGGTGAAGGAGGGAGCCGATGAAGAAAAAGCTTGCCGCGGTGACCGTCACCATTCTCCTGGTTTCCGTAATAACCAACTCTTTTTTAAACGGCGGAAAGCCGGACTGGATCGATGTATGCTGTACGCTGCTGGCGTGTCTATTAGGAATTCTGTTCGTCCTTCGCTTAGAAAAAAGAGAAAACACGTAAAGAGCCGGATGCTACAAACGCCGGCTCTTTTTGCGCGTGATTTGCCGAATTGTGGATAAAACTCAGCCCGAAGCACTACTAACATGTGTATAAATAGGTTATATTGAAAAGAGAACAATTGCTGCGCGCAAAAGAAAATCGGAGGATGTAACAATGAAAACCGCTTATTATTCTTGTGAAGAACATATCGAAACCGTGCTGGACATGTACATAGATGATCATGAGCTTCCGCCCGAAATCAGAAAAATCGAACATACTAACAGTTTATCCACAGCCTGTGAATTATGTGGGGACACTGCAACATATCTAGTAGGGAACGAATGATCCTACACAAAATACAGAAAAGATATCCACAATTGTGGACAATATATATGAATAACTTGTTTCTAAAGTGGGGATGACCTGTGAATATCAATATTGTGACCATCGGAAAACTAAAAGAAAAATACCTCAAGCAAGGCATTGAAGAATACAAAAAACGACTCTCAGCCTACGCAAAAATCGACATCATCGAACTCCCGGACGAAAAAGCCCCGGAAAACCTGAGCGACCAAGACATGAAAATCGTCAAAGACAAAGAAGGCGAACGCATCCTGGCCAAAATCAGCCCGGACACCCACGTCATCGCCCTCGCCATCGAAGGAAAAATGAAAACATCCGAAGAACTGGCCGATACAATAGATAAGCTGGCGACATATGGAAAAAGCAAAATCACCTTCGTCATCGGCGGCTCACTAGGCCTAAGCGACGCCGTGATGAAGCGAGCGGATGAAAAGCTGTCTTTTTCGAAAATGACATTTCCTCATCAGCTGATGCGGCTTATTTTGGTGGAGCAGGTCTATCGGGCGTTTCGGATTAATCGTGGGGAGCCTTATCATAAGTAGAGGCAAAAATTGTTGTAGGTAAGGTGGTAATTCTTTATCGGAAGCGGGTATTGAAAACGTGTGTTCATTATCCGTTTCCCGATATAACAAGTGAATTAAGGCAAAAGTTTTACATATGTGTAGTTCGGTAAAATCGAATTCCAATTCTATGTCCTTATGGTTCTGGATATATCTATTTGTTTAATTGAAATATCATCAATTAACAATTGTAGCAATTGCTTTCAATTTTCTCTGAGTGTCTTCTTATAAATCAATAGGCATTTTTTTAGTGGTTTCTCGATTAACTCTGGTTCGATTAATTTTGAATCGACAGAACCTAATTGAATTATAATCTCATTTTTTGTTTGTTCTAACTCTCTCTTTTCATTAGAAACCATTTGTAATCTTTCTTGCAAAATATCTAAAGGAAGAATATTTTTCTCAAAGGCCTCCATATACTTTTCCTGTTATTTTTCAATTTCCTTTAACTTTTTTTCAGCTTCTTCAAGTTCTTTATTAAGCTGACTTATCGTATGAGCAGAACTAGAACTAATATCTGTAAGTGTTTAGATAGCTTCTTCATATTAGAACTAAATTGTACAATTTTTTGGATAACAGCATCCTCTGCTTCGTGTGTTTTAACGGAACTAGCTTTACAAGCAGCAGATCCTCTATTATGAAAATCGCAACAGACGTAATAACGATGTTTTCGTTTCGTCCCATCTTTTAATGTGTAATTGTAATGGAATGAACCATTCCTTTGCATGTTATCAATCATTTCATCCTTGGATATTAAGAAAAAAAACGAAGTTATGATTGAACAGTTTAGAGCAGTAACCAAAAAGGCTATTGGTGGCAGCGCAAAAGCAATGATCGTTACCCCATCCCGTCTTCATGCTGTTCGGTATATGAAGGAATTCATTAAAGAGAAAGGCTATACAGTTACTGATGACGATAAAGAATACACAGTGCCGAGTATGAACGTCACAAAAAATGGTGAGCGGGTTAAAGAGATTCAATTAAAAGAAACATTCCATGGGGATGATTTTAATTTATTGATAGTAGCAGGGAAATACCAAACTGGTTTTGATGAGCCGCTACTTCATACAATGTTTGTCGATAAAAAATTACATGGAGTTAAGGCAGTACAGACACTTTCTCGATTAAATAGAACTATTCAGGGAAAGAAAGATACATTTATCTTAGATTTTGTTAATACTGAGGAAGAAATATTAGACGTGTTCCAAACTTTTTTTCGAAGCAACAACGCTAAAAGAGAAAGTGAATCTTAATTTAATTTACGATACGCAAAGCAAATTACGTAAATTTGCTCTTTATAATGATGATGACATAGTAGAAGATACACAATATGAATTTAGAGTAACACTGCGTAACTTCGGTAAATGGTATAACTATGTCGCGCAGCTAGATCGTACATTTGATATGGAATTATTAGAAGAAAATATTTATACGAGCTATCTATTGAAATTTATCCCGAAAGAAAAACGTGAGAAAGTTTATATTACAGAGAAAGTGAAGCTTGAATACTATACGCTACAAAAGGATTTTGAAGGCGAAATCATGGCTTGTTGCTGAAAATGAAAAGGGTGGCGAATTAAAACATCCCGAAGAATTTAATGCAAACGTAAAACCAGTGGATGGGCGTGATGCGTTTAGAATAGATTATTCATCGAATTAACGAGCGATTCCCAGATGATTTTTCACCACAAGATCGAGTAATTGTGGAAAAATAACACAAGGCATTAACTCAAGAAGTAGATGCAAAAAAGTAAAAACATGGCTAAAAACAATAGCCAAGAAATGATCGAAATAGCTTGTTTAAAGATATATTCCTTGATCGAGTAATGGATGAGTAAACTAAGAATTCAGAAGCCTACCAAAAGCTAATTGGAGCTGACGATTCGTACTTTAAAACTGTCTATGCATATATTTCAGCAGTGGAAGATGTTTATAAGACATTGCGGTCAGAGGTATAAGGTAACATTATATGAAGTTGATGATATAATATACCAAAATAAGGGCTGGGTAGTACAAGAAGTAGTAGAATAAAAGATGAATATTGTTTATAAGAGCGGATGTCAGTCATTTATTGTAAAGGTTATGTGAAGAGAATTTTATGGGGTGCCTTACATTTGAAGGATATTTTGATGGAGGTTTTTGCAATGAGGAAGAAGTTTTCAGCTGTCGTAATTGAATTATTAAAAGAGGCACTATGCAGTATATACTGGTATAAAAGTAATTTAAGGAGCTTTTTAAGTAATTGTATAAATGATCCTACTATTATTAATCGTTCAGACTGGAACGGATATAAAAGACAAATTGTCTCGGATATTATTGATGAACTATGTAGTGATCAGGAAAAGTACTTAGGTGATATCAGAAGACTAATACACGAAGTGATCAAGATGGATAGTTTTCGTCACCTTGAACAACTTGAAGATGGAAAAAGAAAGGCAGAGAGAGCAAAGCAAGCTGTTGCTGACCTTAAAAGGGTAATAGAAGATCAAACACAGAGAATTAAAGAAGAAGAAGAAATTAAAAGAAAAAGACTTGAAAACCTAAAAAAAATCAGATCAAGTCAAGCTGTATTGAGTAAACTAGATGAAATCAAGACAAATTATTTTAGACTTGTTACTTCTCGAGATTATCAAAAGAGAGGTTTTGAACTTGAGAAGGTTCTATACGACCTATTTGAACTATTTGATTTAGATCCTAAAGCTTCATTTAGAAACACTGGGGAACAAATTGATGGAGCTTTTTCTCTAGAAGGTACTGATTATTTGTTTGAAGCCAAGTGGAGGAATCAATTATCAGATGCCTCAGATTTAGATAGTTTTGCTGGAAAGATTAATAGAAAACTTGATAATACTTTAGGTTTATTCCTATCTATAAATGGATTTTCCGAAGATGCTGTTAGAATACATTCCGTAAGTCGTAGTACCATACTGTTAATGGATGGCACCGATCTTATGGCTGTACTGGAAAATCAAATAGATTTTGTATCTTTAATTATAAGAAAGAGAAGGCATGCAGCACAGACCGGAAATATATACCTTAAAAGTAGTGAGGTTTTACATGATTATTAAATAGTATATGTATGAAGAGATCTTTGTTCCATTTAAGCCAAAAATAAAACTTGTAAATAGGGTTAGTTTTAATTATTGATCTTAATTTGATGGGATATCGAGCTTTTGGTGACAAAAGCGATTAGAAGTTAATCGTACAAGATTGGTTAATGGAGTGTTTTTTATAAATGATTATAAAAAGGGAGTTAATTTGATTTGAAAATAACGAAATTAATAATTAATAACTTTCGATCCTTTGGACCAACTAATACTGAAATAGAATTAGAAGAATTATCAGTTCTAATTGGAGCAAACAGTAGTGGTAAAACTTCTGCAATCCAAGCTCTATTAAAACTTTTTAGTCCTTATCAAAGAGATAGATTAATAGAAAGGTCAGATTTCCATATACCTGCTAATGAAAATCCATTAGATTATGATGAGTCTTCACTTTCTATAGAGGCTATAATTGATTTTAATGAACTTGAAAATGATGCTGAGAAGGTAAAGACTACTATCCCCCCGCACTTTAATCATATGGTTGCAGGTGAAGTTGATGGAAGTCCTTATGTACGTATAAGGCTAAAAGCTGAGTTATCAGAAGGATATACTTTAGAAGGAAATATTGAGCAAGGATTATATTATGTCTTATCTCCATTAGGAACAAAAGCAGAAGATGAAGATTTACAGCCGGTTAAAGCTAGTGAGCGTTCCCAAGTTCAAATGATATATATACCTGCAACAAGAGACCCGGCCGTACAATTAAAAAATGCATCAGGAACAATCTTAGGGAGGATTTTAAAAGGGATTAACTGGCCTAAAGAAATTAACAGTGACATACAAGAAAAAATGAAGCAAGTTGATGGGATTTTTGATGAAGTAAATGGTGTTAAACGGTTAAGAGAAATACTTAATAGTCAATGGAGAAAATACCATAATGATTTTCGCTACGGCTCAACTATGGTTGCTTTCAACCATGCAGATTTAGACTCAATTCTAAAAAAGGTAGAAGTTTACTTTGAACCAACTGAAACAGGAAGCAAATATAAGGTGGATCAATTAGGTGATGGGCTACGATCAATTTTTTACTTAACTCTAGTAAATTCTTTTTTAGAAATTGAGAATGAGGCATTACAAGATGACGCTGAGGAAGATAAAAAAGTGTATAATCTTCAACCACCAGTGTTGACGTTGCTAGCCGTTGAAGAGCCAGAAAATCATATTTCTCCGCACTTACTTGGTCGAATAATGAAGGCCTTAACTGACGTTTCTGAAAATGATAATGCACAAGTTTTAGTTGCTACCCACTCACCCTCGATGATAAAAAGAGTTGATCCAAAATCAATTCTTCATTTTAGAATCGATCAAAAAGAAATAAGAACTATCGTAAATTCAATAATACTTCCTGAAAAAGATAAGGAAGAGGAATATAAATATATAAAAGCTGCTATTATGGCATATCCAGAACTTTATTTTTCACAATTTGTTGTTTTAGGAGAAGGGGATAGTGAAGAGATTATACTTCCAAAGATAATTAACCTTCTAGATACCGATTTAGATCAAAGCAATATTTCGATCGTCCCATTGGGTGGAAGACACGTAAATCATTTTTGGAAATTACTACATCAGTTGAATATCCCTTATCTAACTCTATTGGATTTAGATTTAGAACGAAATGGTGGAGGATGGGGTCGAATTAAATATGCATTACAGCAGTTGATCCAATTAGGCTACGATAAGCGTGAGTTACTTTCTGTACAAAATGGAGTACTAAGCGATGACGAATTCTCTCGTATGCATACATGGTCTATAGAAAAGGAAGATGAAAGAGAAAATCTCTATTCATGGGTTGAGTTTTTAGAAGACTATGGAGTTTACTATTCGGCTCCATTAGATATTGATTTCATGATGATTGAAAGTTTCCTAGATGCATATAAAAAGACAGTTCCAAAAAATGGTGGTCCAAAAGGTGTAGATAAAGAGAAGGATTCTATTGAATATATGGACCGTTTAGAAAAAGGGGTAAGAGCAACCTTAAAAACTGAGGGCGGTTCAGGAATTACCTATTCGGACGAACAGAAAGAATTAATGATTTGGTATGATTACTTTTTCTTAGGCAGAGGTAAACCCGGCACTCATATTATGGCATTAGAAAATATAGATACGAAATTATTAAATGGAAAATTACCAATTCCTCTTAAAAAATTAACGAAGGGAATAAAATCATTTATTGATGGTGATTTATCTGAGTAACTATGTAAAAAAAGAATCTTGGATTCCAAAAGACGGAGTTGTTTTAGAAAGAGCTGCGCAAGAAGTGGTAAAGTATGAGAAAAACGCCTATGTGTTATCTGGTCCCGGAGCAGGAAAAACGGAATTGTTGGCTCAGAAAGCATGTTATTTGTTAGAAACAAATACAAGCGCATATCCTGCTAGAATACTAGCTATAAGTTTCAAGAGAGATGCAGCTAAGAATTTAAAAGAACGTGTTGAAAAACGATCAGGAAAAGAATTTGCAAATAGGTTTGTATCCTTAACATTTGATTCATTTGCTAAGCAAATAATGGATAGGTTTCGTTTAGCTATTCCTGAATTTTATAGACCATCATTGGAATATGAAATAGTAAATTTTAATAAAAGGGATGTACCTATTCTCAGAGAAGAAGCAGAAGAACCTAGTGAAGAAAATGGGTGGAATTACTACTTTGATTATGAGCTTTTTGCCAAGACATATGCAGTTGAAAGATTACCATTACATATGGACAGAATAAATTCAGTGGAATCTTGGTATAGGTTTCAACTTTGGAAAACCTATATTAACGAAAAAGAAAATTCAAGATTAACCTTCCCAATGATTTCAAGAATTGTTGAATACTTATTTAGGTCAAATCCCAAGATTTTAAGAGCAATCAGAGCTACATATAGTCATGTTTTTTTAGATGAATTTCAGGACACGACTTTAATCCAGTACGACTTAGTTAGAACAATTTTTATGGATTCAAATGTTTCAGTGACCGCTGTGGGTGATCTTAAACAAAAGATTATGGGTTGGGCAGGTGCTATGGAGGGAGTATTTACACAATTTAAGGAAGACTTTAATGCTAAAGAATTTGAGATGGTTCTAAATCATAGGTCTGCTCCTAATTTAGTCCGAATTCAAACATCTATAATAAATGATATGATGGGTGGTTCAACAGTAGTAATACCATCTGACAAATGGAAGAATGAGGATGAGGGAATATGCGAAATATGGAACTTCACCTATGCTTCTGAAGAAGCAAAAACACTGGCATTAGAAATCAAAACGTGGATTGATCAAGAAAAACTTGAACGAAGAGATATAGGTATTTTAGTTAGGCAACGGGCAGATATGTATTGTGACATGCTTATAGATGAATTAAGAAATTTAGGAATACACTCTAGGATAGAGGATCAATGGCAAGATTTACTAGCGGAAAATTTTATGAAATTTATAATCGATGTATTTTCTTTAGCCACAACAGATCGTGACCCTAAAGCTTGGTCCAGTTTAATATCGAATGTTTTAAGTTTACGTGGCGATAATGAAACAGAATCTTATCAAGTAGAAAAAGAAATTAATAGTTTTATAGTTGACTTTAAAAAGATTCTTAAAGATGAGACAATGAAAGTGACCGAAAAAGTAGTAGAGCAATTGCTATACGAAATTTTAACTTTGATAGGGTTAGATATAATTAAAAGTAGCTACCCTGAGTATAGAAAAGGAAATTATTTAGAAAGAAAAGTAAAACTTACATCTGAATTTCTTTTTTATTCATATGAAAAGCATAAAGTTTGGAATAAAGCAATAGAGGATTTTTTGGGAATCTATTCAATTCCAATTATGTCTATTCATAAAAGCAAAGGTCTTGAGTTTGAATCTGTGATTTTATTGGGACTAGAAGATAGAGCTTTTTGGAATTATGAGGATTCCCCAGAAGATGAAACATTTACATTTTTCGTTGCAATGTCTAGAGCAAAAACTCGAATGATCTTTACCTTTTGTGAAAACCGCTTCTACGGACAAGAAAGGTCTAAGATAAATGACATTTATCAAATGTTGGAGAATGCAGGCGTTAAACAATTCAAATGGACGTAATTAATGTTGATTTTAAATAATCACTAAGATGAAAGAGCATTGGTAAAATCAGTTTACCAATGCTTAATTTTTGCCTCTTAAATTACACGGTGAGCCTTATCATAAGTGAATGAGGTTACTTCTTTCTTAAAGTAGTAAACAGGCATATTAGAATATGCCTGTATAAAATCCTAAGTTTAATAATTTACATTAGTAAATCCAAAGCACATTTTAAACTCAGTATCTATGATTAATTTCTGTCCCTCAGCAGTAAGCCGAGCTGCAATATTTTTAGAAGAATCGATCTATAGTCACTCCAAAAATATATCGTCATGCACTTTTATTTTTGGAGGAGTGAGGATTGCTTTAATTATTGTAAGAAATATAATTACCCTTGAACCGGATACTTCCGACCATTCTTCACAACCTTCTCCTCAATAATCTCCTTCACATCCATATTAAGATCTGAACAAAGCATCAGCGAATAGATAAGAACATCGGCAATTTCTTCACGAATGTTTTCCTCGTTTGCTTTGAGTGCTTCTTCGCTGCTTTTCCATTGGAAGTCTTCTAACAGCTCAGCTGCTTCAATTGAAATGGAGATGGCAAGATCCTTTGGGTTGTGGTATCGTCTCCAGTTGCGTGCGTCTCTAAATTCATTAATCGTGTTAATTAAGTTTTTGATTTCGCTCATTTTTTTCTGCTCCTTTTTAACTCTAGCAATCTATTTCTTAATTTAATATCCGTTGCGTATATGTAAAGACCGTTGATGCCTCGTTTCATGAGGACGTTGATAGAGTTTAGAATAATTTCTTCCTTTATTCTCCTGATTTTATCAACAGACATGTCATCTCGTGAGGTGAATGCGCCTGTATCTTTATATTTTGAGGTGTCAATGAAAAGTTCATCCTTTTCCTTATCATAGCTGACTGAAGGCCCTAGAATGACGCCAACATAATTTAGATCAAAGCCTTGAACAGTATAGATGGAACCGACCTCTTTAATTGAATCTGCATGTTCTGCCCAAGTCCATTTGTCATTTGTAGAATTCCATGGCATGTTAATGCCTTCCTCATCAACCATATAAGTAGCACCATCTTTTTTATGAATATAATCAAAGGTCGAGACAATACGTGATAGACCTACCTCATTATTCTTTTTCTCAATTGCAGCTTTAAAATCGGCCTGGTCTTCAAAGATTTTGAGCTGGAAGGTATCCTTATTTTCTTGCGGCAGAGGGAGCAATTGTTTTGAGACAAAGTGGTTAATCCACTTTAGTGTGTCTGGATTTGCATTCATTCTCATTTGCTCCGTGAGCTTTACGGTTTTTGCATGATAATGATTGGTGATCTCTTCAAGCAATCTTTCATTCCAATAGCTTTTAATTTTTAACACTTGCTTAGGATCGAAGATGACAATAGTGATTCTACTGCGTTTGATGATTTCCTCTAACTGATTTTGGTAGTGGAAGTTATTGTATCTATCCTCTTTCGTTAAAAGCAGATGAGCCTCATCTACTAATACAATATCAGCTGTTTCCCCTGCTTTTGACATTTGATTTATAAAGGAGGTCGGTTTCATTAAGTTTTTTTTCTTTAGATTTGGTAAGCTGTTTGCGATGCTTTTATACGTCTTCAGCATTTCACCATGGTTCACAAGTAAGTAATTGTTCTTGTTTTTTAAATGTGAACTTTCATCTTTAGATAAATCCTGAATCGTGTTAAACAGCGAGCTCAGTAAGACACTTTTCCCTGTTCCGGCATCTCCTTCTATAGAAATGACATGGTTACCTGGTTTGTCAATATGCACCTTGCAAAAATCAAGAATTTCATTTTTGATCTCTACCTGCTGGGGAGAGAGCTCTTTATACGGAGATAGTTTGTAAATGTCTTTATTTCTGAGGTTTTCAAGAGTGTCACTGACAATGTTCTCTTTCCGAAGCTGATCCCATATCTCCTCAAAAAGCTGTTCGTTATAAAAATTCTTTTGATAATAATGATGCATTTCTCTCGATCTAGTTTGACTAACATTTTGCAATTGATAGTGATTTTCGGCAATAAAGTAATTAATAAGATTTGTCTCAATATTGTAGGATGCGGACTGGTGAAATCTCTCATGACCAATGAAAATGGTCTGCGTTAAACTTTTTCGCTTCTTGTCTCTCAAATGATTTTTCAATCGTCGTGTGGCCTGTACAGTCTGCCCAATATATGCAGTCGGTTTCTTTTTTTCGTTATAAAGAATGTATACAACCGGTTTGTTATCTAATTGAGTTTCCTTTAAGGCGAGGATTTGTTCTGTATTAAAATCTTTTTTTAAAAAAACAAGTTCACTCATATGACTACCCCTGTATGTCTTTTTACTCCATCGTATCATAAATTGACAAGGTAATCTTAGAGTAAAAGTAAGATGTAGTATTTATTCAATATATATTCAATTGTGTCGAAAAAAGAGAAGAGAGAATGGTTCCATTTGGATCAATAAAGAATAATAACCGATTGACTTTGACAAAATAGGAGGGAATTATGGGAAAGATTGATGTAAATTCTGTATTAAAGGCATGGCACTTAGTTGAGGCTCTATCACCAAGCGTAGTTAATGGTATAGGAGATGAATTGGGCAGAAACTATTTTTTAGATGGTCAACAACGAAAGAAAACAGAACAAGTTCTTTTTTCTGAAAGGCCTTGGGAGAGGCATCATTTAAAGGATTCTGATAAAAAATTTATTCAATTTCGTTACTATTTAGGTTGCTTTGAGCAACATAAACTTGTTAGTTATCTACGTGATCTATTCCGAAATAATGAAGAAATGATAAATAGAGACCAGAAAATGCTATTTAGCGTGTCTTTTTTAGTTGACCAAACAGGCAATTATGTAAAGGATTCTGTTTTTGTTCCTGTACTTATGTATGTGATGAAATTAATAACCGAACATCTTGAAGTAACATATGATGATTTAATGATTACATTTCGAGATCAATTGAAGCTATTTGAGGAACAGGTTGATGTTATTTTTGTGAATGGAGTAACAGAGAAAGCCCTTAAGAAAGTACTAGAAGTTTACGAGCGTTATTTTTTACGAATAGATAACCTGGCACTTCACTATTTTGAGAAAGAAATTTTAAAGGTTGGACAAGAGGGAGGGGTAAATAATTTTCATAGTTTTTTCTTAGATGACTTGAGTGACATCATCACGCAAGGAGAAAATGAAACACTACGGAAATTTATTGAAGGGGTCGATAATAGAACGAACATTGATGAAAATAGAGTTGTAATTGAAGATGTTTTGCAACCTAAAAATGTACCTAACGGCAGGTGGCCGTCCCCTGTAGAACATAGATTATCCTTAATGCAGCAAGTAGCTGTAAATCAAATTATAAATAACAATCAAAAGATAAGTTCTGTGAATGGCCCACCAGGAACAGGAAAAACAACACTGTTAAAAGATATTTTTGCAAATCTTATGGTTGAAAAAGCAGAAAAAATGGCGTGTTTTGAACATCCTGAAAAAGCTTTGAAAAAGGTGAAGAAACTAGATTTAGATGGCTATCCATATACTATTTATGAAATAAATGAATCTATTAATCAGTATTCTATGGTAGTGGCTTCAAGTAATAATGGTGCGGTTGAAAATATTTCAAACGACCTTCCAAAAAAAGAGGAAATAATACGAAAAGTTACGGATAAAAGTGAATTTTCTTCTTATGAAGAAGCATATGCATTAGAAGCAGAGGAATTATCATTGTATCCCTTTGCTGCAAAAGCTCTTCTCAAAGAAAATACAGATACTTGGGGTTTATTTTCGGCATCTTTAGGAAAGTCAGGGAATATATCGCATTATTTTAAAAAACTTTATTATAGAAATAATGACGAGTGTGAACTGTCATTCATTGAACAATTGGAACAGGAATATAAAAAAATAAGCTTGAAAGATTGGAAAGATGCTGTAGCAGATTTCCGACAAACATTGAAGTCAGTAAAAAAGAAAAAAGCAGAGCTGCAATCTTTATGTGAAAATTTTGCGAAAATTAGAGAGGTAGATAATCAGCTATTGTTGTTAGAGGTAGAAAAGGAAAAGTCGGTGTTAAAGGCAGATCATTATAAACAGAAGAAGCAGCTATTAGAGCAAGAAATTTACGCGTTATCACTATCTAAACCAACCTTTTTTCAAAGAATTTTTCACAAAAAGAGAGATAAAAGATTACAGCTAGAGGGTCAATTGAAGGAACTAACTATGAAAATAAAAATTGAAGAGAAAGAATTGAGTCTCTTGCAAAAGAGATCAAATCAAATGAGGTTAGAGTTAAACAGCTTTTGGGATTCTATCAACAATAAATACAATAAACAGGGATTAGTGATACCCGATGATCATTATTGGAGTGATACTCAAAGTACATACGAATATAGGCAATTAAATACTCCCTGGCTAACAGATGAATTGAATTTTGAAAGAGGACTTCTTTTTTTGAAGGGTATGAAGATTCACAAAATGTTTTTGATATTTAATTATAACGCGATAAAATCAAGTCTGCGTTTGTTAAATTATCGAAGTAAGTTAGATTTAAATCAGACTGAGCATAGAACGTGTTTACAACATATGTGGGGAGTAATTCATTTAATCACACCAGTAATCAGTACAACCTTTGCCAGTGTTCGAACAATGTATAAAGGAATTGGACGCGATTTTATTCGTTACTTGTTTATTGATGAAGCGGGGCAGGCTACTCCACAACAAGCGGCAGGTGCATTATGGAGGTCTCAAAAAGCTATCGTTGTTGGTGATCCAATCCAGATAGAACCGGTTGTTACCATTGATCGAACAATATTAGGAGATATAAAAAAATATTATGGTATTGAAGATAGGTTTATTGAAATAGGGAGTTCTGTACAATCACTGGCGGATATGGCGAATCCATTTGGAATGTATAGCAGTAAAGGACAGTGGGTAGGCGCTCCTTTATGGGTTCACAGGAGATGCTTAGATCCGATGTTTACAATCTCCAATCAAATTGCTTATGATAATAAAATGGTTTTAGCTGTAAAGAAAAAAGGGAGAAGCGGATGGTTTGACTGTAAGGGAGTAGCGACTAATAAACAGTTTGTAAAAGAACAGGCAGATTTAGTAGCGGAGGAAATTTATTCTGAATGGAAAAATGCATCAAATGCTCCTGATATATATGTTATCACTCCTTTTACAGCAGTAAAAGATGGCCTCAAAAAAACGATTAAAAAGCGGTTGGCAGAATTGGGCGTACCAAAGAAAATGGTGAATGATTGGACTCGCAGTTCAATAGGAACTATTCATACTTTTCAAGGAAAGGAAGCCGACACTGTTTATTTTGTAGTGGGGACGGATCAAAATAGTGATGGAGCGGCAAATTGGTCGTGCTCAAAGCCTAATTTAATTAATGTTGCAGTTACACGTGCAAAAAAAGAGTTTTATATTGTTGGGGATTATGATCGTTTATCAAAAAAACAAAATTATAAATCGATTGCCGAGAATGTAGACGGAATCATAAGGTCTGATCGCAATATGAATACTTTTCATGTTTGATAGTGAGCCTCTCAAACTTTATTTGAGAGGTTTTTGATGATTTGTAATCGATTGTAAAACAGAGCCCGGAGAATAATCTCTGGACCCCACAGCCCTCACTTCATATACCGATACTCCTGCAACCTCTCCAAAATAGCCATTTCCTTCAGCAGTTTCTCACCCACATTCGTTCCCTTAACTTCTTCCGCTCCTGCTTTTTGTCAACTAATCTTTTCATTGTTAATAAGACGTCAGTCTCGATGCTCAGAACTTCTGCCTTTGAGTCAAAGTGTTTATAGGCGACGAACTGCATGCCATAGGAGTTGTACAGTAGCGTGTAGCCAGCAATGCCTGTTGTGGATTGACAGGCTTTGGAGAAGCCGCCGTCGATGACGATCATTTTTCCGTTTGCCTTGATCGGATTTTCTCCTTTGCTTTCTTTTAATTGACTACATTTCTCCGCTAGCCAAAACTTCACCTCACGTTTCTTAAAGCGCATTTACTGCAACGAGTCCTCAATAATGCATCGTTTCCCAATGCTTCCCCAACCCCAAAAAAGAAGCCGTCATTCAAGAATCCCCCTCTGAATCACAGCTTCTTCCGCATTTTCCATACGACAGTATAAATCCCTTTGCGTCACGGAAACCTAGTGGAAAAGGTTTCTGAAAGGAGGGGGATATGATGAAGAGTAAAAAAATTCAAAACAAAACATCTTTGGTTTGGAAGATGGCGATTGCATCTGCTGTTGCTTGGGAAGCGGCAAAACTGGTCGGCTCTGATCACCCCTATTTAGCGCCTCTTTCTGTTATTTTATGTTTGCAGCCAACGATAGATCAGTCAATTCGCTTTTCTTTTCATCGTATTGCGGGAACTGCGATTGGGGTCATGCTAACATCCTATCTTGTCAGTCACTTGCCAATGAATGGCTGGATGCTGGGGCTGTTGCTATTAGGCGGAACCTATATTGCCAAGTGGTTGCGAATAGATGTAACGGTTTTACATCAGGTAGCGCTCACCATTTTATTGGTATTTACCTTTGAGCGAAACTCTAAAGATTATGCATTCGACCGAATCATCGATACGGTGATCGGCGTCATCATCGCCATTCTGGTTCACATGTTCCTTTTTCCGCCGGACTATACAAAAAAGGCAGCGGACTCTTTTCAAACATTGGCTCGTCAGCTTTCCGGCACACTTTCAGACCTTTCCAAATGGGTGCAATCAGAGTGGGGACAAGGAAAAGGAAACCTCATGGCGTATAGAATGAACAATCTTCTGCAAGAGCTGCATACGGCAAAAGAGATGCTGCAAACAGCCTCTGACAGCTTAAAATTCAACCCCGTCAGAAAAAAACATAAAAACATCATTTCAAGCTATCAAATTGAGATGCAAAAGTTGAACGCCGGATTTGAGTATTTATCAAATATAGTGAAAACGTTAAAAGAATGGGAAAAAGAAGGAGCTTTATCTTCAAGTGACAAAAGGGAGCTGGGCAATGATTTACAAGTGTTAAGTGAATACTTTGCGGGCTTTAAAGGCATACAACAGGGTGAAACAGACAATTGGAAACAGAAGGAACAGAGCGTGTTATTGGAATCTCTCCGTTCCGACATGCTGTCGCATCCGCCGCCCGGTCATAAGGTCTATAAAGACTCTTTTTTTTTAGAAACGAAGAAATTGCTGAAGCGTTTGTAATGTTTTCTGGAATTATAGAATACGGATATACAGATGCAGATATGATCAGGTAAAACGGGGGACATGAAATGGATGATATACACCGGATTTTGGATGTCATCGCCACTTCTAAAAAAGCTAAGGTACTGGCTACCATTATTAAAACAGAGGGGTCCGCTTATAAGAAAGAAGGGGCTTCGATGTTGATTTTAGGGGATAAAACAAGAGTCGGAATGTTATCCGCCGGTTGTCTGGAAGAAGACCTCGTTGAACGGTCGGAACAGGTCTGGGCTGCAGGAGAGCCGGTGATTGTCCGCTTTGATATGAGCGCGGAAGACGATTTATCCTGGGGACAGGGCATTGGCTGTAATGGTGTTTTGACGGTTTTACTTGAGCCTGTAAAAGGGGAATTGGAACGACATCTGATGACAGTCAAGACATGCTTAGATGAAAAAAAGTCTGTGACCCGAATGAAACGATTCACTAAAACGTTAGAGCCGAAGGAAGATCTGTACATAGTGGAAGACGGCGAAGTGTTTGGAACCGGGGATGTTATGGAACAAGGCCGTATTCAAAAACTGAGACAGACGGAAAAGGGAATCAAGAGGGATGAACATACCTCTGATTTATTTTTTATCCATCAGATGGTGCCAAAACCTTGTTTATATGTCTTCGGAGCAGGGGAAGATGCGAAGCCGTTAGTTTCGTTGGCAGCTCATGCGGGCTTTCATGTGACGGTGATTGACTGGCGTCCCGCTTTATGTCATCACGGCCATTTTCCTGAAGCCGGCCATTTGATAACAGGAGCACCGGAAGAAGTCATGGAAGGCCTGAGCATGACAAAAAGGGATTTTGTTGTCATAATGACGCACAGCTTTCAAAAAGATCAGATCATTTTACGTACATTAAAAAACGAGAATGTGTTTTATAAAGGTGTATTAGGCCCCAGAAGGCGCACTGAACGGCTATTAGGCGGAGCTGAGATTCCGGAGGATATTCATTCCCCTATCGGACTTCTCATCGGAGCACAGGGCCCTGAAGAGATTGCTGTAAGTATTGTTGGCGAGATGATTAAAGAAATGCGAAAGCAAAGGTCTCTCTTATGAAAACAGCAGCCATTTACCTGGCAGCCGGTACAAGCAGACGCATGGGGACGGATAAGCGAAGTTTATTTCTCAATGGAGTCTCCCTCGGAAGTATGGCTCTTAAAAATGCCTTGTTATCTGAATTAGATCATATTTTCGTTATTACGGGAAAGGGAGATCCACTGCATTGGCTTTCGGATGTTTTCTTTTTAAATCCTTTATCAAATAAGTGGAGTCAGGCAGAATGTGAGCAAGCGGATAAGGGCCAAGGCCATTCTATACAATGCGGTTTACAAAAAGCGGCAGAGTACGAGGCTGACGCTGTTATCATTCTCCTTGCAGATCAGCCGTTTGTCACCGCAGATATCATCAATACGTTAATTGATTCCTATCAAAAGGAGCGCCGCTATTCATTTATCGCCGCTGAAAATCATCATCTTCCTATGCCCCCCATTTTATTCTCAAATCAATGTTTTCCGGTATTGCATCAGTTAAAGGGAGATCAGGGCGCCCGGCATGTCATCCGTGAAAGTATGATCAATATGGGAAAAATGATCAGCTTTCAAGACCCTTTGCTTTTTTATGACGTCGATACAGTTGAAGATTATACGCTGCTGCTGAATAAATTCGGGGAGTGAATGAGTTGGAGTATATCGGGAAGAGTGTCATTCGAAAAGAGGCCCTTGAAAAAGTGACGGGTAAAGCGAAATATACGGATGATTTTCAAGAAACAGGCACATTACACGCAAAAATGCTGGTCAGTCCATATGCTCATGCCGATATTGTGTCTATGGACTTTTCAGAAGCTTGGAAGATTCCCGGCGTGAGAGCGATATTGGGTGACGAACCTTTTCCGCTTGCAGGTGAGGAAATTAAAGACAGATCGCCGATTGCTTATAAAAGGGTCAGATACCATGGTGAGCCGGTTGCTGTTGTTGTTGCGGAAAATCCGATTACAGCTAAAAAGGCAGCGGATGCCATCAAAGTATCCTATAAACCTCTTCCCGTCGTCAATTCCCCCCGTGAGGCCTTTCAAAAGGATGCGCCGCTCGTCCATGAAAATGCGGACCGCTATGAGAAGACAAAAGGTGTATTTCCGGTTCCGAAGACCAATATCGCAAACCTGGATAAGGTTAGAAAAGGAAATACTGAAGACGGGTTTAGGGAAAGTGATGTGACAGCAGAATTCCAGATTTCCTTTAACCCTTCTGATCACGCTGCGATGGAAACAAGATGCTCGATTGTTGAAATTCGGGCGGATGAGGAGATTATCATTACCACATCCTCTCAAGCTCCTTTTGCCATTAAAAAATTAATGCAGTGGTATTTTGGAATCGAACCCGGAAAGGTGATCGTCAAAACGCCTTTAGTAGGTGGGGCTTACGGGGGAAAAGCAGCCGTTCAGTTAGAGGTGATTGCCTATTTGGCATCAAAAGCAGTCGGAGGCCGGCCCGTCAAATTGTTTAATACGAGAGAAGAGGATCTGATCACATCTCCCGTTCATATCGGGTTGGATGCCATTGTCAAATTAGGGGCTACAAAGGAAGGAATCTTAAAGGCGGCGGACATTCAGCTTTTATTTGATGGCGGAGCGTATTCTGATAAAGGAGTGGACATCAGCCGGGCTGCGGTGGTTGATTGTACGGGTCCGTACGCGATCGATCATATACGGTGTGATTCATATTGTATGTATACGAATCATCCATATCCAAGTGCATTCAGGGGCTACAGCCATGCTGAAGTGTTATTTGCCTTTGAGCGGACGATGGATGTATTGGCGGAAAAGCTGAACATGGACCCATTAGAACTCCGCTATAAAAATGCCATTCGCCCCGGTGACACCACACCGACTCAAGTTCTTCTCAATTCAAACACGGTCGGAAATGTGCCGAAATGCATTGAGAGATTGAAGGAATTAATGAATTGGGACGAGGGACAGCGAATTGAAATCGACGGCCGGAAGATACGGGCGAAGGGGATCAGCTGCATTTGGAAAACCTCAACATTTGATACAAATGCAACATCCGGGGTGATTCTAACCTTTAATCCCGATGGAAGCATTAATTTGATGTCAGGGGTAGTGGAAATTGGAACAGGGACAAAAACAGTGCTAGCCCAAATCTTAGCGGAACGAATGAAAATGGATATAAGCAAAATTCACGTGAAAATGCTTATAGATACACAAACAACACCCGAGCATTGGAAAACCGTGGGGAGCAGAGGGACGTTAATGGCCGGAAGAGCCGTACTGAATGCAGCGGAGGAAGCCATTCGAAAGCTGAAAGACGTGGCATCATGTGTGTTGCGGGTTCCTGTCGAGGAATTGGAAGTGGCCGACGGAAAGGTTTATTTTATAGATCATCCTTCTGTACATGTTGAAATAAAAGACATTGCTTACGGATATACGTTTCCGAATGGAAATACCATTGGCGGCCAAATCATTGCGAGCGGCAATTACACATTAACCCGGATGACGAATTTAGACCGGGAAACGGGAAGAGGGAAGCCGGGACCCGAGTGGGCTGTCGGTGCTCAGGGAATTGAAGTTGAGTTGGATAAACGGGATTATACGTATCGAATTACAAAAGCCTATTCTGTTGTGGATATAGGAACTGTACTGAATGAAAAAGCTGCAAGGGGTCAAGTGATGGGGGGGATGAGTATGGGAATCGCATTTGGAGGAAGAGAAACCTTTGTATTTGATCCATATGGAAGAGTATTAAATCCTCAGCTTAGAACATATCGCCCCCTTCACTATGGAGAGCAGCCTGAATATATCATTGAATTTGTTGAAACCCCGCATGTGATTGCGCCTTATGGAGCGCGCGGCGGCGGGGAACACGGACTGTTGGGGATGCCGGCAGCATTGGGAAATTGCCTGTCCGCCGCTTTAGGTGTCCAATTGAATCAACTTCCTCTCATTCCCGAACGATTATGGAGAACGCAAGAGGGGTGGAAAGATGATACCGTTTGATTTTGATTATTTTAAACCGAAGACCATTCAACAAACAATCAATCTATTTCACTCGCTTGCGGCCGAAAAGAAAACACCAATGTATTATTCCGGCGGCACGGAAATTATCACGTTAGGAAGGCTGAATATCATCTATACGGATGCGGTGATAGATATGAACGCGCTTCCGGAATTTCAAACCATCCGCTTTTATGAAAATGATCTGGTGATCGGAGCGGGCGTGTCATTAACGAAACTGGAGGAAGAAAATCCATTTCCGCTATTAAGTAAAACAGTCAGTGAAATAGCCGATCGGACGACTCGAAATAAGATCAGCCTGGGCGGAAACATTTGCGGGGGCATCTATTACCGTGAGGCCGTGCTGCCGTTGTTGATTTCTGATAGTTTGATAGGGATTGCAGGGAGAGCGGGGATTCATTACCGTCCCATAAATAAAGTATTTAACAAGGAAATACAGTTGCAAAAAGGTGATTTTTTATTTCATGTCGTTGTCGATCGAGCGTACGTTGACCTGCCATTTGTCAGTATCAAAAGAAGACAGCAGTGGAATGTCGGGTATCCATTGGTGACAGTCTGTGCGCTGAAAAAAGATGATGAGATCAGAATGGCCTTCAGCGGCGTATGTCCATTTCCGTTTCGTTCTGCTGAAATGGAGGCTGTGCTTAACGATAAAAGTTATTCATTAGAAGATAGGGTGCGCAGGTCTTTACAGTATGTACCCAAACCCGTTCTTGATGACGCAGAAGGCTCAAGTGAATACCGAATATTTGTCTTGCAAAATACAATTTTAGATGCCTTACGGGAATTAGAAGGAGGTCCAAATGTCTGATCCTATTACGTTGAAAGTAAATGGCGAGGAAAGACAGATTACGGTCAGGCCGGCTGATACTTTGTTATTTGCTCTTCGTCTTCGTCTCGGATTAACTGGTGCAAAACCGGGCTGCTTAAATGGGGATTGCGGCGCCTGTACGGTATTAACGGACGGGGTGCCGATGAAATCTTGCTTAATGCTTGCGGCAGAAGGGGAAGGAAAGGACATTACGACAATTGAAGGACTGATCAATACGCCGATTCAAAAGGCTTTTATTGAAAAATTCGCGTTTCAATGCGGTTATTGCACACCGGGTTTTCTCATGAATTGTCATGCTTTAGTGAATACTGAGCCGAATGCAAGTGATGACACGATAAAAAATTGGCTGGAGTCCAATATTTGCAGATGTACGGGTTATAGGGAGATTGAAGAAGCGGTTAAATCCGTTTTACATACAGGGAAACCGTAAAAAAAGAGCCCAGAGAATCATCCCTGAACTCCATATTCTTCACTTCATATACCGATACTCCCGCAGCTTCTCCAAAATCGCCACTTCTTTCATCAGTTCTTCACCGACGTTTGTTTCTTTTACTTTCTTCCGCTCCAGCTCTTTGTCGACTAATCGTTTCACTGTTAAGACGTCGGTTCCGGTGCTCAGCACTTCGGCCTTGGAGTTAAAGTGTTTATGGGCGACGAGCTGCATGCCGTAAGAGTTGTATAAGAGCGTGTAGCCGGCGATGCCTGTTGTGGATTGGTAGGCTTTGGAGAAGCCGCCGTCGATGACGATCATTTTTCCGTTTGCCTTGATCGGATCTTCGCCTTCGATTTCTTTTACCGGTGTATGGCCGTTGATGATATGGCCATGATCCGGGTTGAGGCCGAATTCCATCAGGATGTTTCGGCAGGCTGCTTCGTCTTCACGCAAATAGTAATACGGGTTTTTCTTTTCTTTATGCGTTTCCTTCTCTTTAATGAAATACCGCTCAAAGGTTGTCATGGCGCGTTTTCCGAAGAGGGAAGAGTATTCGCCTGTCCATAAGTACCAAGTCATATCTGTCGCCAGATCTTCGGTTTCTTCCGGATGGGCAAACGCTTCCCGTAAGAACCGTTCAAATACATCGAGCAGCTCTCGGCCCGCATAAGCTTTATCCTCTATCATCATCGTTTCCATGCTGCCGTTTTCATCGACGGGAATACAGCCGTGAATCAGCAGGTTGCCGTTATATTTTAAATAAAGGCTGCCTTTTTTCATCATAAAATTCATATGGCGGCCCAGCTTTTCGGAGTTCTGAACAGAGAACAGCAGCTTGTCCATGACTTCTGCTTCTTCTTCTAACAGCTCGTCAGGCTGTTTAGGATTCACCGTCGCAAAGCAGGTGTTTTCCAGTTGATATGTTTTTCCGTTCAGCGTGATTTCATTGCGGTCATAATCGATCTTTTCCAGTAACAGCCGTTCCTCCATATTAAAGTTCGGCCGTCTCTTAATAATCGGGCTCTCAAGCTTGAATTGGATCATCGCGATCGCCTGATGAATTTTTGTGATTTGTTTAATCTCATCTTCCGGTCTGTTTTCGTCCGCTTTCGGGCGGAAAGACGGGTTATCATCGTAATATTTTTCGGCAAGGTTCAATAGCGGTCTCAGATTGATGCCGTAAACGTCTTCAATAATATCCAGATTGTCATAGCGGGCACAGATGCGGATAATGTTTGCCAGGCATACTTTTGAGCCGGAATAAGCGCCTATCCAGAGAACATCATGATTCCCCCATTGAATATCCACTGAATGATAGTTGATCAGTTCTTCCATGATCTTATCCGGCTGCGGTCCGCGGTCATAAATATCGCCGACAACATGCAGATGGTCGACCACCAAACGCTGCGTGCTGTAGGCAAGGCCGGTGATCAGCTTATCGGCCTGGCCGAGCGCAATGATCTGTTCTATGATTTCGGAATAGTATTGTTCTTTGTTGGCGGCTTGTTCTGTTTTGTACAGCAGCTCTTCAGAAATATAAGCAAATTGGGCGGGCAGTGCTTTGCGCAATTTGGAGCGGGTGTACTTGGAAGAACAATAAGAAACGAGCTTAATCATCCGGTGAATCGTTTCTTTATACCACTCGTTTAATGCCTCTTTCGTATCAAAGTCATGTTTGATCAGCTTCAGTTTGTCTTCCGGATAATAGACCAAAGCCGCCAGTTCATCAATTTCTCTATCGTAAATGACGCCGCTGAAAATATCGCGGATCTTCTCTTTTACCCTTCCTGAACCGTTCCGCAGCACGTGCTGGAATGCCTGATACTCCCCATGCAGATCACTGACGAAATGCTCGGTTCCTTTCGGCAGGTTCAGTATCGCTTTCAGATTAATGATTTCCGTGACCACTTTTTCTTCACAATCGTATTTTTGTGCGAGCAGATCTAAATATTTCGTTTCCAATCTCGTCCATCCCCTTTTTATTTACGAGCAATTGTATGATAAAGTGAATTTAAAGTATGACATAATGTTTAAATGATTAGACCTTATATGATAGTACCGCATAACGCCTTTTTGAGACAATGAAAACGGAAAATACGCGCTTCAGGCATCAAAAATTGGACCGGGATAACGCCGTGCAACTCATCCCTCTATTGACAATGCATTCAAGTTCCATTAAAATAAAAAGTTAGCTGATAGGTGTTTCTATCAGAAACTCAATACGTAGCAGGCTATGATTGCTGTGGGTCGAACTACAGCAGGAGCGGCTTCTGGAGAGACCGCGGGTTTTCCGCGGCGCCGAAGGGTTCACAATCTCAGGCAAAAGGACAGAAGAGTACCGAATATGTATTTGTCATGCTGTTGATTGTCAGCGGCGCAGATATAATTTGATATTCTTATGACCATGAGATTGGAGGGCATCCAATCTCTTTTTTTATTGGCTTTTTTTGCTCGTCGTTCACTAGAGAGGTAAGGAGGAGTCAGATGTGGAGCAGCGAGAGCTAAAGAGGGACTTATCGAATCGGCACGTGCAGCTGATCGCCATTGGCGGCACGATCGGCACCGGATTGTTTTTAGGGTCTGGTAAGGCGATTCAGCTGGCGGGTCCTTCTATCATCTTTGCGTATTTTATTGTAGGTATTGCGCTTTTTTTCGTCATGCGGGCGCTGGGAGAACTGCTGTTATCTAAAGCGGGATACCAATCATTAACGGATATTGCCGAGGCGTACTTAGGGCCGCGTGCAGCGTTTGTCACCGGATGGACCTACTGGTTTTGCTGGATTATGACGGCTATGGCTGATGTGATCGCCGTCGGTGTGTATGTGAAATATTGGTTTGATATTCCGCAGTGGATTCCGGCACTTATCTGTTTGCTCATTTTATTAGGGCTTAATCTGTTAACGGTTAAGATTTTTGGAGAATTGGAGTTTTGGTTCGCCTTAATTAAGGTAGTCACGATTCTCGCGTTAATTGTCATCGGTGTGGTTCTGCTGGTGATTGGGTTCAAAACGCATACCGGAACGGTTTCAGCGGCGAATCTGTGGGAGCACGGCGGCTTGTTTCCGAACGGATTTTCAGGCTTTTTGCTTTCGTTCCAGATGGTGATCTTCGCCTATGTCGGTGTGGAATTAGTGGGTGTGTCGGCGGCGGAAACGTCAAATCCGAAAAAAAATATTCCGTCCGCTATCAATAAAATTCCATTGCGGATTTTATTTTTCTACGTCGGGGCATTGCTCATTCTTTTATGTATTAATCCGTGGATGCAGCTGAATGCGGCGGAAAGTCCTTTTGTAAAGACCTTCAGTCTGGTCGGCATCCCGTTAGCCGCGGGAATCATTAATTTTGTCGTATTAACGTCTGCCGCTTCTGCTTGTAACAGCGGGATGTTTTCAACAAGCCGGATTTTGTATAACTTAAGCAAAACGAAACAAGCGCCTGCAAGTTTTGCGAAGCTGAATAAAAATCATGTGCCGAGCCGCGCATTATGGATATCGGTTATTGTGCTGTCAGCTGGCGCTCTTTTAAGCAAATTGATACCGGAAGCGGCTTTTGGCATCGTGACCACCATCAGCGCGATTTGTTTCATTTGGGTGTGGGGCGTGATTCTGGTCTGTCATATCAGATACAGGAAAACCCGTCCGGACTTACATGCAAGCTCGTCTTTCAAGGCGCCGTTTGCGCCGTTTATCAATTACGCCGTGCTGGCACTGTTTGCCGTCATTCTGGTGATTATGCTGTTTGCGGATGCAACGCGCCCGGCTTTGCTGCTGACGCCGCTGTGGTTTATTGGATTATTTCTTATCTATCGGGCAAGAGGGAGAAAGACAGATTGAATTGCTTCAGACGGTGTACTGCCATGCAGTATGCCGTTTTTTGTTTTGATTGGAAAGCGAGAATATTTGTTAGAAATCAGGCTATAATGATTGTATAATTTAAAAAAGTGTATAATTTTAAATTAAGCGAGGTGATGATATGAAGTATGAGAAGTTATCTAAGCTTTTTTATAAAATGGATGCTGATTCATATGAGAAAGAATTTAAAAAGAGAACAAGCAGCTATGGCAGTTATTCAACATCATTAAACATACGGGGGTTCCGAAAAGGCCGACCCACGGACGATTCATTTGAGCTATTTTATGTGAATACACATAAACTCATGAAGCTGAATAATGAAGTGTTGTTAAACAGTTCCAAAATTTCATCCCTTATCAGTCAGCTCCCCGAATTTGCCGTCAAACCTTATTTTGATAAATTAATTATTAATGAAGCACAGAGTAATAATGAAATTGAAGGAATCCGCAGTACAAAAAAAGAATTGAAAGAGGCTCTTAAAGCGTTAGAACAATCCGAGCCCTCACATAAGCGGTTTGTCGGATTGATGAAAACATATCAATTTATAGACCGAATTCCGTCGTTTACAAGCATTCATGACTTTAGGGAATTATATGACGAGCTGGTCGCAGATGATATCGGAACAGAAGATGCGCCGGATGGTGAGCTATTCAGAAAAGGCTATGTTGAAGTGAACGATGGGAACATGACCACCCATATCGGCGTTAATTCTGAACAGAAGATAACAGAAGCGCTTGAGGCTTTAATTGCTTATCTTCATGATGAAACACATCCCCAGCTGTATCGTTACATGACAGCTCATTACTACTATGAATACATTCATCCTTTTTATGACGGCAATGGAAGAACAGCACGCCTTATCGTTGGGAGTTATTTGTCCCGATACTTAGAAAAATATTCAGCCATCACTTTTTCTTACGCAGTTAATAAGAACAAAGATAAGTATTATAAGGCATTAGAGGAAATTCCCGCACCTTTAAACCGGGGAGAGCTGACTTTTTATTTAATGGATATGCTGGAGTTGCTTCTGTCAGGACAAAAAGGGATTATTGAGGATCTTGAATTTAATTTAATGAAACTGAAACGAATTAGGAACTATATTGATAGCGATCAATGGGCTGATTATAAAGATGAACGTGATATTTTTAATATCATTATCACGATTAATGTATTTGTAAATGATCAGGTTACGCTGTCGGTGCAAGATTTAATGGAGCTCTCAAATAAATCGAGACATAAAATTAACAGAGTAATGGATTATTTAGAACAGCAAGGATTTGTTGAGCTGGTAAGCAGAAGGCCAAAATCTTATAAAATCAGCGAGGATTGTTTAGAGGAAATACTGCCTTCTTAATTAGTATATGTAAAAAAGCCGCCATTCATATGGCGGCTTTCACATTAATTCCGGATCAAATAATCAAATGCGCCTAAAGCGGCAGTTGCACCTGATCCCATGGAGATAATGATTTGGTTGTACGGGCCGTCTGTGCAGTCCCCTGCGGCAAATAGGCCGGGAACGCTTGTCGCGCCGCTCTTATCGACGATGATTTCGCCGATGCGGTTGCGTTCGACCGTTTCGTCTAACCATTCTGTATTAGGCACGAGGCCGATTTGGACGAATACACCTTGAAGTTCAACGTGTTTTTCTTCGCCTGTTTCACGGTCAACGAACGTAATGCCGTTTACGTTTTGGTCGCCTGTGATTTCTTTCGTTTGTGCATTTTTGTGCACAGTGACGTTTGGCAGGCTGTAAAGACGTTTTTGCAGGACTTCGTCTGCTTTCAGTTCAGGCGCGAATTCCAGCACAGTCACGTGATTGACGATACCTGCAAGGTCAATCGCCGCTTCGATTCCGGAGTTTCCGCCGCCGATAACCGCTACGTCTTTGCCTTCAAACAATGGTCCGTCACAGTGCGGGCAGTATGCAACACCTTTGTTTTTGAACTCTTGCTCACCAGGTACGTTGACATTGCGCCAGCGGGCACCTGTTGAAAGGATCACTGTTTTACTTTTCAGTACAGCGCCGTTTTCGAGTTCAAGTTCGAAGAGGTCTTTTTTCTCAAGGCGTTTCGCGCGCTGAAGGTTCATGACGTCAATATCATAATCTTTCACGTGCTCTTCAAGGCTTGCAGCGAGCTTCGGTCCTTCAGTCGCTTTGACGCTGATGAAGTTTTCGATGCTCATGGTGTCGAGTACCTGGCCGCCGAAGCGTTCAGCGACGACACCGGTGCGGATGCCTTTACGCGCCGTGTAGATCGCCGCGCTTGCGCCGGCAGGGCCGCCGCCGACAACAAGAACGTCAAACGGCTCTTTGTCGGCAAACTCAGACGCATCTGCGCCGCTGCCCATTTTTGCGAGAATCTCTTCGATGGTCATACGGCCGCTTCCGAAAGATTCACCGTTTAAGAATACAGTCGGAACAGCCATGATGTTTTTGCTTTCCACTTCTTCTTTGAATGCCGCGCCGTCAATCATTGTATGAGTGATATTCGGGTTGAGCACGCTCATCATGTTTAATGCTTGGACGACATCAGGGCAGTTGTGGCACGTCAGGCTGATATAAGACTCAAAGCGGTATTCTCCGCTGATGTTCTTAATCTGGTCAATGACCTTTTGATCAGCCTTAGGCGCTCTGCCGCTGACTTGAAGCAATGCCAGCACTAATGATGTAAATTCGTGGCCGAGAGGAACACCGGCGAATGTAACGCCTGTGTCTTCTCCGGTACGATTAACGCTGAAGCTCGGTGTTCTGTTTAATTCAGTTTTTTCAACTGAAATTTTAGATGACATGGAAGCCAGCTCGTCAACGAGAGCCAGCATGTCCTTAGAAGTGTCATCGTCACCGGCGCTTACTTTGAGAACAATGTCGTTCTCAATTAGCTGCATGTATTGATTTAATTGTGCTTTGATATTTGCATCAAGTACCAATGGAATGCACTCCTTAGATTTTACCTACCAAATCAAGGCTAGGTGTAAGTGTTTCGCCGCCTTCTTCCCATTTAGCCGGGCAGACTTCACCTGGGTTTTGACGAACGTATTGAGCTGCTTTTACTTTGTTAACTAGGTTGCTTGCGTCACGGCCGATACCGCCTGCATTGATTTCAACTGTTTGGATAACGCCATCAGGATCGATGATGAATGTTCCGCGGTCAGCAAGACCAGTTTCTTCGTCAAGAACGTCGAAGTTGCGGGAGATCGTTTGAGATGGGTCACCGATCATTGCGTAAGTGATTTTGCCGATTTTTTCAGAGCTGTCATGCCAGCCTTTGTGTACGAAGTGAGTATCTGTAGAAACAGAGTATACTTCAACACCTAATTCTTTCAGTGCAGCGTATTGTCCTTGAAGATCTTCAAGTTCAGTCGGGCAAACGAAAGAGAAATCCGCTGGGTAGAAGCAGAAAACGCTCCATTGACCTTTCAAATCTTCGTTTGTTACATCGATGAATTCACCGTTTTTGAAAGCTTTTGCTTCGAATGGCAGTACTTCTTTTCCGATTAAAGACATAATATCTTCCTCCTGAAATGTGATTTGAAATATATTAAAAAGACAAAGCATTCACTTTATCTTTCAATAATAATTCTAATTATATATAGATTATTAAATAACATTTATTTTTTGTCAAGCTATATGGGGTATTATTTTCTGCTTTTTTTGCTTTAGATGTTTAAAAACGCCTGGTATAAGCGGTTTGGCGCTGTTTGTCATGTTTAGCGCCGGGCGAAAGGGGGATTCTCAATTGGTGCAGAATAATATCAAGAATCCACCCTCTATATGGTAGTATAAACCAAAGAGGGGACGGTCATGCAAATAAAGTAACTTTGTTCAGGAACACTTTTATGAATGGGTGTTAGGTTTTTAAAAAAAATGATGAGTCCAGTGACTGGAATTTAAAGATATATATTTGTTTTGAACTTATTCAATTATGGATAGCGGATGTTCTTATATTAGCTTTACCTCATATATCATCATGAGTGATTTTTTGAAAGAGATTTAAGTGTGAAATGAAGATGGTTTTACGCAGGGGTGTTAGGAACGCAAAAATAATATAAATATCAAGCCAGTTTTAACAAAGACGTTAAATAGGAGTGTAGAAGTTGACCATACCAGGATATCAAGAATTTATGTACCCTTTTTTAAAGATTCTTTCAGATAAAAAGGAGCACAGATTACAAGACTTATACGTGAAATTAGCAAAAGAGTTAAACCTGTCAGAGGAAGATGCAGAAAAATTATTACCCAGCGGAAACCAAAAAGTACTTCATAATCGAATCGGTTGGGTAAGAACATATTTAAGTAAAGCCGGTTTAATCGACATTGTCAGACGGGGTGTTTTTCAGATCACCAGCGAAGGCTTAGAAATAATTAATGACCCGAGTGTCGCCAGTATAGATAATAGATTTCTAATGAAGTATAAGAGCTTTCAGAGATTCAAACAGACGGGTAAAGACAGCAATCAACAGGAAAGTGAGCCGTCGATTACTTCAGAGCCCAGAACTCCCAATGAAATCATTGAACAGAATTATAATGCTGTTAAAAATGAGATTAAAGAAGAGTTACTGAACCAAATATACAAATGTTCTCCTGCCTTTTTTGAAAAACTAGTCGTAGAATTGCTTGTTGCTCTTGGATATGGCGGTTCATTAACAGATGCAGGCACGGCTATAGGGAGATCTGGAGATGGCGGCATAGATGGAGTTATCAAAGAAGACATTTTAGGGCTGGATATGATTTATCTTCAAGCCAAGAGGTGGAAAGATTCTGTTTCAAGGCCGGAAATACAAAAATTTGCGGGCAGCCTGGATGGGAAAAAAGCGAAAAAGGGTGTGTTTATTACTACATCTGTATTTACTGATGGCGCAAAAGAATATGTTAAAGTGATCGATAAAAAAATTATATTAATTGATGGAGAGAGGCTAACGGATTTAATGTTCAACTATAATGTCGGCGTTAGTTTAGAGAATACTTTTGTTATCAAGAGAGTGGACCTGGATTACTTTGAAGAGTGATTAAAAAGAGGTGCTGTTAAAAACAGCACCTCTTTTTCGGAAAAAAATGGATGGTCATCTTTACAATGCTATTTTCGAAACCGATAATAAAAAGACAGTTTAAGTAGTGGTAAATCATTCAAACATAATAAAAAAGGGTGATCAAAAATGGAAGTTAGAAAAACAAAGTTCAATTATTTATACATTGTTTGGTCTGGGCTGACAGTTTTGATTTCAATTATGATCTTCAGAAAATTATTTCCTTTGGCGCTTTTTCCAACGGTTCTTCTTTTTTTATCCATTTACGGATTGTTATTCTTTATGAATTATGGACTTTTTGGAGACTGGAGAAATAGAATAAGGGCCGGGTTAAGGCGCCCGGCAACCATTGGAGAAAAGGAGTACCTTGAAAGGTTAAACGATGAAGTTTTTGTAAGCGTACAAAGACATTATCCTCATGTGAAAAAAGCGGATCTTTTTTTAATAGATGATGAGGGTATTAATGCATTTGCACTGGGGTTTAAAACGATAGGATTGACTTCGGCGGCTATGAGAAATTTAAGTGATGGTGAGCTAAAAGCGGTACTGGCCCATGAGTATGCGCATCTTGCTTTTAAAGACACATTACACCTTGTGATGTTTAATTCCAGTTTTACTATTTTGAGTATCGCACTGTTGCCGCTGTATGTGATGGGATTCTTTATATGTTTTATTCTGGGGTGTATTGAAGGGCTTCTGAACGGCGGATCAAATCCTTCTGTGTCTGGGGGGTTATTAAATATATTCTTTAGGCTGGTCGGATGGTGTTACATAACGTACTGCCGTTTGGGATTTTATTTTGTGAATATCGGAAGCAGAGATTTTGAATATCGGGCAGATGAAGTAGCTGCGAAAGCGGGTTTCGGAGATGAGCTGTTAGAATTTTTCTATCGGATTGAACGTGAAAATATTGACGTTCGAAAAGGTTTTATCGCTTTATTAGCTTCCACTCACCCCTATACTGCTTACCGAATTGAGAATATTGAATCATTTTTGAACGGAGTCAGACAAGAATATTGATATATTCATTGTCTTTATAACCAAAGGGGGTATGATCATGCAAATAAATAACATTACTTTGTACAGTTGTGCGTTGGAGGAGACGAAACACTTCTATGAACGGATGTTAGGTTTTCCTTTAATTGATGAGTCCGGTGATTCGTTTACCATCAAGGCGGGAGAAAGTGAGTTGGAATTCAGGCGCGCCGATTCTCACTCTCATCCGACGTATCATTTCGCGTTTAACATTCCGAATAATCGTTTTGATGAGGCGAAGGCGTGGATGAAGGATAAAGTCGTTTTTCAAACGGAAGATGGGGAGGATGAGGTGTATTTCTCTCATATTCAGGCGCGTTCCGTTTATTTCAAAGATCCGTCCAACAATCTGGCGGAATTCATCGCGAGAGAAACATCGCCGCCAAGCGCGAAACATTTTTCGATTGAGTCCGTTCTGAATATCGGCGAGGTGAATCTGACGGCTGCCGAAGTCGTATCAACCGGGAGGGAGCTGCAGCGTTTCGGCATTCCGGTGAGAAAGCATGCGCCTCTTAGGGAAAATGGGTTTCATTTTATGGGTGATTACAATGATGGGGCGTTTTTGCTTTTAGGGCCGAGCGGCCGCCGCTGGATTTTTTCTGATCAGCATGCGGAGTTCCATCCGCTGTCTGTCATTGTGAACGGGACGATCCGCATTGAGGCTGACGGAAAGGGCGGCATTGACATCAGGCGGGCACAGCCGTCATAAAAAAGCCCGGGCTCAAAAGGCCCGGACTTGAGGTCATTATTTATAGACAACACGGGTGCTGCACATGATGTCGTGCAGCGTTTTTTTCTCTCCGAAGGCGCCCATGATGAATCCGATATAAAGAATGAGCTTAGATATGATATATGCGAAAGCGCGTCCGAAGGCCTGGCCGATGGAAATGCGTCCGCCATCTTCATTGACGACCTTAAGGCCGAGCAATGCTTTTCCCAGGGTCCCCTGCATCTTTGAGGCCGTGAGCAGGCTGAAATATAAGATACTGATCACAAAAGAGCTCGCAAGAATCGGGATGACGCCGAACACCAGAAAAGAGATGTTAAACTGATTTTCGGTCATGAAGGGGTCAGCCGCCGCAACGCCTGCCGCAAATAAAAAAGAGACCATAAATTGAATGATAAAAATCGGAATTCCTATGATGATTTGATCAATGACGTAAGCCAGAAACCGAATCCAAAATCCTGCCGGTCTTTCCATGTATCTTTTTCTCTCCCTTGCTTTAATCTGGAATATTATACGTAATCATTCCGGATTTTGCAACGGAGCTTAAGCTTTTGCGAGCAGCCTCTTTCCCCATGCCAAGCGTCCCATGATCAGCCCGAAAGCCAGAAGGGCAAACATGATGCCGCACCACATCAGCTGATGGATTCCCAAATGTGAAATAAACCAGCCGCCCGCCGCCGTTCCGATGGTGATGCCGAGGTTGGAAAAAGAGACAAACAGGCTGTTGCCGAATTCGGGCGCCTCCTTTGCTTCCGCAGTAAGCCATGTCTGGCTGACAATGAGACCGCCGGAATGAACGGCGCCCCATACGAAGACGAGGACGGCCATCGGCGCGAAAGACGTCCCAAACCCGTATATGAGCAAGTAGGCGGCTGTATAAAGAAGCGGAAACAGGATGACGGTCTTTTTCATATTTTTATATAACAAAGCGCCGAAGACGAAATTCCCGGCTATCATAATCACTCCGAAGCTCATCAGCATGAAGCTGACCCATGTGCCGTTCATATGGGACACCCGTCCGAGGTACTCCGCAAAATAGCTGTAGACAGAAAACATGGCCGCAAAGAGACAGGTGACGGCAGCGATATTGAGCCACAAAGCCGGTTTGCGAAGGATGCCGAGCTGACTTCTGAAAGACATTTTTTCTGTGACCGGCATGGATGGCAAAAAGAGAAGAATGCCCGTGAATGCGATGAGACTGATGATAGCGCCGAATAAGAAGGCGGCTTCAAGGGAGAGACGCTCCGCCAGATAAGACGTGAAAGGCACGCCGAACGCAAAGCCGGCGGTGATGCCTGAAAAGACTTTCGTTACGGCTTTTCCGGATTGGCCGGCGGGGACAAGCCGGGCCGCGGCCGCAAGCGCTACAGAAAAGAACACCGGGTGGCATAAAGCCGGAATGATCCGAAACGCCAGCATGACACTGAAATGCGCCGTATACGCGTAGACCGCATTTGAAACGGCAAACATCAGCACCGCCAAAAGCAGAATGACTTTCCGGTTTATGCCTGAAGCAAGCAAGGTCAAAAACGGTCCCGACACAGCGACGATGAACGCGAAAATACTGACAAGCCACCCCGCTTTTGAAGCAGAAATATGAAATCTGTCCGCCACTTGCGGAAGAACGCCGATAATGCCCATTTCGGTCGTGATAATTCCGAAAACCCCTAATGCCAAAAACAGAATGAAGATGGAACTGCTTTTTTTCATTGTTATGTATGCCTCCTTTTATAACTACATATATAGAAAAATAGATATGTTAGAACAAAAAAAGCCCTCCTTTCATGGTTATAGCTGGTGCTGAACATAGTCAGCAAAGGCTTTAATTTGTTTTTCATTCCTTCTGTAATAGGTCCACTTTCCGATTCGTTCGGATTCCAGCAGGCCGGCTTTTTGCATGGTCAGCAGGTAGCTGGAGATGACGGACTGCGCAAGCCCCGACTTTGCCTGAATATCACCGACGCAAATTCCGGTGCGGAAACTGAGTCCCTGCTCAAGATAAGGTCTTTCATCAAAATGGTCTTCCGGGTGTTTAAGCCACGTCATAATATCACTTCGTGTTTTGTTAGATAGCGCTTTATGAATCAATATCGGTTCCATAACGTTTATTATATCTATTTTTCTGGATTTGTAAATTCGTTTTTGACAAAACATTCTCAAATTAAGTAAAAATCGTGCTAAAATATAACATATTATCAGATTACCGGTAAAAAAGCCGGGTTATTGTCAGGAGGATATTCACATGAATCAAAAGAAAAAAGGTGCGGTTGCGGTGACCTTGCTTTCCGCTCTGCTGTTTTGTTTATTGCCGGTCCTCGTCTCGCTTTCTCCGCTTGCGGAAACGGGGCCGAACGCGAATCGTTTTAATTCCGCGGGCATGTGGGCCGCCGTCGGCCAGATCTTTGTTATATATGCGGTCCCGCTCATTTTGTATATTCTCGGTATTCGTGTCATGAAAATCATCATGGCCGTTTTTTGCGGAATCGGGCTTATCATTTGCGCGGCTGTCTTGTTGGTGACGTTATTGACCGCAATTTCCTTAGGGCAGGAGCTGTCTCTTTATTACGGCCTTTTCGTTTGGTCAGGCGCGGCTTTCATCGTCAATGTGGTGTGGTATATTGCCGCGTTTCGATCATCCCCGAAGCATCAGCAGGCTATGTGACATTTGTTCTATAAATCTACCGAAAATACAAATATTTCATAGGTTAATTATGGTATGATCGAAGTGATATAGCAGCTTTTAATAGAAACGGGAGGAACTGACATTGAAAAAAAAGACAGCTTCATTGCGAATGAAAACATTGGCGGCCGGCGCTGCGGTTGCTGCGGCTTTATCTGTGGGAGCGGTTTCTGATCTGCCGGGGGCAAAATGGCTGCATCCGGCGGCTGCTCAAGCTGCGGAAACGGTATTTAAACAAAATCATGCGGCATCCGGTTTCTTGGCGGGACGGTATGACGCGCAGGCGATGTCTCCGACGATGTTCAACTGGTCAAGAGAAAGCCGGTTTACAAGCACTGCCGATGGCGCATTAAAATGGGAAAAGAATGTTCCGGCCAATCCTCAAAACGGTGCGGGAGCCGCGGTTGATGGGGACGGCACCGTATTTATTCAATCAAAAGACGGGAAGCTGACGGCGTATCATCCGGACGGTACTGTGAAATGGGTGACGGAAAACCTCGGGACGACCTATACGCTGACTCCGGTGCTCGGAACAAACGGTGTCATTTATCTTCCTTCTCACGATAAAAAACTATATTTCATCGACAAAGAAACCGGAAACATTTTAACATCGGTTCCGCTGAGCGGAGCGCCGAGTTCCGATGCGGCTATCGGCTCTGACGGCACGCTGTATGTGTCGACGCTGGATAACTATATCTATGCGATTAAACCGACGTCGCCTTCGACATGGACGCAAAAGTGGAAGTTTAAAACAAACGGCGTGGTCGGCTCCGCTCCCGTGTTAGCGTCAAACGGCACGCTGTATACGGCAACGTACAATAATATCTTTTACGCGATCAATTCCGGAACGGGCCAAGTGAAATGGTCAAAAACGACGTCCAACGGGTTTAAAGGCTATCCGGTTATTGATAGAGACGGCACCGTTTACGCCGGAAACCAGGACGGCAATTTATACGCCTATACATCAACGGGTGCTGTAAAGTGGACGTTCCCGTTAAACGGTTTCTCCAGCTCTTCATTAGCGATCGACCATAACGGCAATGTGTATATCGGTTCCGGAAGCGGCGAGCTGTTTTCCATCAGCAAAACCGGCAATATGAACTGGTCTTTCTATACGGACGGGCCTGTGAGAACGGCGCCGCTGATTGATGCGGACGGCAATGTGTACTTCGGTTCTGACGATAAAAATGTCTATGCGGTTGACGCTGACGGTAATGAAAAATGGCGCTATCAAACAGACAGCAATGTCATTTCCTCCCCGGTTCTGGCTGAAGACGGCACGCTCTATGTCGGCACTTATACGAAACTGCTCGCATTCGGGGCAAAAAAATAATAAAAAAGAATCCGCGTCATCTGCGCGGATTCTTTTTTTATTTAGAGGCTTGAATAAATACGCCTTTTTCATGAGAAAATTCTTTAAAGCCGTACACACCGTGATATGAACCGATCCCGCTCGTATTGACACCGCCGAACGGAAGGTTGACGTCAGTGAAATGAACGACGACATCATTGACAGAAGCATTGCCGGATGTCGTATGCTGCAGCACATAATCGATCAGCTCCTGATTATGGCTGAATACATACAAGGCAAGCGGCTTGTCCCGTTCAGTGATGTAATCAACGGCTTCACTGATATCTTCGTAATTCATAATCGGCAGAATCGGTGCGAAGATTTCTTCCTGCATGATCTTCATATCAGGCGTCACGTTTGTCAGCACGGTCGGAGAAATCGTGCGGTCATGCGCATCGAATACGCCGCCGAACGCCGTTTTCGCCCCTTTTTCAATGGCGTCATCATACAGGGCTTTGACACGGTTAAAGTTGCGGTCGTTGACAATCTGCGTGAATTTGTTGCGGTCAACCGTATGATCATCCTCCATAAAACCTGCATTGACAATGGTTTGCAGGAGATCTGTAAAGGTGCTCTGCACTTCTTTCTTCATAAGGAGATAGTCAGGTGCGATACATGTTTGCCCCGCATTGACAAATTTGCCGACGGCGATTTTTTTCGCCGCGTCCATCAAATCATAGCCGCTGTCGATGATCGTCGGGCTTTTTCCGCCAAGCTCAAGCGTGACGGACGACAAGTGCTTCGCCGCTGCCGTCATGACGATTTTACCGACATTCGTGCTTCCGGTGAAGAAAATGTGGTCAAACGGCTGGTCGAGCAGTTCTGTGGCGACATCGACCTCACCTTCAAAAATGGCGACTTCTTCTTCGTGAAATGCCTCGCGAATAACTGTCGCGGCGATATGGCTCGTCTCCATTGTAAAATCGGACAGCTTCACAATCGCGCTGTTGCCGGCCGCAATGGCAGCCGCAAGCGGAGCCATCGTCAGCATAAACGGATAATTCCATGGGCCGAGAATTAAGGTAAGGCCTTTTGGCTCGTACATTAATACGCCGTCAGCGTCGGGGCTGACGGATGAGCCGACGCGTTTCGGCGCCATCCAGGTGTCGAGATTGTTCATATTATCTTTAATCGCCTTGATCGTTCCCTGCGTTTCCGCTCTTTTCACCTCATGATAAGGCTTGCGGACGTCCCGTCTGATCGCCTCGATGATTTCTTCTTCATGTGCGGTGACGGCATCTAAAAAGCGCTGAAGCTTTTCTCTGCGCTGCCCGGCTGTTGAAGCACGCAGCGTTTTTTGATTTTTTTTCTGAAGCTCAAAGACGCGTTTGATGTCTGCTTTTATATGCTGATCCATCGGTCTTCCCCCTCTGGTTGCTTTTTTGTTTCTTCAGGGCCTATTATAATGTGATGTGTTTTTGCGGCAAAGACAGCGTAAACACATCTATACGTTACCGTACAAATTGCGGTGATCTGTCTAATGAAAGGAGTGTCTCTTATGCCGGATTCTGTGACAACTGACATCAAACAAGCGCTTTTGACCATGCTTGGAGAGCGGGATATCCGCCGTGTGACCATGAAGGACATCGCCGAACGGGCGCATGTGAGCCGGGGGACACTGTACCTTTATTACGAAGATAAATATGCGATTTTAAAGGATATAGAGGAAGAAATGAAAGACGGGCTGAGCGAAGCGCTGTATGATTCACTGAAGAATAAAGATGTGCTTCATTTACATGGCGGATGGCAAAAAGTGCATCCGACCCTGTCTTTTGTTGATCGGCATCGGGTGTTTTTTCAAACGATGATGGACCGCAATAAAATGCCCTATTTTCACTTTCATGCTTTTTTAAAAGATGTGTTCCGGCATGATGTGCTGCTGTCACCGGTCAATGCGGATTTCTCACCGACTGAACAGGATATGTACATTCATTACCGCGCTTTATACACGTATGCCATTGTGTTGTACTGGCTGAATGAGGAGCCCGGGGCATCCCCGGAAGCGATCAGCGGACAGGTGTGGGATTTGATTTCTCAAAAACGGTTTTACTGGCTGTTTGGCCGCCGGGTGCCGGAACAAGAAGAAAAAAAGCCCGCCGACCGCCGGGTGACAAGGACGAGGCAGGCCTTGCAAGAAGCCATGATCGGCTTAATGGCAGAAAAAAAAGAGTACGCGGCGATTACGATTTCCGATATTGCCCGTCAAAGCAACCTCCGCCGCGCCACTTTTTATGACCATTACGCCAACAAAGAAGCATTGCTGAAAACGATCATCCATCAATCATGCCGGGATCTGATCGGATTATTGACGGTAAAAGGAGAGCCTGCCGATTGCTCCATGGAAGAAGCGGAAGCCGCGCTCGTCCGTCTCTTTTCGGCACTGTCGGAAGGCCTGCCGCTCGTCCATTTTCTGAGAGAGGGCTCCGGAGTGCCTGACGTCATTCCGGAAATGTTCAGAGCGCTGCAATCGTTTTATCTTCATCAGCCCCTGCACATTCAGGCGGGCAAAAAACTCTATGCATATTATGTCGCGTCCATGCTCGCCGGCTTGATTCAATATCGTCTTCATGAAGGAAAAGACCACGCGCCGGACATGCTGGCCCGGGAGTTTCTGCAGTTTTTGGATGTAAAGAAGTATCGGGTGATTTTGCTGTGAGGATGATGAAAAAGAACTCAGCCGAAAACAGGCCGGGTTCTTTTTTGCTGTTTTCATTGAGAAGTGCCGATATGAAGTGTCCGGCTTTATCCCTCATAAAAAAGATACCTTCCATATGCCGCCTGATCAGCATTCTGCCGCCAAACATGACAAATGTCATATTCGGGGCATGATGGCTGCTACTACAACCGCCGCGAGCGCCTCGGTATACTTGGAATTATAATAAAAAAAAGGGGATATGACATTCATGACCAATCACGCCGCAACTCAAAAACAAGCATCTTTAAAAAAGCAGGTTGCTGCATTTTCCGGTGCCGATACAAAGCATAGTGTCAATCAGCTTTTCAACACGTTTGTGCCGTTTTTTGCCCTTTGGTTTCTTGCTTACTTCAGCCTCAATGTCTCCTATCTTCTGACCCTCGCCTTTACTGTTATAGCAGCGGGATTTTTGACAAGAATCTTTATTATTTTCCACGACTGCTGCCACCAATCCTTTTTCAAACAAAAGAAACTGAACCGGCTGTTCGGGTTTATTTCAGGTGTGCTGACACTGTTTCCGTTCCTTCAATGGCAGCGCAGCCACTCCATTCATCATGCGACAAGCAGCAACTTAGATAAACGGGGCACCGGCGATATTTGGATGATGACCGTCAAGGAATACAACGAAGCGTCAGCTTGGACAAAAGTACGCTACAGACTTTATCGCAATCCGTTTATTATGTTTATTCTCGGCCCGATTTACGTATTTCTGATTCAAAACCGTTTCAATGTAAAAGGCGCCCGCCGCAAGGAGCGCTGGAACACCTATTTCACGAACGCGGCGATTGTCTTATTGGCTGCTGCGACGTGCCTGCTTGTCGGCTGGGAAAACTTTTTGCTTGTTCAAGGTCCGATTTTCCTTATTTCGGGGTCAATCGGCGTCTGGCTCTTTTATGTTCAGCACACGTTTGAGGATTCTTATTTTGAAGCCGATGAGCATTGGGATTATGTGCAGGCCGCGGTAGAAGGAAGCTCCTTTTACAAGCTTCCGAAGCTTTTGCAATGGCTGACAGGCAATATCGGCTACCATCATGTCCACCACTTAAGCCCGAAAGTGCCGAACTACAAGCTGGAAGCCGCTCATGAGGGGCACGAGCCTTTAAAAAACGTACCGACCATTACGCTTAAAACAAGTCTTGAATCCATGAAATTCCGTCTGTGGGATGAGGACGAAAAGCAATTTGTCACCTTTCGGGAGGCGCGGAAAAAACCGGCGCCCCATCCGGTGCCGAAAGAACCTTTGAAGAAAAATGCCTGATATGGCGCGCGGCTCTTTCTCTTATCAGAAAGGGCCTTCTCTTCATGCGTGAGGATGCAATGAAGGCGGTGTTTTGATAAAGTGATGGTAGACACAAGCAGCAGAAGGTGGAATAAGGATGAAGAAATATTTTAAATTTCAAAAACTGAACGGGATTTCTCCTTATATATGGATGATTTTTTTCATCTTGCCTTTTTATTTTATTTTTAAAAGCTCTTCTACCTTTGTCATCGTAGCCGGCATCATGTTCACACTTGTTTTCTTTGGCGCATACCGCTTTGCATTTGTTGCAAAAGGCTGGCCGCTTTACTTATGGGCGCTTCTTCTGATCGGCATTTCGACCGGCTCAGTTATGCTGTTCAGCTATATTTACTTCGCCTTCTTTATCGCCTACTTCATCGGCCATATCCGAGACAAAGTTCCTTTTTACATCTTATATTACATTCATATCATCAGTGCGGCGGTTGCCGTCAACTTCAGCCTTGTTCTGAAAAAAGGGTGGTTTTTGACACAAATTCCGTTTATCGTCATTACACTGATCAGTGCCATCCTGCTCCCGCTCAGCATTCGAAGCAGAAAGGCACGGGAGCGCCTTGAGGAGAAATTAGAATATGCAAATGAGCGAATCGCCGATCTTGTGAAGCTGGAAGAAAGGCAGCGCATCGCCCGGGACCTTCACGATACACTTGGACAAAAGCTCTCCTTAATCGGACTGAAAAGCGACCTCGCCCGAAAGCTGATATACAAGGACCCTGAACAGGCCCGCACTGAGCTGAAAAGCGTGCAGCAGACGGCCCGCACCTCCTTAAATGAGGTCAGACAAATTGTCTCGTCGATGAAAGGCATCCGATTGAAGGATGAGCTCGGCAATGTTCGGCAAATTCTTGAAGCGGCAGGAATTGATTTTGTGTATGAAGAAAAAGAAGCGCCCAAACATATCTCTTTGCTGAACGAAAACATCGTCAGCATGTGCATTAAAGAAGCCGTCACCAATGTCGTGAAACACAGCGGCGCCAAAGTATGCCGCATCACCATTCAGCAGCTTTGGAAAGAGGTTGTCATTACGGTAGAAGATGACGGCAGCTTTCAATGCAAAGAAGACCGCTTTTTTTCAAAGGGGCACGGCCTGCTTGGAATGAGGGAACGTCTTGAATTCGCAAACGGCAGTTTAGCCATCGATACAGCCGCCGGAACAAAGCTGACCATGAGAATCCCGAATGATTCAAAATCAAAAGAAAAGGATGGTAGCAGATGATCAACATCTTCATTGCCGAGGATCAGCAAATGCTGCTCGGCGCACTCGGTTCGCTGTTGAATTTAGAAGAGGATATGACGGTTGTCGGTAAAGGCACAAGCGGCCAGGATGCCATCGATTTCGTGGAAAAACATGCGCCCGACATCTGTCTGATGGATATCGAAATGCCCGGGAAATCAGGTCTTGAAGCGGCAGAAGAACTCAAGGACAGCGGTGTGAAAATCATCATTTTGACGACCTTTGCCCGCTCCGGCTATTTTCAGCGGGCGCTAAAAGCAGGCGTCAGCGGGTACATGCTCAAGGACAGCCCGAGCGATGAGCTCGTCAGCGCCATCCGCAGCGTCATGAAAGGAAGACGCGTCTACGCCCCTGAATTAATGGAGGACATCTATAGTGAAGAAAACCCGCTGACCGAACGGGAAAAAGAGGTGCTCGAGCTTGTCGCAGACGGGAAAAACACGAAAGAAATCGCAAACGCCCTCAGCATCAAAAGCGGCACAGTCCGCAATTACGTTTCGATGATCCTGGATAAATTAGAAGTGAAAAATCGAATTGAAGCCATTACCCGATCAAAAGAAAAGGGCTGGTTTAAGTAACCCGCCCTCAGCTTGTTCAGCCAGTGTTTTTTGCACTGGCTTGTTTCTTTTTCGCCGTCACTCCGTCTCTTCCTTCCACTTCTTATCAATCAGCATTTTTCCCGGCCAAGTGTATGCCATGATGCCGCCGTCTGCGGTGATGTCTTCTCCCGTGACGTAAGAGCTGTCGTCTGAAGCGAGGAAGAGCGCGACGGCTGCCATTTCTCCCGGTTTTCCGAGCCGGCCGAGCGGCGTGATCCATTTGTTGGCTTCACGGAACGCTTCGCCCATTTCGTCTTCTGTCGTGCCTGCCAATTTATCAATGAGCGGCGTTTCAATCGTCCCCGGCGATAAGGAATTGACGCGGATTCCGCTTCTGGCGTAATCAATGGCCATCGCTCTCGTCAGGTTCGTGATTCCGCCTTTTGCGGCGTTATAGCCTGAGCGGTCAAGGTCTGCGGCCCGGCCGGACATGGAGGAGGTGTTGATGATGGAGCCTCCTTTTTCGAGCATGAGCGGAATCAGGTATTTGCTGCAAAGAAATGTGCCGCGCAGATCGACGGCGATGATCCGGTCAAACAGGTCGACCGGGTATTCATGAACTTTTCCGCCCTCTTGGTCAACACCGGCATTGTTAAACAGAATATCAATTGTTCCGTACTTTTGCTGAATGCCGTCCGCAAAAGACTTTACGTTTTCTTCGTCTGATACATCAAGGTGAAAGGCTTCTGCTTCTCCGCCGTTTTTTCTGATGGCGCTGACGGTTTCATTCAGTTCGCTTTCATTGATGTCACCGCAGATCACGCGGGCGCCTTCATCGGCGAAAACCCGTGCCGTCGCTTGTCCGATGCCTGTCGCGGCCCCTGTGATGATTGCGGTTTTGTCTGTTAATCTTCCCATATTGCGATTCCTCCTTTTTTTATATCTGTTCCCGCTGAATAGGGGGATAAACATACGGAGGTCTGTTTCTAAATACCTATTAAATATGTTAATATTATGTATATACATCATTGGGAGGTTTACATATTTTGAAGATACAGCATAAGAAGGAGATAGCGTTTTATTGTTATGCCATTGTTCCTATGGGATTTGTGATTTACACCGTTATCTCTATTCTATTTCAGGACATCATATTTCCTCTCACTGTAAGAAATGTTCTGCATGAGTCTTTGCGAAACTTGGGATCTCTTATCTTATTTAGTTTGTTTTTCTACCCGTCATACATATGGATGAAGAAGGAATTCGGCCGCCGGAAAGAAGCAGAGAGGAGAGGATGATCAACATTCTCTCTTTTTTATTGATAAAATGGGTGAAATGAATCCATTAACATGTTAAATTTACAATATATGCATCTGCTAATCCTAGTTGACAATTGTCACTGTATATGATAAATAGATGCTGAAAAGATTTTACATAACATCAAAGCATAATTAAAGGAGAGATCTGAAGTGCGGAAAAAAAAGTTTAAAGCAGAATCCAAGCGATTGCTGGACATGATGATTAACTCCATTTACACGCAGAAGGAAATTTTTCTCCGCGAGTTAATTTCCAACGCGAGCGATGCGATTGACAAAATCTATTACAAGGCGTTAACCGATGATTCATTAACGTTTGATCAAGACAATTACTACATAAAAGTGACGGCGGACAAAGAAGCGAGAACGCTCACCGTCACAGACACCGGTATCGGGATGACAAAAGACGAGCTTGAACAGCATCTCGGCACGATTGCGAAAAGCGGTTCACTCGCTTTCAAGCAAGAAAATGACACGAAAGATGGCCATGACATTATCGGCCAGTTCGGCGTCGGATTTTATGCGGCGTTTATGGTGGCTGATAAAGTCACGGTGAAAAGTAAGGCGCTCGGCAGTGACGAGGCGTATGTATGGGAGTCGGAAGGGGCTGCCGGCTACACGATCGCGCCGTGTGACAAAGAAACCGTCGGTACGGAAATCACCCTGCAAATAAAAGAAAACACAGAAGATGAAAGCTATGATGAGTTTTTAGAAAACTACCGCATCAAAGCGATCGTGAAAAAGTACTCTGATTTTATCCGCTACCCGATCAAAATGGAAGAGACGGTCAACAAGCCGAAAGAGGGCAGCGAGAACGAATTTGAAGAAGTTCAGGAAGAACAGACGGTCAACAGCATGGTGCCGATCTGGAGAAAAAATAAAAGCGAGCTGACGGATGAAGATTACGAGGCTTTTTACGCCGAGAAGCATTACGGCTTTGATAAACCGCTGACCCATGTGCATATCAGCGTCGATGGAGCGGTGCGCTACAATTCGATTTTGTTTATTCCGGAAAACATGCCGTTTGACTATTATACGAAGGAATTCGAAAAAGGATTGGAGCTGTATTCCAACGGCGTGCTGATCATGAACAAATGCGCCGACCTGCTTCCGGACCATTTCAGTTTTGTAAAAGGCATGGTCGATTCTGAGGATCTGTCGCTGAACATTTCCAGAGAGATGCTGCAGCACGACCGCCAGCTGAAGCTGATTGCGAAAAACATCAATAAAAAAATCAAAGCCGAGCTGAAGAGCCTGCTGAAGAACAAAAGAGAAAAATACGAATCTTTCTATGAATCTTTCGGCAGACAGCTCAAATTCGGCGTCTATAATGATTTCGGCGCGAATAAAGATGTCTTAAAAGATCTGCTTCTCTTCTATTCATCTAAGGAGAAAAAGCTCGTCACTCTGGACGAATATGTGTCCAGAATGCCTGAGGATCAAAAATATATCTATTACGCGTCCGGCGATTCATATGAGCGGATTGAAAAGCTGCCGCAAACTGAAATGGTGGCGGACAAAGGCTACGAAATTTTATACTTCACGGAAGATATTGATGAATTCGCGATCAAAATGCTGACAAGCTATGAGGAAAAAGAATTCAAATCCGTATCAAGCGCCGACTTAGGCATCGACAGTGATGAGGATGAAAAGCAGACTGAAGCCGAAGAGAACGAATATAAAGACCTGTTCGAAAGCATGAAAGAGATTCTTGCGGATAAAGTAAAGAACGTCAGAGCGTCGAAACGTTTAAAATCCCATCCGGTATGCTTTGCGACAGACGGCGAAGTGACGATCGAAATGGAAAAAGTATTAAACGCCATGCCTGACAGCCAGCAGGTCAAAGCGGAAAAAGTGCTGGAAATCAACCCGAATCACGAAGTGTTTGAGACGTTAAAGAACGCGCACGGACAAGATCGGGAAAAGCTGGCATTATACACAAATCTTCTCTACAATCAGGCGCTTCTGATTGAAGGGCTGCCGATCCATGATCCGGTCGAATTTACGAATGACATCTGCAAAGTTATGGTATGACGCCAAAAAGGAATCGCCCAGCGGGGGCGATTCCTTTTTTTATTACAGTGTGCGCTGTTTAAGAATTTGATTTTGTTTGCTGCGCTTCTTTAAGGAGAACCGTTTTTTCAAGTGCGTTTCGATTTCTTCTAAACTTCTGCCCTTCGTTTCAGGAACGATGTAAGCGGCGAAGAAGAAGGATGAGAGGCAAATGACTGAGAATATTCCGAATACCCAGCCGATGCCCATGGCGCTCAGCATAAGCGGGAATACCAGTGAAACGATCAGGTTGGTTGCCGACAGAATCAATGTCGTAAATCCGGTTGCGGCTCCGCGTGCGTTTGACGGGAACAGCTCCGGCATCAGAACCCATACGACGGGACCCCATGTCGCCTGGTAGAAGACGATATAGATGCCGAGAAACAGCACGGTCAGCCATGCTGTTGAAGCTGACAGGCCGGCCAGAAGGAGAATGGCTGATAGTGACGCCAGGCTCAAGGTAATGCCGACACTTCCCCACATCAGCAGTTTTTTCCGGCCGATCCGGTCAATTAAGATCATGGCGGTGATACACATGATGACGTTTAAGACACCGATGCCCATCGTGCCGAGAACGGACGCCGAAGTGCCGAGTCCGGCCTTTGTAAAGATGGTCGGCGCATAGTAAATCACCGTGTTGATACCGACCGCCTGCTGGAAGATGGCGAGGCCGATCCCGATCAGCAGCATAGGGCGGATCCATTTGGCTTTCAGCAAGCCGAGCGTAGATTCTTTTTTCTCGGCTTCTCCTTGTTTCATTTCCGCCAATTCAACGGCGATATCCTCTTTGTCGTGGGTCATTTCCATGACTTGTCTGGCTTCCTGCTCACGGCCGCGTTTGACGAGCCATCTCGGAGATTCCGGCATAAACGCGATTCCGATTAATAAAAGCGCCGCCGGTACTGCGGCGAGACCGACCATCCAGCGCCAAGCTTCAAATGGGGTGAATATGTAATTCACAATATATGCGAGTAAAATTCCGGTTACAATCATTAAGTTATTCAATGTGCCGAGCGTTCCGCGTATTTTTGTCGGCGCCATCTCAGATAGATAAACGGGAACCAGCGCCGTTGAGCCCCCGACGGCTAACCCGAGAATGACACGGGAGATAATCAGCATGGTGACGGTTTGCGAAGCCGCACAGGCAAGCGCGCCGATAATAAAAATGAGTGAAAGGACGAAAACCACTTTTCTCCGGCCCCATCGGTCAGAGCATGTCCCGCTTAATGCGGACCCGAAAATCGCACCGAGCAGCAGCATGCTGACGACCAATCCCTCGGTCAGCGTGTTTAAAGGAATATCATTGTTAATAAATAACAAAGCCCCTGAAATCACACCGGTGTCATAGCCGTAAAGCAGCCCGCCTAATGCTCCGAAAAAGTAAATCAGGTATTTTTTGGTGTTTTTCTTCACAGATGATCCTCCTCATCTTTTGGAACGCATAATAGTTTATTTAGATAACTATTTCATTCCCCGAAGAGAAAAATATAAACATAAAAAAAACACGCCCCTT
>NZ_JANIFO010000012.1:0-145615 GCF_040259625.1 Bacillus sp. B1(2022)
TTTTCTAAAATTTTATCATCGCGGGGTGGAGCAGTTCGGTAGCTCGTCGGGCTCATAACCCGAAGGTCGCAGGTTCAAATCCTGCCCCCGCAACCAAAAAATAAATGGTCCGGTAGTTCAGTTGGTTAGAATGCCTGCCTGTCACGCAGGAGGTCGCGGGTTCGAGTCCCGTCCGGACCGCCATTTTTATTGTAAACGAAACGATCATGTTTTCGTTTTTTTTGTGTTTTCTTTTAAATGCTGGCAGCTTGGTATCTAACCAAGCTTTCTTTTATATCGTTAAAGTCTTGGATATTGAAACATAATCCGATACACTAGAAAGAGCTGTATTTCACAAGAGCGTCAGAAAGGGAGACGGGAGATATATGGATGAGTTTGATTTGATTCACAGTATTACGCCGCATTCGCATTATCATTCTTCCGTCGATGTAGGGATCGGTGATGATGGTGCGGTTTATACAGCATCACCCCATATGCAGCAAATTGTCTGCCTTGATACAATGGTGGAGAATGTCCATTTTAAATTAGAGTATTCCTCTCCTCATGATATCGGTTATAAGGCGCTTGCTGTTAACATTAGTGACGTTGCGGCGATGGGAGGCATTCCGAAGTTTTATTTGGTGTCTCTAGCGGTTCCTTCTTGCTGGCAGAAAGCTGACGTCCAGGCAATGTATGAAGGAATGGCGGAACTGGCGAAACTATATCAAATGGATTTGATCGGGGGAGATACCGTCTCCGCTTCCGGTCAAGCCGTAATTACCGTTACTGTCATCGGAGAAGTTGAGAAGGATTGCGCTTGTCTGCGAAGCTCGGCAAGACCCGGAGATGTTGTGTTTGTTACAGGGGATATCGGTTCGTCTGCAGCAGGACTGTCTCTTTTGTTGGGAGAAACACTCCCTTCTGCTTTTCATACGACTGATTATTTTATCCAAAAACATAAACGGCCCGTTCCGAGAGTTCAGGTCGGCCGCTTCTGCTCTCAGCTTCAGCGCGCGGCTCTGAATGATATCAGTGACGGATTGGCTAGTGAGCTGCATGAAATAGCTGGGGCAAGTTCAGTTACGATAGAAATTGAAGAACAACTTCTGCCGGTGCATCCGGATTTGCCCGAGGCAAATTCTGAGTGGAAGAAATGGGTGTTATTCGGCGGTGAAGATTTTGAATTGGTTGGAACGGTTTCTCAGCAAGAGTGGACCTCTCTGCTTGATTACTGCACTCAATCGGGCATTCCGATTGCGAAGATAGGAGCGGTATCTGAACGGAAGGAAGCATGTGTTCTTTTGACAGCCAATGATCAGAGACAAATCGTCCTTGAGAAAAAAGGATACAATCATTTTAAATAAGACGGGTGACTCACTTTGAAGACATTACAATGGAGAACGAAAAACCCCGAAGAAACGAAAGCCGTAGCCAAGCTTGCCGCTTCTTTGGCAAAGCCGGGAGACATTTTGACACTGGAAGGCGACTTAGGCGCGGGAAAAACGACTTTTACAAAGGGTTTTGCCGAAGGACTGGGAATCACGAGGGTGGTAAACAGCCCGACTTTTACAATTATAAAAGAATACCATGACGGTTCGCTTCCTCTATATCATATGGATGTGTATCGTATGGAGGATGAAAGCGAAGACTTAGGGCTTGAAGAATATTTTGAGGGACAAGGCGTCTGCTTAATTGAATGGGCTCATTTAATTCAGGATCAGCTGCCTGCTGAACGGCTGCAGATCGTTATCACAAGAGCCGGTGATGAGGCAAGGGACATTACCTTTACGGCTTGCGGAACACGGTATGAAACGCTTTGTGAGGAGATAAATAAACATGACAATACTGGCAATTGATACGTCAAATTACACGTTGGGTGCCGCGCTCGTTCGTGACAAAACGGTGATGGCGGAGTATATTACATATTTAAAAAAGAATCATTCCGTGCGGGCCATGCCTGCTGTCAATTCATTGCTGAAGGATTGCGGCCTAACACCGCAGGACCTTACGAAAATAGCGGTGGCGAAAGGACCGGGTTCGTACACAGGTGTCAGAATCGGTGTGACGCTGGCAAAAACATTGGCATGGTCGCTGAAGCTTCCGGTTTCCGCTGTCTCGAGTCTGGAGGTGCTGGCGGCTAACGGACGGCACTTTCAAGGACTGATCTGCCCGTTATTTGATGCCCGGCGCGGACAGGTATATACGGGACTTTATGAATATCAGGACGGCCGATTACAATCCGTTCTTCCTGATCAGAATGTCCTTTTGACTGATTGGCTCGGCATGCTGAAAGAAAAAGCGTCTCCGGTTTTATTTTTAGGGCACGATACAGCCATTCATGAAGAAACCATTCTGCATGAATTGACATCTCAAGCAGTGATTGGAACGGCTGCACAGCATAATCCGCGGCCGTCAGAGCTGGCGTTTTTAGGCTTGGAAAAAGAGGAAGCGGATGTCCACAGCCTTGTTCCGGATTATTTGCGTCTGGCAGAGGCTGAAGCGAAATGGATGGAATCTCAAAAATAGGGTGATAGGGATGAAAACGAAAACGGCGATTCGAAGCATGCGTCCGGAAGATATTGATCAAATTTATGAAATTGAAACAGCATCCTTTACTTCTCCGTGGACGAAGGATTCATTTTATCATGAGCTTTTGGAAAATCCGTATGCCCACTACCTTGTCATTGAAAAGGACGGCTGTCTGGCGGGGTATTGCGGAATCTGGATTATTATAGATGACGCGCAGATTACGAACATAGCCATTAAGCCGGAATATCGGGGCCAATCATTGGGAGAAGCGCTGTTTCGCTCTGCGATAGAATTGTGCAGAGAAAAAAAGGCAAGAAGGCTCTCTCTCGAAGTCAGGGTCTCAAATCATCCCGCCCAATCCTTATATAAAAAATTCGGTCTTCAGGCCGGAGGAATCAGAAAACAATACTATACAGATAACGGAGAAGATGCGTTATTAATGTGGGTGACATTACATGAGTGAAAAACAAGATATTTATGTATTAGGAATCGAAACAAGCTGTGATGAAACAGCGGCCTCGGTTGTAAAAAACGGGAATGAAATTATTTCAAACGTTGTCGCTTCTCAAATTGAAAGCCATAAACGTTTCGGCGGGGTCGTGCCTGAAATAGCGTCCAGACATCATGTGGAGCAGATTACCCTTGTGATTGAGGAAGCTCTTTTAAAAGCGGAGATGGGCTTTGATGACCTTGATGCGATTGCCGTAACGGAAGGACCCGGACTTGTCGGAGCCCTGTTAATCGGAGTCAATGCGGCAAAGGCGTTAAGCTTTGCCCATCAAATACCGCTAGTCGGCGTCCATCACATCGCGGGCCATATTTATGCAAACAGGCTGATAGGAGAGCTTCAATTCCCGGCGCTTGCTTTGGTTGTGTCAGGCGGACATACGGAATTGGTTTATATGAAAGAGCACGGTTCATTCGAGGTTATCGGTGAAACGCTGGATGATGCCGCAGGCGAAGCTTACGACAAAGTGGCAAGAACGATGGGGCTTCCTTATCCGGGAGGGCCGCAGATTGATAAGCTGGCTGCTGTGGGAACGGATTCCATTCCGCTTCCGCGTGCGTGGCTGGAAGAAGGGTCTTACAATTTCAGCTTCAGCGGCCTGAAGTCAGCCGTGATTAACACGCTTCATAACGCCTCGCAAAAAAATGAGGTGATTCCTCCTGAGGATCTTGCCGCAAGCTTTCAGCAGAGTGTCATTGATGTACTGACGGCAAAAACCTCTAAGGCCGCGAAAGAATACGGGGTTAAACAAGTGCTGCTGGCAGGGGGCGTAGCCGCTAACAAAGGGCTGAGAGCCGCACTGCAGCAGGAATTCAGTCATTCGGGAGATCCCGAGCTTGTCATCCCGCCGCTTTCCTTATGTACGGACAATGCAGCGATGATTGCGGCTGCCGGAACCGTTGCTTTTGAAAAGGGGATTCGGGGCTCATATGATATGAACGGACAGCCCGGTTTGGAATTAACATCCTTTGATCGTCTCACGTTGTAAAACGTGAGGCTTTTTTTTACTTATTAACAGATAATTCGAACATATCCACAGGATTGTGAATACGTTCAGAAATCCAGGCTGGATAAGGGGCTGCAAGTTGTTAGTAAAGTGGATAAAGTCAGAAAATTTTGTGGATAGTGTGTATAAAACGCTTACTTACATGGCTGACAAGGAAGATAGCTGTGGATAAAAAAGCACCCCTTAAAGAGGTGCTTGACGTTTTCTATTCTTCTGAGGAGAGTTCCTCCCATTCTGCTAATAAGTTTTCGAGCTCTTGATTCAGAGCTTCATTCTCCGCGTGAATGGTCTGTACCTTTTCATGATCCTGATACACGTCAGGATCGCACAGCAGCTCCTCATTGGCGCTGATTTTCTCTTCGGCGGATGAGACGGCAGCTTCAATTTCTTCAATGCGTCTCAGGCGCTGCCGTTCTTTCTTCTTCCATTCTTTTTCTTCCTCGTAAGTTCTTTTCGTATCCTGTTTGACCTTGCCGGCAGGCTGAGCCTGCTCCTTTTCCTGCCGCTTCATTTCTTCCAGTTCCAGCTGCTGGGCTTTTTTCTCGGTGTAATAGTCATAGTCACCCAAATATTCTTCTGCATGATCCGGAGACAGCTCCAGCACCCTTGTGGCGATCCTGTTAATAAAGTAGCGGTCATGCGATACAAATAACAGTGTTCCCGGGTAGTCGATCAGGGCGTTTTCCAGCACTTCTTTACTGTCCAGATCAAGGTGGTTTGTCGGTTCATCAAGGATGAGAAAGTTTGCTTTTTGCAGCATCAGCTTGGCAAGCGCGACTCTTGCTTTCTCACCGCCGCTTAGAGAACGGACAGGTTTCAGGACATCGTCTCCGCTGAACAGGAAGTTGCCGAGGCATGTCCTGATCTCTTTTTCCGGCATGTCCGGATATTCATCCCACAGCTCGTCCAGCACGCGTTTGGACGAGGTCAGTTCAGCCTGCTCCTGATCATAATAGCCGATTGTGACATTGGAACCGTACGTGATCGATCCGGATTCGGGGCTGAGCGTGTTCATAATGGTTTTCAGCAAGGTTGATTTGCCGATTCCGTTCGGTCCGACGAGGGCGGCGCTTTCGCCTCTTGTAATGCCGAAGGTCAGGTTTTTCAAGAGCGGCGGCTGGCCGTCATAGCTGATGGAAACATCCTGTACGCGCAGGACGTCGTTTCCGCTCTGTTTTGTAATGTCAAAACGGAAGGCGGCTGATTTTTCATCCCCGAGCGGCTTTGCCATGACGTCCATCCGTTCAAGCTGTTTTCTTCTGCTTTGGGCTCTTTTCGTTGTAGAAGCTCTGGCCAGATTGCGGTCGACAAAATCTTGAAGCTTGGCGATTTCGTCCTGCTGTTTTTCATACAGCTTCAGGTCTTTCTCATACTGCTCAGCTTTTTGTTCTAAATAGGCGCTGTAGTTGCCGAGGTATTTTTTGCTTTCTGTCCGTGAGACCTCGTACACTTGGCTGACGACTTTATCAAGAAAGTATCTGTCGTGGGAAACGATCAGAATGGCGCCTGAATATCCCTGTAAATAATGCTCAAGCCATGTAAGCGTATCGATGTCGAGATGGTTCGTCGGTTCATCCAGAATAAGCAGATCAGGCTGGGTCAGCAGCAGCTTTCCGAGCGCAAGCCTTGTTTTCTGACCGCCGCTCAGGCTTTGCACTTTCACGGAATCGTCAAATTTTCCGAAGCCGAGGCCGTGAAGGATAGATCGGACATCCGCTTCATATTGATAGCCGCCTTTATCCTTGAAATCCTGCTGAAGCCTGTCATAGGTTTTCATCAGCGTCTCAAGCTCCGCGGGGGCGGCCGTGGCCATCTTTTCTTCAATAGAGCGCATCTCTTTTTCCATTGCTTTCAGGAAATCAAAAACGCTCAGCAGTTCTTCTTTTATGGTAAGCTGGGATTCCAAGCCTGTGTGCTGGGCGAGATATCCCATCGTTAATTCTTTCGGTTTGATTAATTCACCCTTTTCATATGAAAGGTGACCTGCGATAATTTTAAGGAGAGTTGATTTGCCGGCTCCGTTTCTGCCTACTATGGCGATGCGATCCCGAGATCTGACTTCAAGCTTTATATTGTTTAAAATAGGATCAGCGCCAAAAGATTTGGATAGCTGATTAATTTGTAAGATCATCATATTATTTCACCTCTGTTATAATAAGTTAAGTGTAGCTTATCAACCTGCTGTCAGCAAACAATACATCAGAATTGGAACATTATAGGATAAGACATCAGGGAGAAAATAGTGTATGATCAGAAGTAAGGAGAGTTTAAATATGAATGGATTTTCTCATTTTAATGAAGAAGGCCGTGCCCGCATGGTGGATATAAGCGATAAATCTTCAACAGTCCGTACTGCCGCTGCGATATCCAGCGTACACATGAAGCATGACGTGTACAGCAGAATCAAAAACCGCGAGATCGGAAAAGGAGACGTGCTGGCTGTCGCACAGGTGGCAGGAATTATGGCCGCAAAGCAGACGTCAGCGATTATCCCGATGTGCCACCCGCTTTCTTTAAGCAGCGTCGACATTTCATTCGGCTGGGAGGAAAAGGATTCCGAAGCCGTTCTTCATATACAGGCAAGCGTAAAAACGAAAGGGAGTACAGGTGTGGAAATGGAAGCGCTAACTTCCGCTTCAGTCTGCGCTTTGACCGTTTATGACATGTGCAAGGCGCTGGATAAAGGAATGGTCATCGGCCCGACCTGCCTCATGGAAAAGACAGGAGGCAAAAACGGTGATTTTAAAAGAGATGCATCTGAGTATAAAGTGGAGGACCAATCATGAACAAGGATCAATCAAAAATTCCACAGGCGACGGCAAAACGGCTGCCGCTTTATTATCGCTTTTTAAAGAATTTACACGCGTCAGGAAAACAGCGCGTTTCATCAGCTGAACTGAGCGACGCGGTAAAAGTCGATTCGGCCACGATCCGCCGGGATTTTTCCTATTTCGGGGCGCTCGGCAAAAAAGGATACGGCTATAATGTGGATTACCTGCTGTCATTTTTCAGAAAAACACTGGATCAGGATGAAACGACGAACGTCATTTTGATCGGTGTCGGGAATTTAGGGACGGCGTTTCTTCACTATAATTTCACAAAAAATAATAACACAAAAATATCTATGGCTTTTGATGTGAATCAGAGTAAAATAGGAACTGAGGTAGGCGGTGTGCCTGTCTTTGATCTTAATGATTTAGAGCTTCACATTAAGGATGAACCCGTGGCGATTCTTACCGTTCCTGCGGTTGCCGCCCAGTCAATCACCGACCGGCTCGTGTCGCTCGGAATCAAGGGGATCCTTAACTTTACGCCGGCCCGTTTGAATGTGCCGGATCACATTCGAATTCATCATATAGATTTAGCTGTAGAGCTTCAATCATTGGTTTATTTCTTGAAGCATTATTCTGTTTTGGAAGAAATTGAATAGCGAAAGGAGGAGCTGCACATGATCGGTCCTGGAAGCCTGGCGGTTATCGGTGTGGTGGCGGTGATTATTTTCGGTCCGAAGAAGCTTCCCGAATTAGGAAAAGCGGCGGGGGACACGCTTCGTGAATTTAAGAACGCTACTAAGGGATTAGCCGGTGAAGAAGAGGAAAAAAAGAAAGAAGAACAGTAAGATAGGATGACGCGTATGAGAGTGAATCAAATGACGCTTGTGGAGCATATTGCCGAACTTCGGAAACGATTGCTGATTGTGGCGTTATCCTTTACGGTTTTCTTTATTGCCGGCTTTTTTCTGGCAAAACCTATCATTGTGTATCTTCAAAAAGCCGATGAAGTAAAAGAGCTCACCCTTAATGCTTTTAACCTGACGGATCCGCTGTTTATCTTTTTGCAGTTCGCGTTTATCATCGGCATCATTTTGACTTCGCCGATTATTCTCTATCAGATTTGGGCGTTTGTCAGCCCGGGTCTGTATGAGAAGGAGCGCAAAGTAACACTCAGCTATATTCCGATTTCGATCGTGCTGTTTGTCGGCGGTGTGTCGTTTTCTTATTATATTTTATTTCCGCTGGTCGTTGATTTTATGAAGCGGGTTTCGAATGACCTCGATGTCAACCAGGTGATCGGGATCACCGAGTACTTTCATTTTCTGCTGCAGCTGACGATTCCGTTCGGACTGCTGTTTCAGATGCCGGTGCTGATCATGTTTTTAACGAGACTCGGTGTTATCACGCCGATGTTTTTATCGAAGATCAGGAAGTACGCGTATTTTGTGCTGCTTGTGATCGCCGCGATGATTGCGCCGCCTGAGCTGCTGTCTCACTTGATGATTACCATTCCGCTTTGCATTTTATACGAGATCAGTATCCTGATTTCAAAAGCGGCGTATCGGAAAAGGCAGACCAGCAGTGAATCCGATCAGGACGTATCAGCATAAAAAAAGCCATTTCTCAATGATGAGAAATGGCTTTTCTTTTATTTTTGATTTTTTTTCACTTTAAATGAGAAGGCGAACATTTTAAACGAGATGCTGATATTATAAGCGGCGAAAACCATCAGCAGTATGGAATAAAAAGACCACATGCTTCCCGGAGAGCTTGCGGCCAAATACGTAAAGATACAGCCGACTGCGAAATAAATCAAGCCCCAAGTCATTGGGTTCCTCATACAAACAATCCTCCAATAATTAATTGCATTTGCTCACTATGCTGTTCAATATATTTTTGGGCGGGGCCGAGCTGCATGACCACGACAATGGTATTCATCATGACATGGGCGAATATCGGCACAATAATCCGTTTCGTCTGCACATACAAGAACGCAAAGGTAAAGCCCATGGCCGTATACAGCAGCAGGTGCGTGAGGTCTTGATGCACAATGCCGAAAATGACGGAACTGATCAGTCCGGCGATAAAGAAATTCGTTTTTTCATATAATACACCGAAAATGATCTTCCGGAAAATGATTTCTTCAAGAATCGGCCCGACGATAGAAGAAACGATAATCATGAGCGGCATGGCTTTAATAATGTTGAGAATGGCTTTCGTGTTTTCGGAACCGCTGCCCACATGAAAGACATACTGCTCAATCATCCCGGCGATTCCCTGAGAAAATAAAGCGAGCCATATTCCCGCGACCGCCCAGAGAACGGACATGCCGGCGGATGCTTTCTTCCCGTTTCTTAATGTCTGCTTCGGCGCGGTTCTCAAAATCAAGAGAACGATAATCAGGCAGATAAAAAAGCTTACGACGGAATAAATCCCCTGAGCCATGGTGAGATTCGCATTCGTAGGGTGCCCGCCCGCATAGCCGAATTTGTACATTAAAGGAATGCCGATCAATGCGGAAAGCTGCATGATAACATATGTCAAAATGATATACCAATACTGTTTTCTCAAATGATATGTACTCCTTTATCCTATAAAATCAACTTATTTGTTCTTATTGTAACACAAGTGAACTTGACGTGAAAAAAGGAGAAAATCAGTGCGAGAGAGAATCATGTAAGCGTGAAAATTTTTTATTCTTATGACTTGAAATTGGAAGTGAGATTCTTTATTATAATAACTGTGTTAGCACTCTTTAGAGCTGAGTGCTAAAATTACATATTCATACTATTGAGGAGGTTATTACATTGTTAAAGCCATTAGGTGATCGCGTTGTCATTGAACTCGTAGAATCTGAAGAAAAAACTGCCAGCGGAATCGTATTACCGGATTCTGCAAAAGAAAAGCCGCAAGAAGGCAAAATCGTGGCAGCCGGTTCAGGTCGCGTGTTGGAAAGCGGAGAGCGCGTTGCTTTAGAAGTAAAAGAGGGCGACCGCATTATCTTCTCAAAATACGCCGGTACTGAAGTGAAATACGAAGGTACTGAATACTTAATCTTACGTGAAAGCGACATTTTAGCTGTAATCGGCTAAGCAAATAAATATTTTTAAAAATTCGAGGAGGTTTCGTTAACATGGCAAAAGATATTAAGTTTAGTGAAGAAGCACGCCGCGCTATGCTTCGCGGTGTCGATGCGCTTGCTGACGCTGTAAAAGTAACTTTAGGGCCAAAAGGACGCAACGTGGTTCTGGAGAAAAAATTCGGTTCTCCGTTAATTACAAATGACGGTGTGACAATCGCAAAAGAAATTGAACTTGAAGATGCGTTTGAAAACATGGGTGCGAAGCTTGTAGCTGAAGTAGCCAGCAAAACAAACGACGTTGCCGGTGACGGTACGACGACTGCGACTGTACTTGCGCAGGCTATGATCCGCGAAGGCCTTAAAAACGTAACTGCGGGGGCTAACCCTGTCGGCGTGCGTAAAGGTATGGAACAAGCCGTGACTGTAGCAATCGAAAACTTAAAAGAAATTTCTAAGCCGATCGAAGGCAAAGAGTCTATCGCTCAGGTTGCTGCGATCTCTGCTGCTGATGAGGAAGTCGGAAGCCTTATCGCTGAAGCAATGGAGCGCGTAGGAAACGACGGCGTCATCACAATCGAAGAGTCTAAAGGATTCACAACTGAGCTTGAAGTTGTGGAAGGTATGCAATTCGACCGCGGATATGCGTCTCCTTACATGGTGACTGACTCTGATAAGATGGAAGCGGTTCTCGATAATCCATACATCTTAATCACAGACAAAAAAATCACAAACATTCAAGAAATCCTTCCTGTGCTTGAGCAAGTTGTACAGCAAGGCAAACCATTGCTTCTGATCGCTGAAGATGTTGAAGGTGAAGCTCTTGCTACACTCGTTGTCAACAAACTTCGCGGCACATTCAACGCTGTTGCCGTTAAAGCTCCTGGCTTCGGTGACCGCCGTAAAGCAATGCTTGAAGACATCTCTGTTCTTACTGGCGGAGAAGTAATCACAGAAGACTTAGGCCTTGATCTGAAATCTACTGAAATCGGACAATTGGGACGCGCTTCTAAAGTTGTGGTAACGAAAGAAAACACAACAATCGTAGAAGGCGCCGGCGACACTGAAAAAATCGCTGCACGCGTCAACCAAATCCGCGCTCAAGTGGAAGAAACAACTTCTGAATTCGACAGAGAAAAATTACAAGAGCGTCTTGCGAAACTTGCTGGCGGCGTAGCTGTCATCAAAGTCGGCGCTGCGACTGAAACTGAGCTGAAAGAGCGTAAACTTCGCATCGAAGACGCACTCAACTCCACTCGCGCAGCTGTTGAAGAAGGCATCGTATCCGGCGGTGGTACAGCGCTAGTCAACGTATACAACAAAGTCGCTGCAGTGGAAGCTGAAGGCGATGCGCAAACAGGTATCAACATCGTGCTTCGCGCGCTTGAAGAGCCGATCCGTCAAATCGCGCACAATGCTGGTCTTGAAGGATCTGTCATCGTTGAGCGCCTGAAAAACGAAAAAATCGGCGTAGGCTTCAACGCTGCAACTGGCGAATGGGTAAACATGATCGAAAAAGGTATCGTTGACCCGACAAAAGTGACACGTTCTGCTCTGCAAAACGCAGCTTCTGTAGCAGCAATGCTCTTAACAACTGAAGCCGTTGTCGCTGACAAACCGGAAGAAAACGCCGGCGGCGCAGGAATGCCTGACATGGGCGGCATGGGCGGTATGGGCGGCATGATGTAAAAAATTATGATCCCTGTTTGGACATAAGGGGTTGCCAGATGTAATGCCATACGAGGTCTCTCACAAGTTCAATGAATTTGTGAGGGGCTTTTTTTATTTCTATCATTCATCTCAAATTACGAATGAATGATGCTAATTTATTTAAGTTAGCATCGGCTATAGTACAAGATACTCTCAATTTTCCAAAAACAGATTTAATAATTCATTTAAAGCAGTTACTAAGGATGCAGAGTGCTATTTAAACACCAACAATCCTGTCTATCTGAAATTTAAACATCATTTTACTGTTAATAATTATACCCAAGAGGATGGTCAAACAATTGCACAAGCATTTGCAGATTGCCTTAAAGAAAAATAAAATCTGAATAATTAATTCTTCCCAAAAGTAATGCACATTATGAGGGGGCGCACATCATTGTGATACAGTTAAAGATTATATATAAGGCAGTATTAATAATTTTAATAAGTGCCTGTTTATTATTGTTTAATGGATGGTATTTTCATAAATGTATTATTGATCCGCATTACTACCAATTAACAGATTTTTCGGAAGAAGATATTCAAATTTTTGAGCATTTTTATAATATTGATCTACCTTCAAACACGAAGTTTATTAAAGCAGAGCAATTTGAAACAGGGGTAGGTAATTATTCTGCGATTTTGTACGTAGCATTACCTGCCAAAAAGGTAAAGCCTTTAGTTTCTGACTATTCTTATATGCCTATCTTTTATAACAATAGGTATACAGTATTTTATGGTGTTAATATTACAAGCAGCAATAAGGAAACAGCACAAATTACATTTGGAGCAGACGATAGTTCGCTGAATGGTTCTTTATGGAGTAAGCAAGTAAGGAATCTCTTAGAATCGAAAGGGAAGTATATTGGCGTTTCAGATGAAACTTATGTTATTTCTGCGTTTTTAATTAACGTCGTTTTTATTGCATTACTTGTTTGGATCTTGAAAAAGAGCAGAAGAACTAGAGTTTGAATTAAGAAATATTTGAACTCACCAGCATAATGTTGATTAGGAATACTTAAGGGTATATCGGACAGAAAGAGTTTTCATTGCACAGATCTTTATTAAATAATAACACTAAACCAATTTTAAATGCAGTTCAAGGGTATTAGAATAGTCTTGTTTAATAGTATGGAAGGAAAGAGAAAGGGGAAACATGAGGAACTTATCATGCTGTTATTCACATTGTGTTTTCTACCCCATATCCATTGGGCGCTTGGAAGGACACCTTGGCAAAGGTTTTATAGATGATACTATACTTCAAATTTTAAGCTTCATTTCACAAAAATCTTAAATTTGCATTAATATTATAAATTTCTATCATACTTATTCATTTCTCGGAAGAAAGATATGGAAAAACCTCTGTTTTTTTTAGGAAAATATGTTATTATAATTTTGGATTTAAAATATTAAAAAGAAAAGAGGAATTCTAAAGATGAAAAAGTTAGTAATGACCCTGTTTACAGCAGTACTTTTGGGAGTTGCTATTTTCGCAGGTGGGTCAGAAGCCTTAGCTATGGATTCGAAAGGTACAATCAAATTTAAAACAGATGCTAATACATATACGAAAAGTGCTACTTCCATTGTAGTTACGGGTACTTTGGCTAGGGATTTAGATAATGGCTTTTCAGTAATTATCTTAAATAATAAAGGTAAAGTATTTGCCAGAAAAGATATTTCGCATAGTATTGGTTCACGTAATTTTCGTGTGAGTTTTTCAACGAAAAATCTTCCTGCAGGTAAGTATGATGTGCAAGTTGGACAGGATTGGGGAGGAAGATATTGGTCAGGTGAACTAAAACATTATATTACAGTACAGCATTAATACGGCTGTATAAGTATTAACCTCTTGTTGTTAAAAAGTTTAACTTTAGAAATTTGTTTTCTGTGAAAAATTAATTTTTCAATCAAGGTATCTTAATCAATTTACTGTACTGATAAAGATACCTTTTTATCTTTAAAAACAACAAGGTCATGAGTGTTTTTCAAAGCTCTTACCGCTAGCCGCAATGTATTTGTCTTTTAAATGAGAATATCCATTTGCTCCACCTCACCCCGAATCCCAATCCCAGGCTCCCACGAATCAATCAGACGAATCGCCTTTTGATTAGCTTCTATCGCTTTCGTAGTTTCTCCTTTTCGATACAACAGCTGTGCCATTCCGTAATGATAGTAAATCAGTTCAACTTGATTGGCGTTGTGTTTGTCATAGAGCATTTGTTCAAAGGCTTTTTCCGCTTTTTCGAGTTGATCACACTTGACGTAAGCCATGCCCAGGTTAAAATAGGCTTCTATCGTTTTTTCGCCGCCGTATGCGGCGCTGGTGGTGTTTGCCGCTTCGTATAATGTGATGGCTTCTTCGTAGTGAGAGCGGGCGAAACTCAGGTCGCCGCGGACCAGAAGAACCCTGTGCCGGATAATGGGCGAGACGGGCTGATCTTTGATGCCGTCCAGCATTGCTGCCGCTTTGTCCGGTTCTCCGATTTTTAACAGCAGCCTTGCTTGCAGGGCGATTCCCCATACTTTCAAGTCATCGTGATCCGGCGCGCCTGATTGTTCGAGTATCTTCAGGCCGGCTTCTATTTGCCTGAGAGCTTCGTCTGAATCGTTGACTTCCATCAGCGCCCAGCCTGCCGTGTCGATCCGAAAGTAAGCTTCCCGTGTGTGTTCGCCTGATTGATGGGCGGCATCGGCAGCTTTTAATCCGTATTCGATTCGCAGGGGCAGGCTGATTCTGCTTAGAAAATGGCTGATACGGATGATGAGTTTGATCAGGATTTCATGTTGTCCGGTTTCGCTCGACCATTCGATGACCTTCAGGATATTCGGCCATTCCTTTTTCATTTGCTCTAAATTCCGTCCCAGCAGGTAGCTCCAATAGATGGAATTCGGCTGTTCCCGTTTTATATGGGTTTCCGCATAATCCATATAATAATGCGCCCAGCGGCTTCGGGCTTCTTTTGCAAAATCATGATTTTCGGATAAGTGCTGTTCTCCGTAAGCGACAACAGTTTGATGGGCTGAATATTGAATTCTTCCTTCGCTTCGTTCCGGCTGTATTAAAGCATATGACCGCATTTGCTCAATCGCGTAATGAAAACGGCGGGCGTCTAATCCGGCCGCTTGAGCCAAGCTTTTTTCGTCAGGGGGTTTAGCGAAAAAGCAAAGCGTCTGCCATAGTTTTCGTGTGTCTTCATGACATCTGTCCCATGTGCGGCCAAAGAGAACCTCAAACAATTCCAATAATGAGTAACCCGCTTGTTTAAGCTCTTGAATGAGCTGGGGAGCGGGGATGTCGTCGTCTGACATGTATGCAATGCTCAGTGCCATGGCCTTCGGGTTGCCGGCGGCTGCCGAGACGAATTCATTCTTAAGGTCAGGCGATAGCTCCAACAGCTGCTCCAGCTTTTCCCGTTTATGCGGGAGATTGCATGTTTGCAGACAGCGATGCACTTCTTGATGAAAAAAATCAAGGGCATCCGTTTGTTCAAGACCGCTCAGCTGGATGGCCGCCAGTTCTCCGAAGCCGTCCCGGTATGTCTGTTTTACATTTTCACGTGCCGTAAGGAGGACTTTTACGCCTTGCGGAAGGCCGATGATAAATTCGTGAATGTCACGTTCCGCTGTATCAATGCTGTCAACGATCAGCAATACCGGTGTTTCATTTGAATGAGCGGCTAATGCATTGCGGACGACGAACCGTTTTTCGTTGATTGATTTGTCGATTTGTTCGGTGCGTCCGAGCTGATAGGCGATCGTGTTTAAAAAATCGCTGAAGCTCAATCCTTTCCAGTCAGCGCTGATCCAGATGATGCTGTTGAATGCCGGCCAATCTGGTGAACCGCCGGCACAAAGGTAGGCTGCTTCAAGAGCGATCGTTGTTTTTCCCATGCCGGCCCAGCCGGTGAGTAAACAGACCGGTGACGGAGACAGCATCCATTGCCGGATTGCTTCCATATCAAAGCCGCGTCCGATAAAGTTCCCGGTCCGGCGTGACGGTAAGTTATGCGTGACGGATTTTCTTGTAAGCGCATTCGTTTCGTGGCTTGGTCTGTCATGAAACAGCCGCTTTACTGCTTTTTCAACATCTTCATCACTCGGCGCTCCGAATGATCCGTCTTTCCGGAGTATTTTTGCTTTTTTTAGACAAGACGCCGTCCAAACGGGCAATGCGGGTTTGATGACGGGAATGGTTGTGGTTTCCAGAAGGCCGGTCAGCCATTCAGCATCCATATCAGTCTTTTCTATAATGATCCAGATCATGCCGAACAGCTTTCCGTCATCAATTCGTCCGGGAATGTAGTTTGCGCCCATCTGTCCGATCCAGCTTTTGATCGTGTTAGAGGAAACGCCTATTCGGAGTGCGATTTGATCTATATAAGACTGTCCGGATTTTACGTTCTTTGTCCTTTTAATTTTGAAATCAGGATGAAGTTTCAGCGATTTGACGGCAGGTGCCAGCAGTTCTGCAAATTGTGTCCGGTTTTCAAGTTCAGCCATTAGCCTGCACCTCCTATTAGTACTATTTTATCAATTCAGTGTTTTTTGTATATGAAAAAATAAAAAGTACAGTGCCGCTGTCCTTTTATACAGCAGGAAAGGCTGTTGTACGTCTTGAAAAGCAGATAAAATAGGGGCAGTAACAGAGAAAACAAAAATGTATGCACTTACATTTCAAAGCAGAGAAAGGATTTTGCCAAATGACTCACACAGTGCCTCAAAACATGAAAGCGGCGGTTATGCACAACACGAGAGAAATCAAAATCGAAACATTGCCCGTGCCTGAAATCAATCATGATGAAGTGTTGATTAAGGTGATGGCTGTCGGAATTTGCGGATCTGATCTGCATTACTATACAAATGGCAGAATAGGCAATTATGTAGTGGAAAAACCATTTATCCTCGGTCATGAATGCGCGGGAGAAATTGCCGCCGTCGGATCGTCTGTCGATCAATTCAAGGTGGGAGACCGTGTCGCCGTCGAACCCGGTGTCACATGCGGACGCTGTGAGGCGTGTAAGGAGGGGCGTTATAATCTTTGCCCGGATGTACAGTTTTTGGCGACACCGCCGGTTGACGGCGCGTTTGTCCAATATATCAAAATGCGTCAGGACTTTGTTTTCTCGATTCCGGATTCACTATCCTATGAAGATGCGGCTTTGATCGAACCGTTTTCTGTCGGCATTCATGCGGCCGCGAGAACAAAGCTTCAGCCCGGATCAACAATTGCGATTATGGGAATGGGGCCTGTAGGATTAATGGCCGTTGCGGCAGCGAAAGCATACGGGGCAGGCACAATCATTGTGACCGACTTGGAGCCGCTGCGGTTAGAAGCTGCGAAAAAAATGGGAGCGACTCATGTCATCAATGTCCGGGAACAGGATGCCGGTGAAGAAATCAAAACGATCACGAATGGCAGAGGCGTTGATGCTGCCTGGGAAACAGCGGGGAATCCGGCGGCATTGCAATCCGCACTGGCTTCCGTGCGCCGGGGCGGAAAACTGGCGATTGTCGGTTTGCCTTCTCAGAACGAGATTCCGCTCAATGTGCCGTTTATTGCAGATAACGAGATTGATATATACGGAATCTTCCGTTATGCGAATACGTATCCGAAGGGAATTGAATTTCTCGCTTCCGGCATAGTGGACACGAAGCATCTTGTAACGGACCAATATCCGCTGGAGAAGACGCAAGAGGCGATGGAACGGGCCTTTCAATACAAAAATGAATGCTTAAAAGTGATGGTGTATCCAAATCGCTGAGTGAACGGGGAGGATCTTGGCATTCTCCCTCTTGCTTATCAAAAATGAAAACGGATTCTTGGGGTGGGAAATGATGATTGAAACAGAAAAAGCAGCGGCAGTAAAGACGAAATATCGCGGCCTGTCCTGGATGGAACGGATCGGCTACGGATTCGGCGATATGTCGTACAATATTATCTTTCAGTTTGTAAACGCATACTTGTTATTCTACTATACAGACGTCGGCGGCATTAAGCCTGCGGTCATCGCAGCTTTGTTTCTTATCGTAAGGGTGCTGGACGCTGTTTTTGACCCGATTATGGGCGTGATTTTAGACAAGACGAATACAAGATGGGGAAAGGCAAGGCCGTATCTTTTGTGGGTGGCGTTTCCTTTTGCGCTATTTACGTTCTTATGCTTCACGACCCCTCATTTCGGCGAGACGGGGAATATGGTTTATGCGTACATCACTTATATTCTGCTTGGGATGTCCTTCAGCATGCAGACGATTCCGGTCAACAGCTTAACGGGGCGGATGACGAATTCCGTGGAGGAACGGACGGTTCTGACGACGACCCGGATGATTTTGGTTTATATCGGAATTCTGTTATCGATTTCCTGTGCGACACCGCTTGCAGATCTGATCGGCGGGAAAGATCAGGCGTTTGGATTCCAGATGACGGCGCTTATCTATGCGGCGGTGAGCATCGCATTGAATCTGTTCAGTTTCTTTACTGTACGGGAGCGGATTCAGCCTGAAAAAAGAAAAAAACAAGGAATGAAAAAGACGTTGTCTGTTTTGTTTCGAAACAAGCCTTTGCTCATTTTGGTTTCTGCATTTTTGGCGTTTGCGATTGGGTTTAACATTAAGCTCAGTACGATGGTGTACTATTTTACGTATAACGTCAGCCATAAGGAATTTGTGTTTTTAGGAACCGTGTTGTTTTTCGGCGCAGCGCTGATCAGCAATCTGTTTATTCCTTTCTTTTCTGAGAAGCGGGGCCGGAAGCAGGTTATGATCATCACGGCGGCGCTATCGCTGATTTCTTATGCGGGCCTTCAGTTTACATCGTATTCTTCGCTGCCGCTTATTTTCTTTTGGCTTTTCGTTTCGGGATTTTTTACGACGCCTTTAAATACGCTTGCTTGGGGAATGGTTGCCGATTGTGTCGATTATGCGGAATGGAAAACCGGAGTCCGGGCTGATGGCGTGGTGATTTCGAGCATGAGTTTCATCAATAAGCTCGGAGTTGCGTTAGCCGGGTCATTTTCGGCCGTTTATCTCGGAATCGCCGGATATGCCGCGAATACCGATCAGACGGCCTCGTCATTGAATGCGATTAAAAATATGAATGCGCTCATTCCGGGATTGTTCATTCTGCTGTCTATTATTCTTATTTCTTTTTATCCTTTAACTGAAAAAAAATATCAGCAGATGATGTCTGATCTGGAGCAAAGGGCTGCCAGATAAGTATATGTAAAATTTAAAATATTCTATGTAAACGGTTGTATTTATGACAGAAAGCTCTATACTGAAACTATAATCGAGAATTGATAAATGAGTGTGATAATGTGGGAAGCCAATCTGTTATTTGTATTGGAGAATTGTTAATTGATTTCTTTTGTACCGATGTGGATGTTGATTTGACAGAAGGACGCAATTTCTTAAAAAGTGCCGGCGGCGCACCGGCGAATGTGTCGGCAGCCATTGCTAAGCTGGGCGGAGACGCGGCTTTCAGCGGAAAAACAGGCAAAGATCCGTTCGGGTATTTTCTGAAGCAGACATTGGACGCCGTACACGTCGATACCTCTATGCTCGTCATGGATGAGAAAGCGCCTACAACGCTTGCGTTTGTTTCATTAAAACAAAATGGGGAGCGCGACTTTGTGTTTAACAGAGGAGCGGACGCTTTGTTTACGCTGGATGATATTGATCAGGAAAAGGTAAACGATGCCAAAATCCTTCATTTCGGATCAGCGACGGCATTGTTATCTGATCCGTTTTGCTCAGCCTATTTACGGCTGATGTCGATTGCGAAAGATAATGGACAGTTTATTTCCTTCGATCCTAACTACCGTGAGGATTTATGGAAAGGAAGAGTTTCAGAGTTTATAAACACCGCAAAAAAAGCCGTTGCCGTAAGTGATTTTGTGAAAGTCAGTGACGAAGAGCTTGAGATCATCAGCGGTGCGAAGGATCATAAAGAAGGTGTTGCGGTTCTTCATGAGCTCGGGGCCGGTATTGTGGCGGTGACACTCGGGAAAAGCGGGACCCTTCTTTCAAATGGGAAGGATATTGACATCATTCCGAGCATTCCGGTGACATCAATAGACTCAACGGGAGCGGGAGATGCGTTTGTCGGCGCGGCGCTGTATCAGCTGGCGCGCACGGATGAGATTCAGACGGCAGCCGATGATTTTGCGAAGCTGCGTGATATTGTCTCATTTGCCAATAAGGTGGGGGCGCTCGTGTGCACCAAAATCGGTGCGATCGATGCTTTGCCGAGTTTAAAAGAGGTTGAAGTATCACTGTAAAATATCGAGGATGCTTCTTGAAAGTCATCGGACTTCGGGAAGCATCCTCTTTATTTAGGTCTGAAACCCTTTTCGATATACGGTATACTTTAGAAAGGCATCCAGTAAATTGAACCGCTGTGAAGTTCATACAATAACTTTTTTATCAGTTCTGAGTAAAACCAAGTTTCTGCTGCTGCCGTCATGTATAGTGTGTCGGCCTGTGATATTGAACCGCGGAGGAATGTTTTTCATGAAACATGTTTTTCTTATTGTGCAATGCGCGTTTTCTGTTTTTTGTTTTCTTTGTCTCGCCGCTGTCAATTGGTATCAGGGGAGTGAGCTTGTTTCTGATTCGTTTGATTGGAATGATACGGCTAAATTTTCAAAGCTTTTGAATGGGACGGATACGATTACAAGTCCGGAACAGATTTCGCAGCTGGATTTCTTTGTGTATGCGGCGAAGCATTACCCGTTAGTGAGCGGGTTGATGATCGCGCTTTTTATTTATTTTTTGTTCTCACTGTATCTGGTCGTAAAGAATTTCCGCCGGCACAAATGGGCTGAATGAGACTATTTTACATAAATTTATGAGAAAATGAAACTTTTTTCGAAAAAAACAGTATAGATAACTATGAACTTGTTACTATTTAATTTTGGGAGGAAAATGAAAAATGAGTATTTTAGGAAGATTTAAAGACATCATGTCAAGCAATATCAATGCGCTGCTGGACAAAGCTGAAAACCCTGAAAAAATGGTTGATCAATATTTGCGGAATCTGAACAGTGATTTAGGAAAAGTGAAAGCGGAGACGGCTTCTGTCATGGCTGAGGAACAGCGGGCGAAAAGAGCGTTAACAGAATGCCAGGCTGATGCCGAAAAGATGGAAAGTTATGCGATGAAAGCGTTGCAGGCCGGCAATGAATCCGATGCGCGGACGTTTTTGGAAAGGAAAGCGGCTGTTGAATCAAGACTGACTGAGCTGCAGACGGCTTATCAGCTCGCTTCTTCCAACGCGTCTCAAATGCGCAAAATGCATGACAAGCTTGTCGCTGATATCGGAGAGCTTGAGTCGCGCCGAAATGCCATCAAAGCGAAGTGGTCTGTGGCAAAGACGCAGGAGAGAATGAACAAATTGGGGTCCTCTGTGTCAAATGCGGGCCAATCGATGACAGCTTTCGGCAGAATGGAAGACAAGGTCAACCAAGCGCTTGATCATGCCAATGCGATGGCTGAGCTGAACGCGTCTCCGAAAGACGATATTGACGATCTGACGGCTAAATATGACAGCAATCAAAGCAGTGTCGATGATGAATTGGCGGCGCTCAAGCAGAAAATGCTTTTCAGTAAAGATCAATAGACAGCGGGCTGCAGCTTTGTCCGATATAAAGAGAAAGTGAGAGAAACAGAATGATCATTTCTTATAAATGCCCGAACTGCGGCGATGATATGGTCTTTGACAGTTCATCCGGCATGCTGACATGTCACAGCTGCGGGCGGCAGGATCAGATTGAGAGCCTGCCAAAAGAGTATATAACGACGAGATTTTCTGAAAATGAGGCGAACGAGTACCGGTGTGAGAATTGCGGTGCGGTATTAATGACTGAGGCGGAAACGACGGCCACGACGTGCGGGTTTTGCGGAGGAGCCGCCGTTCTCGCCGACCGATTATCGGGAAATCTCGCGCCTTCGATGGTGATTCCTTTTACGATCAGTAAAGAAGAAGCCATGAGCGCTTTTAAAAAGTGGTGCCGAAACGGCCGTCTGACACCGAAAGGATTTATGTCTGCCGATCGGGTGAAGAGCATAACCGGCATGTACGTGCCATTTTGGATGTTTGATTTAAACAGCAAGGTTCAGGTCAATGCCGTTTGTACGAGAGTGCATCACTATGATGATGGAGAATACCGGGTGACGGAGACCGAGTATTACAACGCGTACCGCGATATCAATCTTGATTATCTCAAAATTCCGGTCGACGCTTCAGAAAAAATGAGTGATGAATTAATGGACAAATTGGAGCCTTACTCATACAGTGAGCTGAAGGAGTTTAATACGGCCTATTTAGCGGGATATATAGCGGAAAAGTACAATTATACCGATGACGATCTCTTTCCGCGGGCGAAGGATAAAATCAGCCATTATATTGATTCTTATATCAGATCCACCTTCTCCGGATATACGACGGCTGACATTACGGATGAGCAGATTCAGACCGATAAAATCAGCAGCTTTTACGTACTGCTTCCGGTCTGGATGGTCAGCTACGACTATGAGCGGGCTGAGCACATTTTTGCGATGAACGGGCAGACGGGCAAGGTTGTCGGCAAACCGCCGATCAGTGCCGGAAAAGTGGCCGCGTGGTTCGGCGGCATAACCGCCGGTGCGTTTTTAGCATTAAGACTCGTCTCACTTATGATAGGAGGCGGTTTTTGATGAAAGTATCGATAAAAAAAGCGTGTCTCTTCTGTTTCGTCCTTTTTCTGATGATGTCTTTTGGTTTACATACATCGGCGTCTGCCGCGGAACAGAAGCAATATATTTATGACAATGCTCATTTATTAACGAAGGATGAAACGAAGAAACTTGAGGAATTGGCCGGGAAGCTCGGGGCAAAGCGCCATACCGATTTTATCATTCTTACCGCAAACGGAACGGGCGGTAAGGACATCGAGCAGTACGCCGGTGATTTTTATGACAGTCATTTTAGCGGAAACACGGCGATTTTGACCATTGATATGAAAAATCGGGAAGTATTTATCTCCGGGTATAAAAAGGCGGAGACGTATTTGAATAACAGCCGGCTGAATACGATCAGAAATACGATCTCGTCAGATATTTCCGCAGGCCATTATGAAAAGGCGTTTCAGACCTACATCAAGATGGCTTATAAAGATATGGGGAAAAGCCCGGACGACAAGTCTGACAATCTGCTGCTCACATGGTGGTTTCAGCTCATTATTGCCGCAGCCGCGGCCGGCATCGCCGTCACTGTGATGGTGTACAATTCCGGCGGCAAGGTCACCGTCACCGGCAGCACGTATATGGATCACGATACGTCTGAAGTGCTGAGCCAGCACGACACATATATCCGAACCGACGTTACAAGAGAAAAAAAGCCTGATAAAGATAATGACAATGACGGCGGAGTCACGAGGGGCGGCACGAGTTACAGCGGAAGCAAGGGAAGTTTTTAAATTATATGTAAAGGATTTGAGCATACATGGGTTTTTTCAGAAATCAGTTAGCAAATGTGGTGGAATGGGAAGAATTCAGAGATGACATGGTTTTCTATAAATGGAACAACCGTGAAATTAAAAAAGGCAGCCGTCTGATCATCCGGCCGGGACAGGATGCCATCTTTTTATACAACGGGAAGATTGAAGGGATTTTCCGTGATGACGGCGATTATGATATCGAATCAGAAATCATTCCGTTTCTATCTACACTAAAAGGGTTTAAGTTTGGCTTTAACAGCGGCATGCGGGCTGAAGTGCTGTTTGTGAATACGAAGGAGTTCACCGTGAAGTGGGGTACAAAAAACGCTATCAACATTCCGGCGGCAGGTATGCCGGGCGGTATGCCGATCCGCGCAAACGGCACATTTAACTTCAAGGTCATTGACTACATCGGATTGATTGATAAGATTGCGGGTGTCAAAGACAGCTATTTAGTGGAGGACATTAAAATCCGGATTACGTCTATTCTCGATCAGCTTTTGATGAAATGGATCACCAGAGAAGGAAAAGACATGTTCAATCTGCAGTCGAATTCCTTTGAAATCGGAAAAGGGATGCAAGAAGATCTTGATATGCAGCTGATCGGAGACGGCATGTCGATTACGGGCTTCAATATTATGAGCTTTAACTATCCGCAGGAAGTTCAGGATATGATTACGAAAAACGCTTCTTACGGCATGGTGGGCGATGTGAACCGCTATCAGCAGATTTCCATGACGGACGGAATGTCATCCGGCAAAATGAACGGAAGCGGCGCCGCCTCAGACATGGCGGGCATGATGATGGGAATGAATGCGGCAAATCAAATGATGAACCAAATGAACCAAAATCAGCAGAACCAGCCGCAGCAAAATCAAAGTCAGCAGAATCAGGGGACGGCACCGGCGAACGGCTCGGAAGGAGCGGCTAAGCCGAAATTTTGTCCGAACTGCGGAACGAAAACGGAAGGCGCGAATTTTTGCCCGAATTGCGGACAGAAGCTTGCCTGACGATATACGAAAAAGAGGCCTTTTTTGGGCCTCTTTTTTTGTCATGATTTCATTGTTTGGACGATGAGGGATGTCAGCGCTTTTGATCCCTCAGGTATGAGATGGACGCCGTCCGGTGTGAAGTATTCAGGGTGCTGCAATGCTTTTGCGTGCCAATCGACAAGCGTCACATTTTTGCGTGACTCGGCCTGCCGGCGCAATGATTCGTTTACTTTGCTTTCCCACTGCCGCGGCACACGTGTGTTGACAAGATAGATATCGGCTTTTGAAAAGGAGCTGATCAGTGATTCAATTTGGCTGTTTGTGAAATAGCCGTTCGTCCCTAACTCGATGATGACCGCTTTGTTCGGCTGATTAAATGACGCATATTCCGAAGTGAGCTGGAGTGCTTGAGAGACTTGTCTTCCTACCTTTCCGTCGATGGTGACATGAGGGAGGGACTGCCGCAGGTATGACGCAATGTCCAGCATCACCGAGTCACCGATGGCCAGTACGTCTTGCTGAGGCTGTGTTTGTTTTGAATCAGCCGCTTTTTGAGATGACCGTTCCTTTTTCTCTTCATTTTTCTTTGTATTTGATTTGTCTGTTGGTTCTTTCTTGTTTTTGTCTGACGCGGTATCCGTTTTTTCGCCGCCGTGTTTTTTCTTGCTGTCATCTTCTTTTGCCGGTTGATCGTGATCGGCCGTCTTGTGCGAAGAGGCGGCGGTTTCTTGCTGATCATTTTGCGCGTACGTCCATTGCGGCTGTTTTTTCTCTTCGGCTATTCCTGACAGCCCGCCCGCAAATACGAGAATGGCGGCAAGAATGAGGCCGAGCGACATTCTGCTGATGACAGAGGACGTCTTCCATTCCAAAAAGCGGTTCAGAAACACGCGGCGTAAAAATGGCCGGAAGCCCGCAGTGCGGATCGGCTGTTCAATGAAATGGTAAGACAGCTCGGCAAGAATGAAAGTGGCGCCGATTCTGACGGCGCAGTGCCAATAAACCGGATTTCCGATTTCCTGCACGGGTGTGCTCAGTACGAAAACCGGGTAATGCCAAAGATAGATTCCGTATGATCTCGTTCCGATCCAGCGAAGCGGCTTCCATGAAAGAACATGTCCCAAAAAGCTGCTCGGATGGCATAAACATGCGACAAGAACCGCTGCGGTGATGCTGATCAAAAGCATGCCGCCCTTGTACAGGAAGGGTTCATATTCATCCGTGTAAAAGACGCAAAGCAGCAGCGCGGCAAAAGCGGCAAGCTCCGTCCCGTGAAGCAGGTGTTTCATGCTGCTCGGCAGCCGTTTGGAAGATAATCGTTTCATCGGCCACACTAAAGCTAAAGCGCAGCCGATCAGCAATTCAAATGAGCGGGTATCCGTCCCGTAATAAACGCGGCTCGGATCTCCGCCGGGCACATACATCATACTCATTACGACTGCCGAACATAACGCGAGGAACATGACCGCGGCCGCAAGCCGGGCCCGTGTTTTACATATGTACATTCCCGCAAGCAGCAGGAAGGGCCATATGATATAAAACTGTTCTTCAATCGCCAGCGACCAAAGGTTTTTTAATGGCGAAGGGGAGCCGAAGCTGTCGAAATAAGAAAGCTGATGAAAGATAAACCACCAATTGCTTATGTAAAAAAGTGAGGAGACCGCATCCCCGCGTACGGTATGCAGGAGCTCGCTGTTAAACAATACGACCCAAATGACCGTCGTGATAATCATGAGATAAGCCGCCGGCAGAAGCCGCCTGATCCGGCGCACCCAAAAATCACGCAAATCAAGGGTGATGGCATTGCCTTGGGCAGGCAATATAATAGATGTAATTAAATACCCCGATAAAACAAAAAAGATATCAACACCAATGAAACCGCCGTCGGCCCAGTTAAAATTCAGATGATATGCGATAACTGCGAGGACGGCAAAGGCGCGAAGTCCATCCAGTCCGGGAATATAGCGGTGATGCAGTGACTTGTCTGACATGGTATTCCTCCAATAATGTGTGCGGAAATTCTCGCTGTTTTGCGGATGGCTATGGCAGATTTCTGTACAGTCTTCCATTTGTTCCGTTAATTAGACGCATTCGGAAGGGGATTTTGTTTCAGAAAAAATGAATGAAATGCTGTGATTTTCTTAAACTTTTCAGCCCCCGTCCGGCGTCTGATATATGAAAAGGGTCCCTTGTGCATCTTGGCTGTTGCGGGACGAAAGAAAAAATCCATGATCTGCGGATATCATGGATTTTTTTCTTTCTTTATCTGATGTAGCGGTCTCCGACAAGCAGCTTGGAGATGACGGAGGTCGGTATTGTAAACTCTGTAACGCCCATATATCCGGGTGCCGCTTCGTATTCATCAAATGAGATGACAAGTTTGTGCTTATCTGTAATATAAAAATTCTGGTCGGCGCGGATGGCTTTAAAAGGCTCCGACATATCATTATCTTCGACCCAGTATATTTTATTCGGATCTTCTTTCATCTGTTTTTTCATTTGTTCTTTAATATTTTCGCTGATGACTTTAATATAACGGTCATCTTTAAATAAGCTCTTTAACGTAAGCACGGCCTCATTCTTTTTATCAATCGTGATGTAACGGCTTTGCGTATAAGAGGAAGCTTGCGTTTTTTCGATATCACGGCGGATTGAGATCAAATCCGCTGTGTCAGTAACGGTTTCATAATCGCTGTAAATACTGAGGTGGCCTTTTTTGCTTTTTGAGGTCGCCTTCATAAATTCCTGATACAGCTCTTTGCTTTCTTTCATATAATGCCGGTTGATGCTGTCTTCGAGTTTATGATCGGAAAGGCCGGACAGAGCGGGCGTTTTCACATCAATGCTTGATTGGTTCTTTTCTTCCTTCATCTCCGTGAATGTGATGGCTTGGACGACTTTGCCGATGACGGGGATTTTAGACATGGCTTGTGCGGCATCCGGGTTGATATTGACAACGGCGGTAAATAAGACGGCCGCAGCGACTGCCGCGGATGTCGGCCACATCACGATTCGTTTTTTCTTCGGTTTCTGCTGAAGGGCTTTTTCGACAATGCTGTCCAGTTCCTTAGGAATGGGCACACTTTTATACTCTTCTCTTAATTGTTCTAATCTCTTTTCCATTAAGAAAGATCCTCCTTCGTCAGCTGAATGCGCATGAGCTTCAGCCCCCTGTAAAGGCGTGTTTTGACGGTGTTGATGTTTTCCCCCGTGATGTCCGCGATTTCTTCTAATTTCAGGTCTTCAAAGAAACGCAGAATGATAATGGTTTTATATTGATGCGGCAGGTCATCAAGCGCTTCGTGAAGGTCTGTGTCCTTGTAGTGATCTTCCTTTCCTCGGCTTAAAAACTCGATCGTTTCATCATCCATCACTTTCAGTTTTTTCTGTTTGCGGAGAAAATCAATGGCCGTGCGCACTAAAATTTTATAAAACCAGCTTTTGATCACATCGGGGTTTTTGACGGATTCGACCGATGTCAGCGCTTTTTGAATTGATTCCTGAACAATATCTAACGCGTCATCCTTGTTCTTTACGTAACTGTACGCCAGCCGGTAAAAGTCTTCCTTGCGCTCAGTTATGCACGTCACAAGCGACGCTTTGGCTGTTTCGTTCTTCATTGCTTCAAAGGGCTCCTTTTTAAAAAATACGTATCATAGGCTGCTGCCTAAGGATAGACGGGACAGGGTGAAAAATAGTTTGCGCAGAGGGGATCATTTTTAAAAGGAAAAGGAAGGAAAGACGATGAGATGAAAAAAAGAGCCGGAACGGCTCTTTTTCGGATGTGTTGATATTCAGCTGAACGGTTTAGTTCGGTTTGACTAAGATTTTCACTTGGTTTTTCTCTTTGATTAAAGCACCGAAGCCTTCTTCAATCAGATCGTCGAGCACGATTTTTTTCGTGACGAGCTTATCTGCTGAGAAGTACCCCTCTTTCATCAGTGCAAGAACGGAAGGGAAGATGTCACGGTATCCGATAATGCCTTTTACGGTCCGTTCTTTGATGACGATATCGTTCGGATGAATTTCCGCTCCTTTTTCCCAGATGCTGACGATAACCGTTTCACCGGCAATGTTTGTTGACTGGATCGCCTGGCGGAGAACGACAGGAACGCCTGTTACTTCATAAGAAACATCAACGCCGCCGTTTGTGCGTTTAGCGATTTCTTCAACGACATCGTCCGTTTTTGACGGATCAATGATGATAGCGCCGAGTTCTTTCGCTTTTTCCTGACGTTCCGGTGAAAGTTCAACTGCGTAAATATCTGTGGCGCCGGCCGCTTTCAGGGCTTCAATCACAAGCAGCCCGATCGGTCCGCAGCCAAAAACTGCCGCCTTGTCGCCCGCTTTTAATTTGCTTTGGCGGACGGCGTAAAGCGCTACCGCTGACGGCTCAACAAGCGCGCCCTGTTCGTAAGAAAGCTCTTCAGGAAGCTTAAACAGCAATTCTTCGTCAACGGATACATATTCAGAAAATCCGCCGCCGCCTCCAGCTAAGCCTAAGAATCCCATTTGTTCATCAAGGTTATAGGCTCCCTGATGTCCGTGTGTGGCAAAAATCGGTTCCACGACGACACGGTCGCCGACGCTGTAATTTTTGACGCCTTCGCCCACTTCAACGACTTCTCCTGAGAATTCGTGACCCATCGTGACGGGCGCCATTTCGTTTGTTAACGGATGAGGTTTGCCGACCGGAATAAAGATCGGGCCTCCCAAATATTCATGAAGGTCGCTTCCGCAAATCCCGCACCATTTGACTTTAATTTTGACTTTACCCGGTTCTGCTTTAGGTTCATCAATGTTTTCGATTCGAATGTCTTTTTGATTGTGCCATCTTGCCGCTTTCATTGATTATCACTCCTAGTCTGATTGAAACGAGTATAGGTACATGATCAATATGAACCACGGTTAAAAGGAATAAAGTGCCTGCTTCCTAAAGCCTGATTTCTCAAAATATATCATATTATGCAACTATCAATAGGCCTTATAAAAAGTCCATATTGAATGCAGAAATACTCTATGAATATTATAACGCTAATGAATTAAATTTTGTAGTATAATTTACCATGGAATTATATAGAACAGGTAATTGTGCCGTCGTTATGTGCATGTCTCATCACGTTGTAATGAACATGTAAAGTGATTGAAATATTATAATCGTCTTCTTGGTGTATAATTTTGCCTAGAATAAAGAATCAGGAGGACGAAAGCTTGAAGAAGTTATTCTTAGCCTTATTGATTTTAGCAGGAAGCACGCTGGGAGCGATCAGTTTCTCTTCTGATGCAAGTGCTAAAAAAGTGAACGGAAATATTACATGGTATAATGGAGTCGGTAAAAAAGGATCTTCCGGTAAAAAACTGGGACACTGGGATTGTGCGACAAAATTAGGATTTGACGTTCCGAGAAACGGAACGAAAATCAGAGCTTATGCGAAAGCAAAACCGAAAAAGGTTATCACCGTATACAAAAATGATGTAGGCCGTCTGCCGAATGCCGTATTGGATGTCAGCCCGAAAGCGTTCAAAGCGCTCGGATATCCATTAAGCAAAGGAAGAGTATCCGGACACTACAGCTATTAAAATAGACCATCTTAAAAAGCAAGGACACTGATTCTTGCTTTTTCTGATTGACGGAGAGATTGATAATGAAGAAGAAACGATGGATCTGGATGTTGCTGGCTGCCGTTTTGGCGGCGGCGGTCATCGCGTCCGTTTTACTGATTAAAGGAAAAAGCGACGGCGGCGGGAAAGCCGTTGTCTCCGGCGGCCATGACAAGCTGCTTGTTTCCATTACAGACAAAGATCTGATGACGAAATATTACGAGGACGGCCGCGTGCTGTACGAGGAAAAGCTTTCGGCATATCCGGCGTTTGCGCTGGATGACGCCCATCAGGTGCTCTATTTTGTCGGGAATAATGACCAAAATGAGATGCGTCTCTATAAGCTTGATCTGAAGACGAAACAGAAGACGGTGCTTTATAAAGGAACGGCAAGCGCTGACAGTCTGTTTTTATCAAAGGATCTGACGCACATTTATTTCCGTCTCGGAAAAGCGGATGAAGATATTTTCCGTCTCGCATCTTTTGATTTGAAAACGAAACGTTATGAAAATCTGTATCCCGCCGCCGATGAGAAAGACGACAGTGTGAGCAGCTTCTTTTATAACCGCAGCCAAAACGATTTTGCGCTTCTGCATTATTCTGTAAAAGAGGATTATCAAAAAACGGATGAGGCAAATGAGAAGGGGATTGACCCTGAACCGACGAATATCCGGTTTGCAGCAGGAGCGGGCGAACACCTTCAGGATCTGACAAATCTTGAGCAGTTTATCAGCGACGTGGCGGTGTCACCGGACGGAAAGAACCTTGTCTTTACATCTTATACACAAAAAGGGACGGAACAAAAAGCGTCCATCCGTCTGATGAATGTCAAAACGAAAAAAGATGAAACGATTATCTCAAACGGGAAGGACTTCGCTCCGCTGATTGATGCCCAGCCTCAGTTTTCTAAAGACGGCAGCATCATTTATTTCATGGCGGAAGCAAAAGGCGCTAAGCGTCTGAAGGATGAAACGGGGCGGAATGCGAAGGTCCGGACCATTTATGCTTATCATTTGGATACGAAAAAATGCGAAAAAGTCTGGGAAAATGACAACGGCATTATCAACAGTTTTTCCGTCATCCAATCATGAAAAAAACACTCAGCGCCCGCTGGGTGTTTTTTAATGAACAAAGCTGGCTGCGGCTGAGGCGAGCCATTTGAAAAAACGGAGAATCGGAACGGCAAAATGAAGCGTTTCGATGAATGACTGTGCGGCAAGGTTCATTTTCCGCCGTTTTGCCATTTCCTTCAGATCGTTCTGCTGCCGATCGTTTTTCATGTTCATTGCTCTTTTGCATCATAAAAGGACATAATAACGCAAAGGCCTCTCATGAGACATGGAGGCCTTCTCTATGTTGAGACTCGTAAAAGGGAGGTCTAACTTGATGCCGTTTGATTATTGTTTTGGAGATTTACCAACGAACGGACGCCGTCGATCATTTTACTGCCGCAAAGGGGGCAAGTCGGGGTATCACTGCCGGCAAAATTCTTTCTGCTCCAGCCGATACAGTCCTCTTTTGTGCATTCCCACGTACTGACATCTTCTTTAGGCAGCGGTTCCTGATTACGTTTGTTGTAGTAAGACATAAAGTCACTTCTTCCCTTATGAATTTTCGTGCACTCCTTCATTGTCTCATACTTTTCCCTAATCTCCTAATTCCTTTTTCTATCCAGATTTCCAATGAGGGTGCATCGTCTTCCTGTTATTACAGTATATGCAAATAAGTGTCTTCTTATTTTTTCTTTTTGGATAAATAAAAAAGCCCCTTCTCTAAAAGGGGTGATATTTGTTTACTGCTTATCCGTGACGTCCATCGGTCTCATCATGTCGTAATCTTCATGTTCTAAAATATGGCAGTGCCATACGTAGCGTCCGCTGTAAGGAGCGAAGGTCGCCGCGATTCTGATGACCTCTCCCGAGTGCGCCTGCACGGTATCTTTCCAGCCTTTCTCACTTGGAGGAGGCGGGACGGCGGGGCCTGTATACACAATGTCGCCGAATTTGTTATAACGCTCTAAGTCAAAAGGACGCCGGTCAAGGATTTGGAAGGAAACAAGGTGCAAGTGTATCGGATGGGTTCCCCCCATCGGATTAATAATCGACCAGATTTCCGTTGTGCCGAGCTTCGGCGCTTCTGTCACAGGATCATGCCATCGCTTGTTATTCAGCGTCAAAACGGGCCGGCCGTATTTGTCTTGCGTATTTGTAAGTTTAAGCGTCCTGATATTGTGTATTCTCTTTGATGTCACATTAGGCATTGTTGAAAGATATTTAGGCTTCCGGCTTGTGTCTGCTCCCTTCAGCGCTTTTGTGACGCGGAATTGCATCACATTGGCGTCTGTATCCGGATCGGCGTCGCCCCCGCAGCCGGTGCCGTTCGTTAAAATGATATGTTCTCCGTCAAAGGCGGAGAAATCGATGAGCACATCATACCGCTCTGCCGGGGCTAAGCTGATAGATTGTGTTTTGACAGAGCGGGGAAGCAACCCGCCGTCAGAACCGATTTGGATAAACTTCCCGCCGTTATTGAGCGAGAGAGAAAATGTTCTCGTATTGGAGGCATTAAGGATGCGGAAACGATATGTCCGCGGTTCAACTTCCATATACGGCCACGCTTTACCATTGACGAGAATGGTATTTCCGCAAAAAAACGGGACGATGGAAGGGTCGGGCAGCGTTTCAGAAGGGGTAGCAGGCCCGCTCGGATAAGACAAGGAACCGTCGTCATTTAACGTGCGGTCCAAAATCATAAGCGGTACGTCGTACTCTCCGGAGGGAAGCTTCAGCTGCTTTTCTTTTCGCTCGCGGATGATATACATCCCGGCAAGCCCGGCGTACACATTGAGCCTCGTAATCGCCATGGCGTGATCGTGATACCATAACAGAGCCCCGCGCTGTTTGTTTGGATAATGGTATACCTCTCTCTCAAAATAAGGACCCGTTTCCTTAAAATCCTTTGTGAACCATGCTTCCGGGTAGCCGTCGCTGTCCGGCGGCGTTGCTCCTCCGTGTAAATGGACGACGGTTTTGACATCGGGTTCCTGATGGCCGCTTTCTGAATGGTGAATGGTATGATCCACGGGCAGAAAATGCTTATCCGGAAGGTCATTCATCCATTTAATATAGACGTTTTCATCTTGGTTCACGTCGATCGTCGGGCCGGGAAATAAACCGTTATACCCCCACAGCCGGGTCGGCGGGAGATCGCGGTGCAGCTTGTGAAAGCATTCCTTCATGGTGACTTCATAATACGTGCTGCCGTCTGATTTCTTCTGCGGCTGGAGTGTTTCGATAATCGGCAGTTCATCTGCAAATTTTTCTAGTGCCATTTTTCATCCTGTCCTTATCATTTATTGAAATCCTGTACTACAGTTAATGCTGCCTGGAACAGGTTGGTTAAAAAAACACCCGCCCTTTTTGAGGGGGGTGTTTGCGGTTATTGCGCAATCCGGCTTTCGGAGGCGCTCTCTTTCGGTTTTTGTTTTTTGCGGAATACATAGGAGGCAAGTACCAGCAGAGTAATAAATCCTGTCAGCAGAAATTCAGACCGCATTGAACTGATAAACAGCATAGATAACAAGATGGCGCAAATGGCGATGATCGTCAGGTAGGTTAAGTACGGATAGAACCACATTTTGATTTTAAGAGATTCAGGGTTTGTCCGTTCGATTTTCTTTCTCATTCTCAGATGTGAGACGGCGATGACGAGATAGACGAGCAGTGCGATCGCCCCTGATGAATTGACCAGGAACAAAAATACGGAGTCGGGAGAAAAGTAGTTCATAACAACGGCAATATAGGAGAAAAAGGTGCCGGCGATAATGGCTTGAACCGGTACGCCTCTTTTACTCAGTTTCATAAAACGCCGCGGCGCTTCATTTCGCTCTGCCAGTGAATACAGCATCCGTGACGTCGTATAAAGCCCGGAGTTCAGGCAGGACAGAACGGCTGTCAGGACGATGAAATTCATGATTTGAGCGGCTGCGGGAACCCCGATATGGCTCAAAACGGCAACGAAGGGGCTTTCCAAAATATTGGCTGAATCCCACGGCAGCAGTGTGACCACAACCGCAATGGAACCGACGTAAAAAATAATGATCCGCCAAACGACTGAGCGGGTCGCCTTCGTGACGGATTCGACCGGATTTGACGTTTCTCCCGCTGCGATTGCGACGATTTCAGATCCCATGAAAGAAAAAATGACAACGACGATGCCGAGCAGAACGGAACTTGGACCTTTAGGGAAAAATCCGCCGCTGCCCGCCAGATTTTCCAGCCCGACCGGTTTGCTGCCGGGGACGATTCCGAAAATGAACGCAAATCCCGCGATTAAGAAGACAACGATCGTCGCTACCTTCACTAAGGAAAGCCAGTATTCAAATTCGCCGAACGATTTAACTGAATAAATATTCGTCAGTGTTAACAGCACGGTCAGAAGCAGACTCGTCAGCCATAACGGAATGCCCGGGAACCAGTACTGTATGATTCCGGCGCCTGCAATGGCTTCAATGGCAATGACGATGACCCAGAAAAACCAATACAGCCATCCGATCGTAAAACCGGCCCAAGGACCGATGGCGTCATGCGCGTACTGTGAAAACGAACCGCTTGTCGGGTTGACGGAGGACATTTCCCCCAGCATTCTCATAATAAAAATCACTAATAATCCTGCTAAAGCGTAGGAGACAATCGCTCCGGGTCCGGTGGAATGAATGACTGATCCGCTTCCGACAAATAATCCGGCGCCGATCACGCCGGCAATTGAAATCATAGTCATATGCCGGGTTTTTAATCCCTTTGATAAAGAGTTAGGCTGATTCATTCTTTGCCTCCTTTTGGTTTGTTTATGCTGAATATTCCGACAAGTATTATTCTATCATAAATGCCACAGGCAGTTGAAAATGATGTAAGAAAATATGACATTTTTTCTCGTCCGTACAGCAGAAAGTGCCGGAAGGAAAAGAAATAATTTTCTGTTATTTCTGTGTTTTAATGGGTTTGAAAATAATTCCATGAACATGGGTTGGCGAGAATCCTTGATACGATTGGGATGAGAGGGGTTTTGTGAATAAAAATAAGTTTCCTGGGCGCATAAATGTTCTATGCTTACTATTTTTCTGTGGAAAGTGAATCATGTTTCTATAGACCCACTGTATCTTCGCTTTGTATGATAATGAAGGAAAAATTGAACGGGAAGGAGGATTTTCAGTGGAGAGATATCATGAATTGAAAAAAGGCGAAACCGGAGCGATTGTCAGTATTGGCGCATATGCGGCATTGTCGGCTGTGAAGCTTGTGATCGGTTATTTGTTTCACTCAGAAGCGCTTCAGGCCGACGGTTTAAATAATACGACTGATATCGCGGCATCTGCGGCTGTTTTCATCGGTTTGCGCATCTCTCAGAAACCTCCTGACGAAGATCATCCTTACGGCCATTTTCGGGCAGAGACCGTCGCGTCACTCATCGCTTCCATTATTATGATGCTTGTCGGAATGCAAGTGCTGTTCAGCGCCGCGCAATCTATTTTTTCCGTTAAAGAGGAAACACCGGATATGATAGCCGCCTGGACGGCCGCGGGGAGCGCGGTCGTGATGCTGATGGTCTACCGCTATACGAAAGGGCTTGCGAAAAAGGTAAACAGCCAGGCGCTTTCAGCTGCGGCTGCTGATAATAAATCAGATGCGCTCGTCAGTATCGGCACGTTTATCGGAATTTTTGCTTCACAGTTCCATTTGGCTTGGGTGGATACGGTTACCGCGTTTATCATCGGGCTGATCATCTGCAAAACCGCGTGGGATATTTTTAAGGAATCCTCTCATTCGCTGACTGACGGTTTTGATGTCAAACATATTTCTGATTATAAAAAGACGATTGAACAGATTGCGGGCGTCAGCCGTTTAAAAGATATTAAAGCGAGATATCTGGGCAGCTCCGTTCATATTGATGTCGTCATTGAAGTGCCGTCAGATCTGAACATTAAAGAGAGTCATGAGATCGCAAATGAGGTAGAACGCAAGATGAAAGAGGAACATGCCATTGACCATTCACACGTTCATATGGAGCCTCTCCAGCTGAAATAAAGCTTCCTTTCTAAAGGGAGCTTTTTCCTTTTTCAGACTGGAAACAATTCGCTGGAAACGTTTTTTTATACTGTTTATATTTTGTGGTAAAGTTAGGTTACGATAATTGAAATTTGAGAGATGACTAGGAGGAGAAGAATGGCTTATAAAGAAGAGCTGCATCCGCTGCTGGAGAAAGCCGTTGAGCATATTGAAAACATCATCATAGGAAAACGGGATATCGCCATACTCAGTCTGGCCGCCATTCTCGCAAAAGGGCATGTGCTGCTGGAAGACGTGCCGGGAGTCGGAAAAACGATGATGGTCCGCGCTTTGGCCAAGCTGATCGGAGCTGACTTTAAGAGGATTCAGTTCACGCCGGATCTTCTGCCGTCAGATGTGACGGGTGTCTCTATTTATAATACGAAAACGATGGAATTTGAATACCGCCCTGGACCGATCATGGGGAATATCGTGCTGGCTGATGAAATTAACAGAACCTCTCCGAAAACGCAGTCTTCCCTGCTTGAGGCAATGGAGGAAGGGAATGTCACGATTGACGGAAAGACAATGCGGCTGGCTGAGCCGTTTTTCGTCATGGCCACACAAAACCCGGTTGAATATGAAGGAACGTATCCGCTTCCCGAAGCCCAGCTTGACCGGTTTTTATTTAAGCTGCGCATGGGCTATCCGACTGCCGAGGAAGAGCTTCAAGTTCTGTCTTTGCAGGAAGGGCGCAATCCGCTTGAAACAATCGAGCCCGTCATTTCTAAAGAACAGTTTATCAGCCTTCAGCAAAAATTGGAGCAGGTGCGGGTGGATGATGGAATTAAAGCGTATATCGTCGGCATTACTCAGCATACCCGCCGGCATCCGTCCGTACATCTGGGCGTAAGTCCGCGCGGTTCAATCTCATTAATGAAAGCCGCGCAGGCGTACGCGCTGCTTCATGACCGCGATTACGTCATTCCTGATGACGTCCAGTATTTGGCTCCGTATACGCTGCCGCACAGAATGATCCTGACCGCCGAGGCGAAATTTAACGATGTGACGCCGGAAGCGGTTATAGAAGACATCATGCAAACGGAAAAAGTCCCCGTTCAAAGGATGTCGGTCCGCTAATGAGAAAGAAGATGCATTGGCTTCTATATGGCTGGAAGCTGCTTATGTTGGCCGTACTGACGGCGGCTGTCTTTTCTTATGCCATGTTTCAGGGCGGATTTGTGAGCTGGTTTTTATTTTATGCGTTTTTGCCGTTTACCGTTTACGCCGGGCTGGTCGCTGTGTACCCGCTGCGGGCGTTTCAGGTGACGCGTGACGTGTCCTCTGCCCAGTTAACCTCAGGCGACAGGCTGTCTGTCACCATCAGGCTGACGAGGCGCCTGCCGTTTCCGCTGACATATATGGTCATTGAAGATGTGATGCCGGAAACGCTTGGCGAGAGGCGCAGTGCGAAACAGCTCGTGTTTCCGTGGTTTCAAAGGAAGCTGACGTTACAATATGAGCTGCCGCAGGTGCCGCGCGGAGAGCATCATTTACATACGATAAGAGTGCGGACGGGAGATGTTCTCGGGCTTTTGGACAAGACGGCGTCGTTTTCCGTTACGGATACGGTTCTGGTTTTCCCGGCGTACGGGTCTGTTCACTATAAGCCGCAGGCTGCCTCCGGAGAAGAGGGTGCGGCTGCCGGCGCTCCGTTTCAGGTACACCGCTCCGCAATGGCTGCGAGCGTCAGAAATTATCAGCCGGGCGACCGGTTTTCCGCACTTGACTGGAAAACATCGGCGCGGCGAAATGAGCTGATGACGAAGGAATTTGACCCGCTGCAGAGTGTGAATATGGTTCTCCTTTTGGACTGCAGGCCGTCCCCATCGTTTGAAGCCGCGGTATCAGCTTCGGCATCCCTGCTTTACACGGCGCTTGTGAAGGGCTCTCCCGCAGGATTTATTTCATTGGGGAGCGACCGGACCGTATTTCCCGTCCGGGAGGGAGACCGGCATTTCAGAAAGATGCTGCGTTACCTGGCATCAGCTTCAGAATCGGAAGAAGCCGATGCAGGCGGGCGTTTAGGAAAAGAGCTGGCGGATCCGCGCGTCCGCAAAGCTTCCATTGCCGTCGTGACGGGCAGTCTTACAGAAGACCTTCTCAAACAGGCTGAGCCCGGCCGTGCTGACATGACGGTGTTTTTGGCGAAAGAAACGAATGCCGCGCTTTCGGAGAAAGAACGGAAACTCGCTCTCATCTTCGCTCAAAAAAATATTAAGGTGCAAATGATCAGGGACAAACGGGTGTCCCATGTTGTTTAGAAAGAGAGGTGGCGCGCCATGCCGCATGACGAGAACCAGGGAAGCAGGCTGAGTCTGCTGCTGTTTTATTTTCTCGCTTTTTTATTGTTATGGGAATGGCTCAGGCCGCTGCACAATTTTACAGATACAAAACATACCGGTTTTTTCATCGTTTTTATCGGTTTGGCATTTCTGCTGTCATTCTTCCGGATGAGGTGGTACGTCACCGTGCCGTCCTGCATTCTGTTTACGTTGATCAGTATTCACATCCTGTTTTATAAAGGTTCGGTTTTTCAGCCGGAATGGCTCGTTTCTTTTTTGCGGGACGTCATGCAAAATGCCCGCCACATCGGGACCGGAAGATGGAATGATATGAATCCGTCATTCCGCACATTGCTGTTTTTTGTACTTTTATGGCTGCTCGTGTATTTGCTGCATTACTGGGTGATCTATCAGCGGAAAATATTATTCTTTTTTATCATGACGGTGGCGTATATCACCGTGCTTGATACGTTTACTCCTTATGATGCCGCGTACGCCGTCATCCGGATCGTCTTTATCGGCTTTTTGATGATGGGGCTTTTGTATATGGAGCGCATCCGGCTTACGGAACACATAGCGTTTAAAAAAAGATTGATACTCAAATGGTTTCTGCCGCTGATGCTGTTTATCTGCGCTTCCGTCGTGTTCGGTCTGGCGGCTCCGAAATCAGACCCGAACTGGCCGGACCCCGTGCCGTTTCTTAAAAAAATAACAAACCACAAAGAAGTGCCCGCCGCCGAAAGCAAAATCGGCTACGGCAATCATGATGAAACATTGGGCGGCCCTTTTCAGCAGGATGATACGCCGGTTTTCACATGGAACGGAAAAGAACGGGCGTACTTCCGGGTGGAAACGAAGGATACATACACGGGGAAAGGCTGGGTGGAGACCGATCAGGGCATGTCCTATAAACTGAACGGCGGCAACGTGGAAGATATATGGTTTGACCGGAGTGTGCAGACGAGACGGTATACGGCACAGGTGTCCATTGATGAGAATTATCTCTATAATCACGTCATGTATCCGATCGGCGTCTCCAATATTAAACCGAAGCACTCGATTCAGCTTGAAATGAACGGAAACACCGAGCAAATTACGCCGGTCAGTGAACAAGTGGGCAACATCCGCAATATGGGACGGTACACGGTGACTTTTCAGGCGCCCGTCTTTAAGCTGAATGATCTCAGAAAAGTGAAAGTGAAACGATACCGTGAGCAGAATCAATTCAATGACCGGTATTTACAGGTCCCCGACAGCCTTCCGAAAAGAGTGAGACAGCTTGCGGACAGACTGACGCGGGATCATCATAATATGTTCGATAAAGCGAAGGCGATCGAGGATTATCTCGGATCTTCCGCATTTTCGTATAATACACAGGATGTCGCGGTTCCGGAGCACAATCAGGATTATGTCGATCAATTTCTGTTTGAAACGAAAAGAGGATATTGTGATAACTTTTCATCGGCAATGGCTGTGCTGCTCCGCTCTGCGGGAATCCCCGCCCGTTGGGTGAAGGGCTATACATCCGGCGAATATAAAGGGGCAGGCGACCATAACGGCCACATTTATGAAGTCACAAACAACAACGCCCATTCGTGGGTAGAAGTGTATTTTCCCGATCAGGGCTGGGTGACGTTTGAGCCGACAAAAGGCTTCACCAATCCGACGGAGTTTACGTCAGAGCAAAATCATACCGCGGCAAAAGACAGCGGAGGCTCAGCGGGAAATTCGGATGAACCGTCTGACAAGCAGCGTCAGGAAACAAAGCCGGAAAAAGAGGAAAAGCCGAAAAAGCGGGATCACAGCGCGGCACCGCAGCCTGTGATCCGCAACAAAACCGCGGCACAGCTATGGCCGTATGCAGCCATCGTCATCGTGATTTCAGCCGCGGCGGCACTCGCCTGGCTTCTCCGGGCGCGCTGGATTCCGCACGTTACAGCAGCCAGATTGAAGCGGCGAACGGATGAAGACGTCTTTTTCGACGCATATGCCGCGCTGCTCCGCCAGCTGAAACGAAAAGGATTCAGCAGGGGAGACGGAGAAACACTGCGCGATTTTGCTGCGAGGATTGACGAGGCGCACCATACAAACGACATGTCCGAGCTGACGCTGCGCTATGAGCGGGCCTTATACCGCAGGGATAATGCCGCAAAGCTTTGGGATGAATCGGGACAGTTGTGGGAAAATATAATTAAAACAAGATAGTCTTGACCGCATATCGTCCTGTTGTTAGAATAAATGAATGTTAAATGGGAGCCCGGGAGCGTTAAAAAGCCGGGCTTCCGTACAAGTCTTGCGCGACAGAGGGCTGAACGTTTGTCCTCCGTTTTTTCTGTGTCAAAAACTTAGAGGAGATTAGGTGACAACCATGACGAAGTTAGTGAATGAAATGATTCTTGTTCTTGATTTCGGCAGTCAGTATAACCAGCTGATTACCCGCCGGATCCGTGAATTTGGCGTATATAGCGAGCTGCACCCCCATACGTTGACAGCTGAGGAAATCAAAGAAATGAATCCAAAAGGAATTATCCTTTCAGGCGGACCGAACAGTGTATATGATGAAGGATCTTTCCGCTGTGATGAAAAAATCTTTGAACTCGATATTCCTGTATTGGGCATCTGCTACGGCATGCAGCTGATGACTCATTACCTCGGAGGGAAAGTCGAGGCGGCAAGCCAGCGCGAATACGGAAAAGCGAACATTCAGATTCAAGGAACTCCTGACTTGTTCAAAGATCTTCCGGAAGAACAGGTTGTGTGGATGAGCCACGGCGATTTGGTTGTAGAAGTTCCTGAAGGCTTCACTGTTGACGCAACAAGCCATCACTGCCCGAATTCAGCGATGAGCAAAGCGGACAAGAATTGGTACGGCGTTCAGTTCCACCCGGAAGTGCGCCACTCTGAATACGGCAATGATCTTCTGAAAAACTTTGTATTCGGCGTTTGCGATTGTGAAGGCAAATGGTCAATGGAAAACTTTATCGAAATCGAAATGCAAAAAATCCGTGAAACAGTCGGAGACAAGCAGGTTCTATGCGCGCTAAGCGGCGGTGTTGATTCCTCTGTTGTGGCTGCTTTAATTCATAAAGCGATCGGCGACCAGCTGACTTGTATTTTCGTCGATCACGGCCTGCTTCGTAAAGGCGAAGCTGAAGGCGTCATGAAAACGTTCAGCGAAGGCTTTAATATGAATGTCATTAAAGTTGATGCGAAAGACAGATTCTTAAACAAGCTGAAAGGTGTTTCTGATCCTGAGCAAAAACGCAAAATCATCGGTAACGAATTCATTTACGTGTTTGATGATGAAGCGGACAAGCTGAAAGGCATCGATTACCTTGCGCAAGGAACGCTTTACACGGATATTATCGAGAGCGGTACTGCAACGGCCCAAACGATCAAATCGCATCACAATGTCGGCGGACTTCCTGAAGATATGCAGTTTGAACTGATCGAGCCGCTGAACACCCTTTTCAAAGACGAAGTGCGCGCGCTCGGCACAGAGCTCGGCCTTCCGGATGATATCGTATGGCGTCAGCCGTTCCCGGGCCCTGGACTTGGCATCCGCGTACTTGGTGAAGTAACGGAAGAAAAACTTGAGATCGTTCGTGAATCAGACGCGATTCTTCGTGAAGAAGTGGCGAACCACGGCCTAGAGCGCGACATCTGGCAGTACTTCACGGTTCTTCCTGATATCCGCAGCGTAGGCGTCATGGGAGATGCGAGAACGTATGATTACACAATCGGTATCCGTGCCGTAACATCAATTGACGGCATGACATCTGACTGGGCGCGTATCCCTTGGGATGTGCTTGAAGTGATTTCGACACGGATCGTCAATGAAGTGAAACACATCAACCGCGTCGTGTATGACATTACGAGCAAGCCGCCTGCAACGATTGAGTGGGAATAAATGAAGATAAAAAAACGTCTCTTTTAAAAAAGAGGCGTTTTTTTTCATCTTTTTGAAACCGTTTTGCCCCGATTCATATCTAACAGCATAGGAGGTGGATAAGGTGAAAGAAGAACGATTGATCAAAAAGGCGAAAAAAGGTGATGCCGCAGCCTTTGAAAAACTGATCACAGCTCATCAGGAGACTTTATATAAAACAGCTTATCTCTATTTGCATCACAAGGAAGATACACTGGACGCTGTTCAGGAAACGGCTTACAAGGCTTTTCTTCATATCGCGCAGCTGAAGGAGCCGAAATATTTTAAAACGTGGCTGATCCGGATTTTGCTTCATACGATTTTTGCGATGAGGAAAAAGCACGGAGACGTCATTCCGTTTGAGCCGCAACACGATACGCGCGCGGAGAATAAGAACATTGAAGAATACATAGATCTTCGGAATGCCATGGAAACCCTTGACGAACATATACAGCTGACCATTCAGCTTTATTATTTTCAAGATTTCTCGATTGCTATGATCGCTGAACAGACCGGTATGGCGGAAGGCACTGTAAAAACGCATCTGCACAGGGCGAGAAAAGCATTGAAGCAGGAGCTGGAAAAGGAGGATAAACATATATGGAAAAGCATCAAATGAAGCAATTGTATCAGGACATTGACGTGCCGAAAGCTGAATTGAAAAACGTGATACATAGCGCCGCTGTCCGTGCCGGAAAAGAAGGCGCCGTCAGACGGAGATGGGGACGAAAAGTGATAAACGGACTCGTGGTTGCTGCTGCTTTGTTTATTCTGTATCTGTCCTCAGGCTTATTCATGCCCTCCGTTAATACGGCTATGGGAAACATCCCTGTTGCCGGGCAGATTTACAGGGTATTTCAGGATAAGGCAGGTTCTGCGCTGTTTAAAAGCAATTTGGTGACAAAACTGAACGAGAAAGCGGAATCGCGCGGAATCACGGTGACAGTGAAAAGTGTGTATTACGACAGCGGACAGCTCGTTTACAATTTTACCGTTGACAATTTGAAATCTGATGAGGAGGATATTCCTTTTGAAGTAGATTATAAAGACAGTCGGAATATATTATCTTTGGATTATGACAGTCAGGGCATGAAAAAAATGAAAGACGGGCAGTACGGGGGGCAGCTTCGCTTTTTTGCGGACGACCCAAAGATGAAAGACGGTGATAAGCTTCCGCTTGTCATTACACAAATCAAGGATATTCCCGGAAACTGGCGCTTTACACTCCCGATTAAAAAACAAAAGTCCGTTTCTCTTGAAGGAACGAAAGCTGTGAATGTAAACGGGTTATACCGCTTTTTCGATATCCGGGCGGAAAACGGAACGACGGGATCGGCTCTCCTGTATTCAGTCGACTTTCAAAATGCAGCTAAAAATGATGCCATCTCGATTGACGAAGCAACGGATGATGCAGGAAACCATTATGAAATGACGTTAGCGGCTATTGAACTTGGCAACAGGAAGAACCTTCCCGGCGGCGGGAAAAGAGTACGCGGCCAAACACAATTCAGCAAACCGATAGACCCGAAAGCGAAAACACTTTTCATAACGGGCGATGTAAAATCAGAATCAGAGCCTGGAGAAATCGTGCCTCTGAAAACAAAACTGCCCGTCAGTTATAAAACGAAACATCATCATGTCGGCATCACCATCAAAAAGATCAAACAGCAAGGCAGACGGGTGATCGTCGATTATCAATTCACAGGAATTAATTATAGCAAAGCAGATAAAGATCAGTTGATGAATGTCGGTGAGTCAATCGGTCTCGGCAATACGAAAAAAATGAAAACCTGGCCATCGCTTAATGAGTATGAAAAAGGCTATTATCTGAAAGGGAATAAGGCGAAAGTCACGAACCTTAAAACGGGTGAAATGGAATCTGTTTTTGAATTAGATGATTCATCAGATAAAGACTATTCATTGCGCGATTTCTCATTCGATTCATACGCTTTGTATGTCAATCGAACGTTCATGAACACTTTAGCAGGTGACGGCAAGATTACATTCTCGGTGCCGGTCCGGCCTGCAGACGGAAAATGATGTAGGGAAGGCGGCTTTTGCCGTCTTCCATTTTTGGTCAATTAACGAATAAACCAAATTTTTTTAACGGGATTGTTCGTTTTTTTTATTGAGTTTTCAAAATTGAATTGATACAATAGACTCAGAAATCAAATATGCAGATATCGTATAATGGCGGGGATATGGCCCGCAAGTTTCTACCAAGCTACCGTAAATGGCTTGACTACGGATCAATCTCAATCGTTTGATATAAATAATCCATTCTTATTTATTCAGACTGAACGTATGTAGTCAAGCGTCCCAAATGTATTTGGGGCGTTTTTTATTTGGCGGATAACGGGCAGAATAAATGGGAGAGAATGAAGGAGGCAATTGGCTTGAAGCAATTTTTTCAGTTTGATGAGCTGGGGACAAGCTATCGTAATGAAATCATCGGCGGTTTAACGACCTTTTTGTCAATGGCGTACATTCTGTTCGTCAATCCGCTGACATTGTCTTTAAACGGTGTGAAAGGATTTCCCGAAGCATTAAAAATTGATCAGGGCGCGGTGTTCACCGCTACAGCCTTGGCGTCTGCGGCCGGCTGTATTTTAATGGGGCTCATTGCAAAGTATCCGATCGCGATTGCGCCGGGTATGGGATTAAATGCGTTTTTTGCTTTCTCTGTCGTACTCGGCATGGGGATTTCATGGCAGGCTGCGCTTTCCGGCGTCTTGATTTCCGGAATTATCTTCGTGGCGCTTTCGCTGACGGGACTGCGGGAAAAAATCATTAATGCGATTCCGCCTGAGCTGAAATTGGCGGTCGGCGCGGGTATCGGTTTGTTTATCACATTTGTCGGTTTGCAGGGTTCGGGCATTATTGAAGCGAACTCATCGACTTTGGTGTCTATCGGCAATATTCACAGCGGCCCTGTGCTGCTGACGGTTTTCGGTGTTATTGTGACGGTCATTCTGATGGTGCTTCGCGTAAACGGCGGCGTATTTATCGGAATGCTTCTGACGGCGGTTGCCGGCATGGTCTGCGGACTGATTCCGGTTCCGACGCACATTGTCGGCAGCGTGCCGAGTCTTGCGCCGACTTTCGGACAGGCGTGGATGCATCTTCCGGATATCTTCTCCGTCCAAATGCTGATTGTCATTTTAACGTTCCTGTTCGTCGGGTTTTTCGATACGGCCGGAACGCTGGTGGCTGTAGCGACACAGGCCGGGCTGATGAAGGAAAACAAACTTCCGCGTGCGGGAAGAGCGCTTCTGGCGGATTCAACATCAATCGTTATCGGAGCCGTACTCGGTACGTCTACAACGACTTCTTATGTTGAATCCAGCTCAGGCGTTGCGGCGGGGGCGCGCTCCGGCTTCGCGGCTGTTGTGACGGGCATTCTCTTTTTGCTGGCGATGTTTTTCTCGCCGCTTCTGTCAGTTGTCACCACGAATGTGACGGCTCCGGCTTTAATTATTGTCGGCGCGCTGATGGTGGCGCCGCTCGGTAAGATCGCCTGGGATAAATTCGAGGTGGCTGTTCCGGCATTTTTAACAATGATTATGATGCCGCTGACGTACAGCATTGCGACGGGGATTGCGATCGGTTTTATATTCTACCCGATTACAATGATCTGCAAAGGAAAAGGAAAAAGCGTTCACCCGATTATGTACGGGCTGTTCGTCATCTTTATCCTGTATTTCATCTTCTTGAAATAACGGAAAAACCGGCTGAGTTAAGCCGGTTTTTTGTTTTTGTCCTATTCCGTAAAACCAATACATACTATAAAACGTCATGTGGGTGTCCGGGTGAAGAAAACCGCTTGACTGTTTAAGGACGCTTCGGTACCTTATATAAGTGTTTTATTTTCTTGTTTAACAAATTCCGCCGTATTTTTTTGATAGGAGTTGCTGACATGACGGAAGAAAGAAAAGAAACGTTGGAAGAAGAAAAACAGCATCAGGGGACTGATGAAGAGCCGCTGTCGAGAATGTCCAGAAATGCGGGACGTTATCAAAAGCAAAAGAAAAAAGAAAAAGAACGGCGCCCGGCTCCGGCTTTTACGGAAAAACTCGCTTCTGCATGGGCCGCGGTCAAACGTTATTGCCGTTTCGCGCTGCGCATTTTGACATCACCGGTGAAGGTCGTTGGGGAAGACGGCTTTTCCCGCTTTAAATATGCTCTTATTTCAATGCTTGTATTCAGTATCTTTTTCTCAATCGGAAATTGGTTTCAGCTGAGGGCAAGCCAGCAAAGGCCTCTCGGATACGGGGAGCGGCATCATACGTTTTTTGACGGCTTTACCGTCGTTCTCGTGTATACGCTCGTCTTTTTTGCCGCTGCGGCCGGCGCGGTCTGGCTTGTATCACGTTATATGATGAAACAGAAAATCACGATGCGGGATGCGGCCGCGGGGGTCGGATCGCTTTTGGTTCCGGCTGTCGCCAGCTCTATCGTGTGGATGATTTTCGCGATATTGAATCTGCCGGTCATCACCGTGGTGTTTACGGCGCTGACCTTGTTTCTGGCCGCCTCGGCGATGGTGCAGTTTGTGCAGATTCTATACAAATCGGCTGAAAAGCCTGCGGCTGACGTGATGTACTGTATTTCCGCGGCGGTTATCATCATGCTCGTTTTTACGGCTGTGACATGGCCGCTTATTTCAGAGTACTTTACTGCTTCGCTGATCCCTTTATAAGTCGAAATTTGTCTTTCACAATGTTTACAAATTTTTCTAATGAAGCGTATTGTTTTGAGGACCCGGCCGAGATATGATGAGAGCAACAGCAATTCGAAAGCGGCACTACTCTTTATGATTCGGAAAGGGATGATGAAGATGGCCCCGTTGTTGCGAGAAGCCATTAATCGGAAAAAACAGCACCTGAGGACAAAACTGATCCGCTCAGGGTTTTATCAAGACCATGTTCAGGAACTGTCCGGGTACACGCTGAGTGAACTTGAGAAGGAATATGAAGCCGTCAAACGATTGAAAAAAGCCGAGCTTCACTGATAAGAGCTTGAAAGTCTGCCTTGCGGGGCGGGCTTTTTTTTCTTTTGAAAATGATGAAAAGAGGGTAAACTATCCTTAATTGAAGGATTGATGCTTTTCAAAGTATCAGAGGAGGGGAATCAGTGATGCAGACGATTTTATCCAACAGTATAGGTATGGTTCTCATTATTCTCATCATTAACATTATATATGTCTCTTTCTTTACGATCAGGATGATTCTGACATTAAAGGGACAGCGCTATTTCGCCGCAGGCATCAGTACGATTGAAATCCTTGTGTATGTGACCGGCCTGAGTCTCGTGCTTGGCAATCTGAATCAAATTCAAAACGTCATTGCCTATGCGCTCGGCTACGGCCTCGGCGTCATAGTGGGAATGAAAATTGAGGAAAAACTGGCGCTCGGCTATATTACAGTCAACGTCATTACGAAGGAGCTCGATCTGGACCTGCCGAAACAGCTCCGGGAAAAAGGATACGGGGTTACAAGCTGGGTTGCGGGCGGACTTGAAGGAGACCGGACCGCCATGCAGATTCTGACGCCGCGCAAATATGAGCTTCAGCTTTATGATACGATTAAAACGCTTGATGAAAAAGCGTTTATCATCGCCTTTGAGCCGAAAACGATCCACGGCGGATTCTGGGTGAAAGCAGTGAAGAAGAGGAGAATTAAGGAATGACAAAGCCAAAAAAGAAACGGTTTGAAGTAACGGAAGATGAAACGATTGACACCATTCTCACTTTAATGAAGGAAGAGGGTTATATGCCCGTCCGGCGGATGGAAGAGCCGATCTTTACAGAAAAGAAAGAAAATGGATCAATTCAAGTCGTTCCTTGCGGGAAAAAAATCGTATTTGAAGGGAAATTGATCTAAACACGAACATTAAAAGAAAGAATTTTTATATCGTTCGATAATGTCGTTGACATTATCCAAGTCCGTTGTTAAGATAAACATGAAATCAAAACACGACCTCATATAATCTTGGGAATATGGCCCATAAGTTTCTACCCGGCTGCCGTAAACGGCCGGACTATGCAGGAAAGTGATAAACAGCTGACATGGATATCGCAGAAGCGAACGACTGACGATACGCGCGCCATGCCCGGTTTGTATTGCTTCCTCATAGTTGCAATATAAGCCGGGCTTTTTTTTCTGAAAAACAAAGCATGAGAAGGTGGGAACAGAATGCAGCCGCTAGCAGGAATCATCATGGGAAGCACCTCCGATTGGGAGACAATGAAACATGCATGCGACATACTTGACGAACTTCACATTCCTTATGAAAAACAGGTGGTATCCGCGCACCGGACGCCTGATTTGATGTTTGAATATGCAGAAAGCGCCAGAGACAGGGGCTTAAAAGTCATTATTGCCGGAGCCGGGGGAGCGGCGCATCTGCCGGGAATGACGGCGGCCAAAACGACGCTGCCGGTGATCGGCGTACCGGTTCAGACAAAATCGCTTAACGGGCTTGATTCTCTTCTGTCTATCGTACAGATGCCAGGCGGCGTGCCGGTCGCGACGACGGCGATCGGGAAAGCGGGCGCAGTGAACGCGGGTCTGTTAGCCGCGCAAATTTTGTCGGCATTTGACGATGACATTGCGGATAAACTAGAGGCGAGAAGAAATGCGACAAAACAAACGGTGCTGGAAAGCAGTGATCAGCTTGTCTGATAAAAAAACGATTTTTCCCGGCGCCGTCATCGGCATTATCGGAGGCGGACAGCTCGGAAAAATGATGGCTGTCGCCGCAAAACAGATGGGCTATAAAGTCGCTGTCGTCGATCCCGTGAAAGACTCGCCATGCGGACAGATCGCCGATATTGAGATTACCGCCCAGTACAACGACCGTGAAGCGATTCATAAATTGGCCGGAGTCAGTGACATCATTACCTACGAATTTGAAAATATCGATTACGAGGCGCTTAACTGGCTCAAAGAACATGCATATCTTCCCCAGGGAAGCGAGCTGCTGCTCATCACCCAGAACAGGGAAACGGAAAAAAAGGCGATCCAGTCAGCAGGCTGTCAAGTCGCGCCTTATCGTATCGTAAACAGCGGACGGGAGCTTGAGGAAGCCGTTCAGGCACTGGGGCTCCCGGCGGTGCTGAAAACATGCCGCGGCGGATATGACGGCAAAGGCCAATTTGTCATTAAGGAAGAAGGACAGACAGATGAAGCGGCTGCGCTGTTAGAAAACGGCACGTGCATACTTGAAAGCTGGGTATCGTTCCGGATGGAGCTTTCCGTTATCGTGACGAGATCGGTGCACGGTGAGATTTCAACCTTTCCGGCTGCTGAAAATATCCACAAAAATAATATTCTGTTCCAAAGCATCGTGCCCGCGAGAGCGGAGGAAACGGTTCAGAAGCGGGCAGAGGCGCTTGCCGTTCAGCTCGCGGAGAAATTGGAACTTGTCGGGCCGCTTGCGGTGGAAATGTTCGTCACGGAAGACGGAGACCTTTTGATTAATGAACTGGCGCCGCGTCCTCACAATTCAGGGCATTATACGCTCGACCTTTGTGAAACGAGCCAATTCGAACAGCACATCAGAGCGGTCTGCGGACTTCCTCTCGGCAGAACCGATCTTCTCAAACCGGGAATGATGGTGAATCTGCTCGGTGATGAAGTGAAGCTTGCGGAGGAGCATACGGAGCTTTTAAAGGAAGCCAAACTGTACCTGTACGGAAAACATGAGATTAAAAAAGGCCGCAAAATGGGGCATATGACATTTTTGCGGAAGCCTGATGAAACATGGATTCAGGACATCACGAACATATGGATGAAAAGAGACGGAGGACGAGCATAATGATCGAACGTTATTCAAGACCTGAAATGTCCGCGATCTGGACGGACGAAAACAGATACCAGGCATGGCTGGAAGTCGAGATTTTAGCCTGTGAAGCCTGGGCTGAGCTTGGCGTCATTCCGAAAGAAGACGTCAAAGTCATGCGCGAAAACGCGTCTTTCGACATCAACCGCATTTTGGAAATCGAGCAGGATACGCGCCATGACGTCGTTGCATTCACCCGCGCGGTTTCAGAATCATTAGGCGAAGAAAGAAAATGGGTTCACTACGGCCTGACGTCAACAGATGTCGTGGATACCGCTCTTTCCTATCTATTAAAACAGGCGAATGAGATCTTGCTCAAGGACATTGAGAGATTTGTTGACATTATAAAAGAAAAAGCGAAAGAACATAAATACACGGTCATGATGGGCCGCACGCATGGCGTACACGCGGAACCGACGACATTCGGCCTGAAACTCGCGCTTTGGCACGAAGAAATGAAACGCAACCTTGAACGTTTCAAGCAGGCAAAAGAAGGGATCGAAGTCGGGAAGCTTTCCGGCGCGGTCGGCACATATGCAAATATTGATCCGTTCGTAGAGCAGTATGTCTGTGAAAAACTCGGCCTGAAAGCGGCGCCGATTTCCACTCAGACATTACAGCGCGACCGTCATGCGGATTACATGGCGGCACTGGCTTTGATCGCGACGAGCATTGAAAAATTCGCAGTGGAAATCCGCGGTCTGCAAAAGAGTGAAACACGTGAAGTGGAAGAGTTTTTTGCAAAAGGACAAAAAGGCTCATCGGCTATGCCTCATAAACGGAATCCGATCGGGTCGGAAAATATGACGGGCATGGCGCGCGTGATCCGCGGGTACATGCTGACGGCATACGAAAATGTACCGTTATGGCATGAGCGTGATATTTCTCATTCATCAGCTGAGCGCATCATTCTTCCTGACGCGACAATCGCGCTGAATTACATGCTGAACCGATTCAGCAATATCGTCAAAAACTTAACGGTATTCCCGGAAAATATGAAACGCAACATGGACCGCACACTCGGTTTGATCTATTCTCAGCGCGTGCTGCTTGCTTTAATCGACACGGGTCTGCCTCGTGAAGAAGCATATGACACGGTTCAGCCGAAAGCGATGGAAGCGTGGGAAAAACAAGTGCCGTTCCGCCAGCTTGTCGAAGCGGAGGAAAAAATCACGTCCCGTCTCACACCGGAACAGATTGCCGATTGCTTTGACTACAATTATCATTTGAAAAACGTCGACTTGATCTTTGAGCGTTTAGGTTTATAGAAGAAGCCAGCCGGAGGCGGCTTCTTCAGCCGCCATAGATTGAATATTCCCAACATTCGGGTTAGGAGGCCTTCCGTGAATATTGTGAACAATAATCTTCTTTATGAAGGAAAAGCGAAACGGATTTATCAAACTGAAGACGAACAGATTCTCTGCGTGGTCTACAAGGATTCCGCAACAGCCTTTAACGGTGAGAAAAAAGCGGAGATCAGCGGAAAGGGCCGTCTGAACAATGAAATTTCAAGCCTGATTTTCAAACATCTGCACGCCGAAGGAATTGACAACCACTTTGTGGAGCGTGTTTCAGAATCAGAGCAGCTTATCAAAAAAGTGAGCATCATTCCGCTTGAAGTCGTGGTCAGAAACGTTGCCGCCGGAAGCATGTCGAAACGTCTCGGCATCCCGGAAGGAACTAAGCTTCCGCAGCCGATTATCGAATTTTACTATAAAGATGACGCACTGGGCGATCCGCTCATCACAGAAGATCATATCTGGCTTTTAAAAGCGGCGGCTCCTGAGCAGGTGGAAACGATCAAATCGATTACAAAACAGGTGAATCAAGAGCTGCAGCATATTTTTGAAGACTGCGGCGTCAGATTAATAGATTTTAAGCTGGAATTCGGCTTAGACGCAGAGGGACGGGTTCTTTTAGCGGATGAAATTTCTCCTGACACGTGCCGTCTGTGGGACAAAGACACAAACGAAAAGCTCGATAAAGATTTGTTCAGACGGAACCTGGGAAGCTTAACCGACGCATATGAAGAGATTTTCAAAAGACTGGGAGGCATTTCATAATGTATAAAGTGAAAGTTTATGTCAGCTTAAAAGAAAGTGTGCTCGATCCTCAAGGAAGCGCGGTGCAGCATGCATTGCACAGTATGACCTACAATGAAGTGCAGGATGTGCGCATCGGAAAATACATGGAGCTGACGATTGAAAAATCTGACCGCGATCTTGACGCGCTCGTGAAAGAAATGTGTGAAAAGCTTCTTGCCAATACAGTCATTGAAGACTACCGATATGAAGTTGAGGAGGTTGTCGCACAGTGAAATTTGCGGTGATTGTGTTACCCGGCTCCAACTGTGATATTGATATGTTCCACGCCGTAAAAGACGAACTCGGCGAAGAAGTCGAGTATGTCTGGCACGAGGAAACAAGCCTTGACGGATTTGACGGCGTGCTCATCCCCGGCGGGTTTTCATACGGCGACTACTTGAGATGCGGCGCCATCGCCAGATTCGCAAACATCATGCCGGCTGTGAAAAAAGCGGCTGCCGAAGGAAAACCGGTTCTCGGCGTCTGCAACGGATTCCAGATTCTGCAGGAGCTCGGACTTCTGCCCGGCGCGATGAGACGCAACAAAGATTTAAAGTTCATCTGCCGACCGGTTGAATTAATCGTGCAGAACGGCGGCACGTTATTCACATCTTCCTATGAAAAAGGACAATCGATTACGATTCCGGTTGCCCACGGCGAAGGCAATTTCTACTGTGATGACGAAACGCTTGAAAGATTAAAAGAAAACAATCAAATCGCCTTCACATACGGCGGCGATATTAACGGAAGCGTCAGCGGCATTGCCGGCGTCGTGAATGAGAAAGGCAACGTATTAGGCATGATGCCTCACCCTGAGCGCGCAGTCGATGAACTGCTCGGCAGCGCAGACGGTCTTACATTGTTCCGGTCTATCGTGAAAAATTGGAGGGAAACTCATGTCGCTACTGCTTGAACCAAGTAAAGAACAAATAAAAGAAGAGAAACTCTATCAGCAAATGGGTGTCAGTGATGACGAGTTCGCACTCATTGAATCTATTATCGGAAGATTGCCGAACTACACGGAAATCGGGATTTTTTCCGTCATGTGGTCAGAGCACTGCAGCTATAAAAACTCAAAACCGGTTTTACGTAAATTCCCGACTAGCGGCGAACGCGTGCTGCAGGGTCCCGGAGAAGGCGCGGGAATCGTTGACATCGGTGACAATCAGGCGGTCGTGTTCAAAATTGAATCTCATAACCATCCGTCAGCGATTGAGCCATACCAAGGTGCTGCGACGGGAGTGGGCGGCATCATCCGTGACGTTTTCTCAATGGGCGCCCGTCCGATAGCTGTATTAAACTCTCTTCGATTTGGTGAGCTCACTTCACCTCGTGTGAAGTACTTGTTTGAAGAAGTAGTGGCGGGAATCGCGGGATACGGAAACTGTATCGGAATTCCGACGGTCGGCGGAGAAGTGCAGTTTGACGCAAGCTATGAGGGCAATCCGCTTGTCAATGCAATGTGCGTCGGCTTAATTGATCATAAAGATATTAAAAAAGGCCAGGCGAAAGGTGTCGGCAACACGGTCATGTACGTCGGCGCTAAAACGGGCCGCGACGGCATACACGGCGCTACTTTCGCATCGGAAGAAATGTCAGATTCATCTGAAGAAAAACGTTCCGCGGTGCAGGTCGGCGATCCTTTCATGGAAAAACTTCTCTTGGAAGCATGCCTTGAAGTCATCCAATGCGACGCCTTAGTCGGCATTCAGGATATGGGGGCGGCCGGTCTGACAAGTTCGAGTGCTGAAATGGCAAGCAAAGCCGGCTCAGGCATTGAAATGAACCTTGATCTCATTCCACAGCGGGAAACAGGTATGACCGCTTACGAAATGATGCTTTCTGAGTCTCAGGAACGCATGCTTCTCGTCATTGAACGCGGACGTGAACAGGAAATTGTCGATATTTTTGATAAATATGATCTTGAAGCGGTTTCCGTAGGTCATGTTACGGATGATAAAATGCTCCGCCTCCGCCATAACGGAGAGGTTGTTTGCGAGCTTCCGGTCGACGCGCTGGCGGAAGAAGCACCTGTATACCACAAGCCGTCAGCAGAACCCGCGTACTACCGCGAGTTTCAGGAAACGGAAGTTCCCGCGCCTGAAGTAAAAGATGCGACAGAGACGCTTTTTGCCCTGCTGCAGCAGCCGACAATCGCCAGCAAAGAGTGGGTGTACGATCAATATGACTACATGGTGCGCACAAATACGGTGGTCGCTCCGGGCTCTGACGCGGGAGTGCTCAGAATCCGCGGCACGAAAAAAGCGCTGGCGATGACGACGGATTGTAACGCCCGTTATTTATATCTTGATCCAGAAGAAGGCGGAAAAATCGCCGTTGCCGAAGCGGCGCGCAACATCGTATGCTCCGGCGCCGAACCGCTTGCGGTCACGGATAATCTGAATTTCGGAAACCCGGAAAAACCTGAAATTTTCTGGCAGATCGAAAAAGCGGCCGACGGCATCAGCGAGGCGTGCAATGTTCTCAGCACACCCGTCATCGGCGGAAACGTATCACTTTATAATGAATCGAACGGAACGGCGATCTACCCGACGCCTGTTATCGGCATGGTCGGCTTAATTGAAGATACCGCTCATATTACGACACAGCATTTCAAACAAGCGGGGGATCTTGTATACGTGATCGGCGAAACAAAACCTGAGTTTGCCGGAAGCGAACTGCAAAAAATGACAGAAGGCCGCATTTACGGCAAAGCGCCGCAAATCGATCTTGATATAGAGCTGTCACGCCAAAAAGCATTGCTTGACGCGATTAAAAAAGGCTTCGTTCAATCAGCGCATGACGTATCAGAAGGCGGCTTAGGCGTAGCGATTGCAGAAAGCGTCATGACGACGGAAAACCTTGGCGCCAACGTGACTGTAGAAGGGGAAGCGGCATTATTATTCTCTGAATCTCAATCCCGCTTCGTCGTTTCGGTGAAAAAAGAACACCAAGCGGCGTTTGAAGCGGCTGCGGCCGATGCGGTTCATATCGGCGAGGTAACGGCTGACGGACTTCTGGCGATTCAAAACCAGGACGGACAACAATTGGTTCACGCGCAAACGAAAGAACTTGAGCGCGCGTGGAAAGGAGCTATTCCATGCTTGCTGAAATCAAAGGCCTGAATGAAGAATGCGGTGTGTTTGGCATCTGGGGACATGAAGAAGCTCCGCAGATCACGTATTACGGCCTGCACAGCCTCCAGCACAGGGGACAGGAAGGCGCGGGAATTGTCGCAACTGACGGTGAAAAACTGACGGCGCATAAAGGACAGGGGCTTATTACCGAGGTTTTTCAAAACGGCGAACTGAGCAAAGTGAAGGGAAAAGGCGCGATCGGGCACGTCCGTTATGCGACGGCTGGCGGAGGCGGATATGAAAATGTTCAGCCGCTCCTGTTCCGTTCGCAAAACAACGGCAGCCTCGCGCTCGCCCATAACGGCAACTTGGTCAACGCCACACAGTTGAAGCAGCAGCTTGAAAACCAAGGGAGCATCTTTCAGACTTCCTCCGATACGGAGGTGCTGGCTCATCTGATTAAACGCAGCGGACACTTTTCGCTGAAGGATCAAATCAAAAATTCGCTGTCCATGCTGAAAGGCGCTTATGCCTTTTTAATCATGACTGAAACAGAAATGATCGTAGCGCTTGACCCGAACGGACTCAGACCGCTGTCAATCGGCATGTTGGGTGATGCTTACGTCGTCGCTTCAGAAACGTGCGCATTCGATGTGGTCGGTGCGACATACCTTCGCGAGGTAGAGCCGGGCGAAATGCTGATCATCAATGATGAAGGCATGAAATCAGAGCGTTTCTCCATGAATATCAACCGTTCCATCTGCAGCATGGAGTACATTTATTTCTCAAGACCTGACAGCAATATCGACGGCATTAACGTGCACAGCGCCCGGAAAAACCTCGGAAAAATGCTTGCCCAGGAGTCCGCGGTTGAAGCGGATGTCGTCACAGGCGTGCCGGATTCCAGTATTTCTGCAGCCATCGGCTATGCCGAGGCAACGGGCATCCCGTACGAACTCGGTCTCATTAAAAATCGTTATGTCGGCAGAACGTTTATCCAGCCGTCACAGGCTCTCCGTGAGCAAGGTGTCAGAATGAAGCTGTCCGCCGTCCGCGGTGTTGTCGAAGGAAAACGGGTCGTCATGGTTGATGATTCCATCGTGCGCGGGACGACAAGCCGCCGGATTGTCACAATGCTCAGAGAAGCGGGAGCGACAGAGGTGCACGTCAAGATCAGTTCACCGCCGATCGCTCATCCGTGCTTCTACGGCATCGACACATCAACCCATGAGGAGCTGATCGCTTCCTCTCATTCTGTGGAAGAAATCCGCCAGATCATCGGTGCTGACACGCTTTCTTTCTTAAGTGTAGACGGATTGTTAAAAGGAGTCGGCCGAAAATTTGAAGACACCAATTGCGGACAATGCCTCGCTTGTTTTACGGGCAAATATCCGACGGAAATTTATCAGGATACAGTGCTTCCTCACGTAAAAGAAGCGGTGCTGACAAAATAAAATGTGAAAATGACATAAAGGCAGCGGGAATTCAGGCTGCCTTTCTCTTTCTGCCTTTTAAGGAGAAACGAATTGACAAGGAGTGATAGGGATGTCTGATGCTTATAAAAATGCCGGAGTTGACATCGAAGCCGGATACGAAGCCGTCAAACGAATGAAAAAACACGTGGAGCGCACGAAAAGGCTCGGCGTTATGGGAAGCCTGGGCGGTTTTGGCGGAATGTTTGATCTGTCAGAGCTTCCGTATCAAAAGCCTGTTTTAATTTCCGGAACAGACGGTGTCGGCACCAAATTGAAACTCGCATTTTCAATGGATAAGCATGACACGATCGGCGTCGATGCGGTCGCGATGTGTGTAAACGATGTGCTTGCCCAAGGAGCGGAGCCGCTGTTTTTCCTTGATTATTTGGCGGTCGGCAAGGCTGATCCGGTGAAAATTGAGCAGATCGTTCAGGGCGTGGCGGACGGATGCGAGCAGTCAGGATCAGCGCTTATCGGCGGTGAGACGGCGGAAATGCCGGGGCTGTATACGGCTGATGAATACGATATTGCGGGCTTTTCAGTCGGCGTCGCGGAAAAAGACGAAATCGTCACCGGTGAACATATTGAAGAGGGGCATCTCTTAATCGGACTTACTTCAAGCGGCCTTCACAGCAACGGATTTTCCCTAGTGAGAAAAGTGCTTCTTGATGACGGCGGACTTGATTTGGATACTGTCTATGAACCGTTTGCGCGTCCTCTCGGAGAAGAATTGCTGGAACCGACGAGAATATATGTGAAGCCGGTGCTCAAGGCGGTGAAAAGCGGTAAGGTGGACGGCATGGCGCATGTGACAGGCGGAGGATTCATCGAGAACATCCCGCGGATGCTGCCGGACGGATTGAGCGCGGAAATTGATCACGGATCATGGCCGATCCCGCCGATTTTTCCGTTTCTGCAGGAGCACGGCAAGCTGAAAGAAGAAGAAATGTTCAATGTCTTTAATATGGGCATCGGTTTTGTCCTTGCCGTTAAAGAAGAGGACTTGACAGACGTTATCGACACGCTTGAAGCTCAGGGCGAGAAGGCTTATTTGATCGGCCGGGTCAAGCGGGGCGAAGGCATTTCTTTCGGCGGTGCGGCTCTTTCATGAAAAAGTTTGCGGTATTTGCTTCAGGAAACGGATCGAACTTCGAGGCCATTGCCAAACGCATGAGAGAAGAGAAGTGGGATGCGGAGCTCTCGCTTCTCGTGACGGATAAGCCTCAGGCAAAGGCGGTGGAAAGGGCGGAGGCTTTACACATTCCGTCATTCGCCTTTGAACCGTCATCTTTTGAAAACAAAGCGGCCTTTGAACGGGCCGTTATTGAACAGCTGCGCCTGCACGGGGCGGAATTAATCGTTCTCGCCGGCTATATGAGACTGATTGGAGATACGCTGCTTGAAGCATACGGGGGCCGCATTATTAATATACATCCCTCGCTTCTTCCGGCATTCCCCGGGATTGACGCTGTCGGACAGGCGTATCGGGCCGGTGTGAAAGTGGCGGGCATTACCGTTCATTACGTCGACGAAGGCATGGACACCGGACCGATTATCGCGCAAAAAGCATTCGAAATACAGGAAAACGATACGCTTGAAGACATAGAGCATACAATACACGAGCTTGAGCACAAATGGTATCCGAGCGTTGTGAAACAGCTGCTGGGACTAAATAACAGAGGTGAAAAGGCATGACAATCAAACGCGCACTAATCAGTGTTTCTGATAAAACAAATCTCGTACCTTTCGTAAAGGAACTGACAGAGCTCGGCGTCGAAGTCATTTCGACCGGAGGAACAAAAAAACTTCTTCAGGAAAACGGTGTGGATGTCATCGGCATTTCAGAAGTGACCGGATTCCCTGAAATTATGGACGGACGGTTAAAAACGCTCCATCCTAATATTCACGGCGGACTGCTTGCCGTAAGAGACAATGAAGAGCATATGGCGCAGATCAATGAGCATGGCATTGCCCCCATTGACCTTGTGGTCGTCAACCTTTACCCGTTTAAAGAAACGATTTCGAAAGAAGACGTAACATACGATGAAGCGATAGAAAACATTGATATCGGCGGTCCCGGCATGCTGCGCGCCGCATCGAAAAACCATCAGGATGTGACGGTCATCACAGATCCGGCCGATTACAGCTCCGTGCTCAATGAGATTAAAGAACACGGCGGCGTTTCGCTTAAAAGAAAACGCGAGCTTGCGGCCAAAGTATTCCGCCATACCGCGGCATACGACGCATTAATCGCTGATTACTTAACACGCGAGACCGGTGAGAAAGACCCTGAGCAATTCACCGTTACATTTGAGAAAAAACAATCGCTCCGCTATGGTGAAAACCCTCACCAAGAGGCTGTTTTCTATCAAAGCGCACTTCCCGTCTCCGGTTCCATCGCGGCGGCAAAACAGCTTCACGGCAAAGAGCTTTCTTACAACAATATTAAGGACGCGGATGCGGCCGTTCAAATCGTCCGGGAATTTACAGAACCCGCAGCTGTTGCCGTTAAACATATGAACCCGTGCGGAGTCGGTACGGGAGCTTCAATTGAGGAAGCATTCAATAAAGCGTATGAAGCTGATAAAACCTCCATTTTCGGCGGCATCATCGCGCTGAACCGTGAAGTTGATCAGGCAACGGCTGAAGCCCTTCACGGCATCTTTTTAGAAATCATTATCGCCCCTTCTTTCAGTGAAGAAGCGCTGAACGTACTGACGGCGAAGAAAAACCTTCGTCTGCTCACGCTTGACGTGTCCGCATCAGGGAAGAAAGAAAAACAGCTGACATCCGTACAGGGCGGTCTTTTGATTCAAGATTTAGACGTCCATGGATTTGATGACGCCGACATCAGCATCCCGACAAAAAGAGAGCCGAGCGAGCAGGAATGGGAAGATTTGAAGCTGGCCTGGAAAGTCGTCAAACACGTGAAATCCAACGCGATCGTTCTTGCAAAAGACCATATGACGGTCGGTGTGGGAGCGGGGCAGATGAATCGCGTCGGTTCAGCTAAAATCGCCATTGAGCAGGCCGGAGAAAAAGCAAAAGGCAGCGCGCTCGGATCAGACGCGTTTTTCCCGATGCCGGATACAGTCGAAGAAGCCGCAAAAGCCGGTGTCACGGCGATTATCCAGCCAGGCGGATCGGTCCGCGATGAAGATTCGATTAAAAAAGCGGATGAATACGGCATCGCCATGGTATTCACCGGCATCAGACATTTCAAACATTAAGAGGGGGAACGAAGCGTGAATGTATTGATTATCGGAAAAGGCGGCAGAGAGCATACATTGGCTTGGAAAGCGGCGCAAAGCCCGCTTGTTGACACGGTGTACGCCGCGCCCGGAAATGACGGTATGGCAGACTGCGCGACGCTGGTCAACATTGAAGAAAGCGATCATGCCGCACTCATTGCGTTTGCGAAAGAACATCATGTCGGCCTGACGATTATCGGCCCTGAAGTTCCTCTGATTGAAGGGATAGCCGACGAGTTTGAAAAAGCCGGACTGCTTGTTTTCGGACCGTCTGAAAAAGCGGCAATCATTGAAGGGAGCAAACAGTTTGCCAAGGATTTAATGAAAAAATACGGCATTCCGACGGCGGAGTATGAGACGTTTACTTCATTTGAAGAGGCGAAAGCATATGTGCAGCAAAAAGGCGCGCCGATTGTCATTAAAGCGGACGGGCTTGCCGCCGGAAAAGGTGTCACGGTCGCGATGACGGAAGAAGAAGCGGTTGAATGCCTGCACGATTTTCTTGAGGATGAGAAATTCGGGGAGGCGAGCGCATCCGTTGTCATTGAAGAGTTCCTCGCCGGCGAAGAATTTTCTTTAATGGCGTTTGTAAAAGGGGAGACCGTCTATCCGATGGTAATCGCTCAAGATCATAAACGCGCCTTCGATGGAGACAAAGGGCCGAATACGGGCGGAATGGGAGCCTACTCACCGGTGCCGCACATTTCCGATGATATCGTCAGAAGCGCAGTCGAAACGATTGTGAAGCCGGCGGCAAAAGCAATGGTGAAAGAGGGACGCTCCTTCACGGGCGTGCTGTACGCGGGGCTGATTCTGACGGAAAACGGATCAAAAGTCATTGAATTCAACGCGCGTTTCGGAGATCCGGAAACACAGGTCGTCGTGCCGAGAATGGAATCTGACCTCATTCAGGTGCTCTTAGATCTTCTGCATGAGAAGGATGTTGACCTAAGGTGGAAGGATACGGCCGCTGTCAGCGTTGTGCTGGCTTCTGAAGGCTATCCGGAAGGCTATGCGAAAGGCACTCCGATCGGCAGTTTGACGTCCGCTGAAGACGGGATCGCCGTTTTTCATGCCGGAACGAAAAAAGACGGCGGACAATTTGTTACAAACGGCGGCCGGGTCGCCAATGTCACGGCATTTGCGGGGACATTTGAAGCGGCGAGAGATAAAGTGTACAGCACCGTTTCAGGGCTGACAAAACCCGGACTGTTTTACAGAAGCGACATCGGCGCCCGTGCGCTGAAAGCATCGCAGCGATAAAGAGGAAAACCCCGCGTCATATAAGATGCGGGGTTTCTTCTGAAAAGACGACTAAGACTGTCGGCTTGCCGTGTGACACGCAGTCATCGATGAAGTCCTCCGGCGTATAGACGGATTCTTCTCAGACTCGCGGGACAGGAGAAATTAAATAACAAGCCGAAACGGCTTGTTATTTTTCTTGCTGATGGCTGTCATCCTGATTCATTCCGGTTTGGAACATATATGTCACCGGACAGAAGCGGAGGATGCCGGATGCCGCTTTCATCGCGCCCATCATCATACAGAAGAGATGCATCTTGCACCAAGGTTTTCTCGTGTATTTCGCTGAAGCAGCAGACAAAATGGTGAGGCCGCAAGTGATGCGCATAACGGCATTTAATAAACTGATATTCGGTTTCATCATTTCAGCTCCCTTAGAAAAAGTTTTTCATTCATCTTCAATAATTTGTAACGTTTTAGCCGTGCGATATTTGTGCGGATGTGATACGATGGGTCTAATATAAGCGAAGGAGAGTATGTGAATGTCCGAACGTACCTTTAACTGGAAAAATAAAGACATCAGATCACAGGCGGATGTTGTAGACTCAAAGCTGCTTCCAACGCTACTTTTACGGGATGCTCTCGTATTAAATCCTTTTTTAAAACAATGGCTGAAAAAGAATGTCTGGATTTATGGAGACCGAATTGTATATGTTGGTCATGAGCTTCCTGATGCAGCAGAGCACATTCATACCATAAATTGTGAAGGAAAATACATTGTGCCAGGTTACATTGAACCGCATACACATCCTTTTCAAATATATAATCCCCAAACGCTCGCCGAATATGTGTCTCAATTCGGAACAACGACGTTTGTTAATGATAACTTGTTTTTTCTTTTGCATAGCGGTAAAAAGAAAGCGCTTACTATATTAGAGGAACTGAAAAAACAGCCGGTGCAATACTTCTGGTGGTCCAGATATGATCTGCAGACTGAAGTGCTGAATGAGGATCAGCTTCTTTCTTTTGATGTCCGCAAGCAATGGATGGAGCACCCGGATGTCATTCAAGGCGGAGAATTGACCGGATGGCCGCGCCTCATGGACGGCGATGACTTGATGCTTCATTGCATGCAGGCGACAAAGAAACTGCGCAAGCGGATAGAAGGGCATTTTCCCGGAGCCTCTGAAAAAACACTGACGAAGATGAAACTGTTCGGAGCGGATTCCGACCACGAGGCGATGAATGGCGGCGAGGTGATGAGACGGCTTGAATTGGGCTACTATGTTTCGCTCAGACATTCATCCATCCGCCCTGATTTGAGAACGATTTTGCAGGATCTCCATCAAAAAGGCTTCCGGCATTATGATCATTTCTTCTACACGACGGATGGAGCGACGCCGCTTTTTTATAAAGGCGGCATGACGAATGAATTAATCAAAATCGCTTTGGAGGAAGGAGTTCCGGCGATCGATGCCTACAATATGGCCTCCTTTAATATCGCGAAGTATTATCAGATGGACGACTTTCTCGGTGTGGTCGGTCCGGGACGGCTTGCTTCATTGAACATTCTCGATGACCCGATGAATCCGGACCCGGTCACGGTGATCTCCAAAGGCATCCTGCTGAGGGAAGACGGCCGAAATATGAATGCGTTTACAGAAACGGATTGGAAAAAGGGCGGTCTTGTCCCTCTTGAGCTTTCATATGATATGACGATGGATGATTTACAGTTTTCAATGCCGATGGGTGTGACCATGCGCAACGCGGTCATTATGGAGCCGTATATGATTGCGATTGATAATTCTGTTGACCAGCTTTCTTTTGATCATGATGAATGCTATCTCACGCTTCTCGATAAGCATGGAAAATGGCGGGTCAATACAATGCTGAAAGGTTTTGCCGATCGGGTGCAGGGCTTTGTCAGTTCCTACACGACAACCGGAGATATTATCGCTGCCGGAAAAAATAAAGAAGATATCCTGCTCGCTTTCTCACGGATGAAAGAAATCGGCGGCGGAATCGTGCTTGCCGAAAACGGGAAGATTCTGCATGAGATTCCCCTCGCCTTAAACGGTTCTGCATCCGCGGAGAAGTATGAAGAAGTGCTTGAGAAAGAGCAAAAACTGAGGATGTTGCTGGAGGAGCGGGGCTACCGATTCTGCGATCCGATCTATACGCTGCTCTTTTTGCAGAGCACACACCTGCCTTATATCCGCATTACGCCGAGAGGAATATTCGACGTGATGAAAAAAACTGTACTCTTTCCATCGATAATGCGTTAAAATATAAAAGCAGGGAGCCGACATATGAAAAGATGGAAAACCGTTTGTATGCTTTGTTTTGCGTTTTTGCTGCTTGCCGCCTGCCGGCAGAATAATGCCGATCAGGTGCAGCCGAAAGAAGCGGAAGCTCCTTTAACGGGGCTGAAAACTGAGCAGAAGCTTGCAAAACGCCGTCCGATTGCAGTCGCAGTGAATAATCATCCGAAGGCGAGGCCCCAATCCGGGCTGTCAAAGGCGGATGTTGTCATCGAAGCGCTCGCGGAGGGCCGGATTACGCGGTTTCTCGCGATTTTTCAAAGTGAGATGCCGGAAACGGTCGGGCCTGTGCGGAGCGCGAGGGAATATTTTGTCACGCTCAGCAGCGGGTTTAACAGCATATTTGTCCATCATGGCTGGAGTCCCGGCGCAAAAAAGCAGCTGGAGTCCGGAGCTTACGATTATATAAACGGTTTGGATTTTGACGGAAGCCTGTTTTGGAGAGCCGATTTCAGCAAGCCGCCCCACAATTCCTACACGTCGTATGACAATATCAGGAAGGCGGCGGAACAAAAAGGATACAAGCTGAACGGAAAAACAGAACCGCTCCCATTTCAGACATCAGATGCAAAACCAGGAAATGAAACCTACAATATTCGGATAGATTATGGAACACAAAACATTACAAATCTTGTCGAATACGATTATGATAAAAAAGCTGATGCTTATACAAGAAGCTCTGATGGTGTGAAAGCGACAGACCGGGAGACCGGAAAGCCTTTAGCCATGCACAACATTTTTATTGTTGAAGCCGGCCATCGCATGACAGACAAAGATGGAAGGCGGGCCATCGATATTCAGTCAGGGGGGAAGGGCCTCCTGCTTCAGCACGGCGATGTTATAGAGTCAGACTGGGAATATAAAGACGGCCGTATTCTGCCCGTAAAAGGCGGTGAGATTCTTCCGTTTGTGCCAGGAAAGACATGGATTAATATCGTGCCTGATCTCGATGCAGCTTCCATTAGTAAAGGAGAAGGTGTTTGACGATGCAAATCGATAAATTACGCGGAAAAGAACTGGACCAGTTATTTTTATCTATTTTATCGCTGAAAGATCTGGAGGAATGCTATCGTTTCTTTGACGATCTTTGTACGATTAATGAAATCCAATCGCTGGCGCAGCGTTTGGAAGTGGCAAGAATGCTCCGCGAAGGAAATACGTATCACAAAATAGAAAGCGAAACGGGTGCTTCCACAGCGACGATTTCCCGGGTGAAGAGATGCTTAAATTACGGTAACGACGCCTATGAAATGGCGCTTGACCGCGTAAACAAAGGAGAATCCTCCTCAGCTACGTAAAAAACCGCTCTGCCGATGACGGCAGGCGGTTTTTTTTATGCGTGCTGATTCAAAAGGCCGGGAAGTTCCCTCAGGCTTCCGTCTTCCTCCCGGTATACGATGTGTTCAGCTGAAAAATGAATCGGTGAGCTGATGCCCGCCGCCGCGGCGAGGTGAAACAGCCCTTCACGCAATGAGAGCACGTAGTTGCAGACGCGGTGCTGTTTATCCTCGATACTGAGCGCGCGCTGAAGTTTTGGGTCGGTTGTCGCCACTCCGACAGGACAATGATTGGTGTGGCATACTTGAGCGCGGATACAGCCGACTGAAAACATCATTCCCCGGGCAATATTGACAAAATCCGCGCCTAACGCGAGGGCAACGGCAATCTTATCCGGAGTGAGCAGCTTTCCGGATGCGAAAATTTTCAGCTTATCTCTTATCCCGTATGTCTTCAAAAGGCCGTCAACAAGGGGGAGGCCGGTCAGAATTGGCAGGCCGACGGAATCCGCCAGCTCATGGAAAGAAGCTCCCGTTCCCCCTTCACTGCCGTCAATCGTAATAAAGTCGGGAAGTTTGCCTGATGAACTCATACAGGAAATAAGGTCTTCAAGGTCTTTGCGGCTGCCCGGGACAATTTTGATACCGACCGGTTTTTCACCGACAGTCCTTAATTTCTCAATGAAATCAAGCATGTCCGGAACATTTGAGAACTCGTTGAAGCGGTTTGGGCTGTCAATGGATTGTCCGGGCTGCACATTTCTGATGGCGGCAATTTCTTCGGTCACCTTTGAACCGTCAATATGCCCGCCTCTTGCTTTCGCCCCTTGCGCAAGCTTTAATTCAAAGGCTTTAATCTGCTCGAGGCGGCTTTTTTTCTTAAATTCTTCCCACGAAAATTCTCCATCTTCGGTGCGGACGCCGAACAGCCCGGGGCCGATTTGGCAGATAATATCCGCGCCGCCTTTCAGGTGATACTCAGACAGGCCGCCTTCGCCTGTATTCATCCATGTGCCGCCGGCCTGGTGCAGCCCTTTTGACAGGGCGGTGATTGCCCGGTCGCCAAGTGAGCCGTAGCTCATCGCTGATTGTCCGATTAACCCTTTCACATAAAACGGCTTCTTGCATGTATCGCGGCCGATCACTTGCACATCGTCCGGATGCAGGTAATAAGGGTCCGCTTTTGCTTTTTCGCGGTGTTCGCTGCGTTTCAGCAGGTTGTCTTTGTCAATCTTGTATACCATCGTGTCGATCTTCGGCGTCTGATCTGCGCGCAGCTCCTCCCTTTGTTTCGGGAAGAGGGCGTTACGGATATAATAGCCCGGCTGATTGAAATCCCGTTCTGAGCCGAAGCCCATCATTCTGCTCTTATACTTTCCGGACATGACCGTCTGTTCATATTCTCTCCGGGAAAACGGCTGTTCTTCGTTATCATTGCTGAATAAATACTGCCGCAGCTCAGGTCCGATTTTTTCAAATATATAGCGCAGTTTTCCCGCTGCGGGATAATTGCGCAGCACTGAATGTTCTTCCTGCTTTTCGTCTCTTATGTATATCCAGAGAAACAGTGCGGCGGGAACTAAAATAATAAAAATCAATATACAAATCAGTACGATAATGGCTTGTTCCATTGAGATCAGACTCCTTGTCTTTTTTCTCTTTGACATTCCACATATTGTCTGTTTTCAAACATAGCCGTTTCCCGTCCGGCGGAGCGCAATCTTTTTTTGTGAATCAGGTGAATGACGTCTTTTTCCGTTTTTCCGGGCCAAACGAATTTGTTATAATGTTTAAATGGCAAGAAACGAATGGAGGAACGAAAACGCATGTACGATGTTAACGAGTGGAAGCATGTTTTTAAACTCGATCCGAATAAAGATTTACCGGATGAACAGCTGGAACGGCTTTGTGAATCAGGGACTGACGCCATTGTGATCGGAGGAAGCGACAATATCACCGAGGACAATGTGCTGAGACTGATGTCAAAGGTGCGGCGGTTTTTAGTGCCGTGCGTACTTGAGGTGTCGACGATTGATTCCATTGTGCCCGGGTTTGATCTTTATTTCATTCCGAGTGTGCTCAACAGCAAAAAGGCGGACTGGATTGTCGGCATGCATCATCAGGCGATGAAAGAATACGGAGAGCTCATGTCAATGGAGGAAATCGTGACGGAGGGCTACTGCATCGTCAACCCTGATTGTAAGGCGGCCGCTTTGACGGAGGCGGATACACATATAGAAACAGAAGATATTCTCGCCTATGCGCGGGTTGCGGAACATTTGCTTCATCTCCCGATTTTTTATCTGGAATACAGCGGGATGCTGGCGGACATAGAAACGGTGGAGAAAACGAAGGCTGTGCTGGACAAGTCCGTCCTGTTTTACGGAGGCGGCATTAAAGACGCGGAAACGGCGGAACGGTTCGGCCGTCATGCCGATGTCATCGTTGTCGGAAATGCCGTATATGAAGATTTTGATCAGGCGCTTAAAACGGTGGCGGCTGTAAAGACAAAGTAGTCAAGCGGACGAAATTGATTTATGATAGAACTTATGTTTGATAGGCGGTGAACGGATATGAATTACATTAGCAATCAATTATTAAGCGGATTAAATCCCGTTCAGCAGGAAGCGGTCAAGACGACGGACGGTCCGCTGCTTCTGATGGCGGGCGCGGGAAGCGGAAAAACACGTGTGCTGACGCACAGAATCGCATACTTAATGGCGGAAAAACACGTGGCGCCATGGAACATTCTGGCGATTACATTTACAAATAAAGCCGCCAGAGAAATGAAGGAGCGGGTGGAGAGCATTCTCGGACCCGGCGCGGATGAAATCTGGATTTCCACCTTCCACAGCATGTGTGTGCGGATTCTGCGCAGGGATATTGACAGAATCGGCATCAACCGAAATTTCTCCATTCTTGATACGGCTGATCAGCTTTCCGTTATTAAAGGGATTCTGAAAGAGCGGAATATCGATCCGAAAAAGTTTGATCCGAGAAGTATTTTAGGCTCCATCAGCAGCGCAAAAAACGAGCTGATCGAACCTGAGGAATTCGCAAAAACGGCCGGCGGCTACTACGATCAGGTCACGAGTGACGTGTATACCGATTATCAGAAAAAACTGCTGAAAAACCAATCGCTCGATTTTGATGATTTAATCATGACGACGATTAAGCTTTTCGAGCGTGTGCCGGAAGTGCTTGAGTTTTATCAGCGCAAATTCCAGTACATTCACGTAGACGAGTATCAGGATACGAACAGGGCGCAATACCTGCTTGTGAAGCAGCTTGCGGCCCGTCTTGAAAATATCTGCGTCGTCGGTGACTCCGACCAGTCCATTTACAGATGGCGCGGGGCGGATATCGCGAATATCCTTTCCTTTGAAAAAGATTATCCGAGCGCAAACGTGATTTTGCTCGAGCAAAATTACCGCTCAACAAAGCGTATTCTGCAAGCGGCTAACGAAGTGATCAAAAACAACTCAAACCGCAAGCCGAAAAACCTGTGGACGGAAAATGACGAAGGCATCAAGCTTTCTTATTACAGCGGCGACAATGAATTCGGCGAAGGCCAATTCGTCGCGGGCAAAATTTATGAGCTGCACAGCTCGGGCCGGCGGAAGCTTTCCGATATCGCGATTTTATACCGGACAAACGCCCAGTCGCGCGTCATTGAGGAAACCCTTTTAAAATCCGGACTGAACTACAATATCGTCGGCGGAACCAAGTTCTACGACAGGAAAGAAATTAAAGACATTCTCGCATACCTGCGCCTTGTGTCAAACCCGGACGACGACATCAGTTTTACGCGGATCGTCAATGTGCCGAAGCGGGGCGTCGGCGCAACTTCACTAGAAAAAATCGCTTCATATGCGGCGATGAACGGAATGTCAATGTTCCAGGCGGTCAAACAGGTTGATTTCATCGGCGTCAGCGCGAAAGCGGCAAACGCACTTGACGGCTTTGGCGCGATGATTGAAAATCTGACGAACATGCAGGATTACCTGTCCATTACGGAACTCACGGAAGAAATTCTCGAGAAAACGGAATACAGAGAAATGCTGAAGGCCGAAAAATCAATCGAAGCCCAAAGCCGTCTTGAAAATATCGACGAGTTTCTTTCCGTGACGAAAAACTTCGAACAAAAAAGCGAAGACAAGTCTCTCGTCGCGTTTCTGACTGATTTGGCGCTGATTGCGGATATTGACCAGCTTGACCAGAAGGAAGAGGAATCAGGCGGAAAGGATGCCGTCACTTTAATGACACTGCACGCCGCTAAGGGGCTTGAATTTCCTGTCGTGTTCTTAATGGGCATGGAAGAAGGCGTGTTCCCGCACAGCCGCTCCCTGATGGAAGAAGCCGAGATGGAAGAAGAACGCAGGCTCGCATATGTAGGCATTACGAGGGCGGAAGAAGAACTGTATTTAACGAATGCCAAAATGCGAACCTTATTCGGCCGCACCAATATGAATCCGGAATCCCGCTTTATCAGGGAAATACCTGGCGATTTATTGGAGAACCTAAATGAGAAGAAAACACCTCGCATGCAGCCGGGAAGAAAAGTGCAGCCAAAACGCGGGCCCGTATCCCGTCCCGTTTCCTATGCGAACAAAACAGGCGGCGACTCGCTCAGCTGGGCGGTCGGCGATAAAGCGGGCCATAAAAAATGGGGCACCGGAACGGTTGTCAGCGTAAAAGGAGAAGGCGAAAGCACCGAGCTTGATATCGCATTCCCGAGCCCAGTCGGCGTGAAGCGTCTGCTTGCCGCTTTTGCGCCGATTGAAAAGCAGTAACCTGAAGAGGAAAGGAAGAACATGATGGACAAAGAAACAGCGAAACACCGGGCAGAAGAATTGCGCCGCACCATCGATCAGTACAGTTATGAATATTACACCTTAGATGAACCGAGCGTGCCGGATTCCGAGTACGACAGACTGATGCAGGAGCTGATTGCCATAGAGGAAGAGCACCCGGAGCTCAGAACGCCCGATTCGCCCACACAGCGGGTCGGGGGAGCGGTGCTTGAATCGTTTCAAAAGGTGCAGCATGGCACGCCGATGCTCAGTCTCGGCAACGCATTTAACGATGATGACCTCCGCGATTTTGACCGCCGCGTCCGTCAGGCTGTCGGTGACGGCGTCGCTTATAATGTGGAGCTGAAAATAGACGGTCTTGCTGTTTCTCTCCGTTATGAAGACGGCTATTTCGTCAGAGGCGCGACAAGAGGAGACGGAACGACGGGCGAAGATATCACGGAAAACTTAAAAACGATCCGCAACATTCCGCTGAAAATGAAACGGAATCTTTCCATAGAAGTGCGCGGAGAGGCGTACATGCCGAAACAGTCATTTGAAGCGCTCAATGAAGAACGGCTGAAACATGAAGAGGAGCCGTTCGCCAATCCCCGGAATGCGGCTGCGGGCTCACTCAGACAGCTCGATCCGAAAATTGCAGCGAAACGAAATCTTGACATCTTCGTCTACAGTATAGCGGAGCTTGACGAAATGGGTGTGGAAACACAGAGTCAGGGCCTGGATTTTCTGGATGAGCTCGGTTTTAAAACAAACCAGGAACGGAAAAAATGCGCCACGATAGATGAAGTCATTGAAATGATCGAAGAGCTGCAGGCGAAGCGGGCCGATCTCCCGTATGAAATTGACGGAATCGTCATCAAAGTCGATTCGCTCGACCAGCAGGAAGAGCTCGGATATACGGCAAAAAGCCCGCGCTGGGCGATTGCTTATAAATTCCCGGCAGAAGAGGTCGTGACAAAACTTCTCGATATCGAACTGAATGTCGGAAGAACGGGCGTCATTACGCCGACCGCCGTTCTGGAACCGGTAAAAGTCGCGGGAACGACGGTCTCAAGAGCATCCCTTCATAACGAAGATTTAATTAAAGAGAAGGATATCCGCATTCTCGATAAAGTGGTCGTCAAAAAAGCGGGCGACATCATCCCTGAGGTCGTCAATGTCTTAATCGAACAGCGGACCGGGGAAGAAAAAGAATTCAATATGCCGACCAGATGCCCTGAGTGCGAAAGCGAACTTGTCCGCATTGAAGGAGAAGTCGCGCTGCGCTGCATCAATCCGGAATGTCCGGCGCAGATCAGAGAAGGCCTGATTCACTTTGTCTCACGCAACGCGATGAATATTGACGGACTCGGAGAACGTGTCATCACACAGCTTTTCCGTGAACATCTCGTCCGTAATGTCGCTGATTTGTATAAGCTGACGAAAGAGCAGGTCATCCGGCTTGAGCGGATGGGGGAAAAATCAACTGACAATCTGATCAGCTCCATCCAAAAGTCGAAAGAGAATTCGCTGGAACGCCTGCTGTTCGGTCTCGGCATCCGTTTTATCGGCTCAAAAGCGGCCAAAACACTCGCCATGCATTTTGAAAGCCTGGAAAATCTGAAACAAGCCACGGAAGAAGAGCTGCTTGCGGTGGATGAAATCGGCGAAAAGATGGCTGATGCCGTTATCACCTATTTCCGCAAAGAAGAAATGCTTGAGCTATTGAATGAACTTGAGGAACTCGGTGTGAACACACTCTACAAAGGCCCGAAAAAAGTAAAAGCGGAGGACAGCGACTCTTATTTTGCCGGCAAAACCATCGTGTTGACCGGAAAGCTTGAAGAGCTGTCCAGAAATGAAGCCAAGGCGCAGATTGAAGCGCTCGGCGGAAAGCTGACGGGATCTGTCAGCAAAAAAACAGATTTGCTGATTGCCGGAGAAGCGGCCGGAAGCAAGCTGACAAAAGCGCAGGAATTAAACATTGAAGTATGGAATGAAGCACAGCTATTGGGAGAGCTAAAGAAATAAGAGGAGTGTTTTCTATTGAAAAAGATGTTGGCATTGGCGGCGACGGCAACGGCGGCAGTACTCATGCTGTCGGCCTGTTCGCCGAGTTTCGGGGGGAACAAAGAGGAAGAGATCACGCAGAAAACGGCAAAGTCTTCTGAAAAAGCGATCATACCGAAATATAATATCTCTGATTCCTACTATAAAATGGTGCTTCCGTTTAAGGCCGGAAAAGCGCGCGGCCTGACCGCGGACCGGCTGAACACGAGGCTGGACATCGATGAATTCGAGACGGGTCTGATGCGGCTCGCTCAAGACACGTTCCCGACGGATGACTATTTGTATCAGGAAGGCCAGTATTTAGATGAGGACACGGTACTCAGCTGGCTTGACCGCAAAAAAGAAGGCAGTGATCTGAAAAAGGCGAAAAAGGCAGATTCCAATTTTCAGAATCTCGGCTTAAATCCCGTGCTGCCAAGCTCGGGATCGGCAAAAGAGAAAAATGAAAACAGCCCGATTTACTTAGCGTCCATGCTTGAGCAGGATTACTTAGTAAGAAAAGATAAAAATTCCATCCAGCTTGGCGGTATCATGATCGGTCTCGCTCTCAACTCTGTATACTATTACCGTGAAAACACAGGTGATCCGCAGCAGGAAGTGGAGCTAAGTGACAAAACGATCCGCAGCCACGGTGAAGAAATCGCCCAGGAAGTCGTTAACCGCCTTCGGAAAATGGATAACCTGAAAAATGTGCCGATTACCGTCGCCCTTTATAAACAAGCGCCGAAAACATCAATCGTACCGGGGAATTACATTGCAAAAACAGAAGTCAAAGCCGGCTCATCCACCATTTCAAACTGGGATGATGTCAAAGAAAAGTACGTCTTCTATCCGGCGGATACAGACACGGCAAAGAAATACCCTGATGATTCTGAAGTATTTAAACGCTTCAAAAACGCCATCGACAGCTACTTCCCGAATTACACCGGAGTCGTCGGAACGGCAATGTACGAAAACGATGAAATGAGAAAAATGAAGATTGAAATCCCGATGCAATTTTACGGGAAAAGCGAAGTCATCGCCTTCACCCAATACTTAACAGGTGAGCTGATGGATTATTATTCAAAAGGCTCAGTTGATGTCGAAATTAACATTACCTCGTCTGACGGGCAGGAAGCGCTGATCGTCCGCAATGCGGGTGACAAAGAACCGACCGTCCATATTTACGATTAACCAAGATGCCCTTGTTCATTTCTGTATGAGCAAGGGTTTTTTTTATTGTGATATCGTTGGAGCGAGGAAATGAGGTATGTTAAGATATTTGTATAATCAGGAATTAACAGGAAAACACATTTCATTCTAAGCGGATGTTACTAATCTGCTGTGAAAGAAGAAGGGCAGGAATGTTGATGAATGACATTTGCTGAGTACACACACCGCCTACAAACGTTATGAAAAGGGTGAATCAGCATGCATAAAGATATTAAAGCGATTTTTGAGGAAGATAAGGTGCTCGCTGAAGCAGGTGAAATATACGGCTTTACCAAGTTTCAATTTATTGCGGACGCCGAGAACTACGTATATGAAATTGTGAAAGATAACGAACCTTATATTTTAAAAATTACGCATACGATCAGAAGAACACCGGAATATATTCTCGGAGAAATGGAATGGCTTCATCATCTGGCAAAGGGAGGGCTTTCAGCAGCAAAGCCGATTCCTTCATTAAATGGCAAAGATGTCGAAGAAGTGCCGGATGGAAAAGGCGGAGCGTTTTTAGTAAGAGTCTATGAAAAAGCGCCCGGACGCAAAGTGGAGGAATCAGACTGGAACGGAACTCTGTTTTACGAGCTTGGAAAGTACACGGGGAACATGCACCGGCTGACGAAAAGCTACCGTCTGAGCGATCCGACATATAAAAGGCAGGAATGGGATGAAGAGGAGCAGCTGAAGCTGAGAAAATACGTGCCCGCAGATCAGCATCTCGTATTTGAGCGGGCGGATGCTCTAATGGAAAAACTGCGCCGTTTGCCGAAGAACCCTGAAAACTATGGCCTTGTGCACGCCGATCTGCACCACGGCAATTTCAATTGGGACAACGGAAAAATCACTGCATTTGATTTTGATGATATCGGCTACAATTGGTTTGTGAATGATATCAGTATTCTGCTGTACAACATGTTGTGGTATCCGGTCATCCCGTATGAAGACAAGGCCGCGTTTACGGGTGAATTCATGACTCACTTTATGAAAGGCTATAGGGAAGAAAATGACCTTGACCCCGCATGGTTTGAACACATCCCGGATTTCCTCCGGCTGCGCCATATGCTGATCTACGGATTATTGCATCAGGCGTTTGACCTCAATTCACTCGGGGACGAGGAACTTGAGATGCTGAAAACCTTCAGGCGCGATATCGAAAATGAAACCCCGATTACGGAGTATAACTTTTCTGCATTCGTATAAATAGAAAAACGCCGGCTGAATCCAGCCCGGCGTTTTTTATAACGTATCACACTTCACTCCGACGACACCTTGAATTTCTTTAATATCATAATAGACGTCAGTAGTGTAGCGGTTTTTATGAACACTGACTTTCACTTCCATAATCGGAAATTCTTTTTCGCCCAGATCATCAATCCGGACGGAGTGAATGCGGAGCTGTTTGCTTTTCATTTCCTTTAAAATCTCGGTCATTTTGTCTTTATCGGAAAGAGACATTCTCACGCGGATATCTTTTTCCTTCAAGCGGTTGGGACCGATTTTTCTGATCAGCCACGGAAGAAATTCGACGCTGATCAGGATAAACAAGAGGCTTGCGAACGCCTCTTTATAAAAGCCGGCGCCTGTAGCCAGACCGAGCCCGGCTGCGCCCCAGATGATGGCCGATGTCGTCAGGCCGGATATGACGTCATTGCTTTTACGCAGGATCACGCCCGCGCCGATAAAACCGACGCCGGAAATGATTTGGGCGGGAAGGCGGAGCGGATCCATCATGATTCGGTAATATTTTGGGAAATGATATGCCGCATTAATGCTGACGATCGTCAGCATACAGGAGCTGACGGCGATGACGATACAGGTTTTCAGTCCGAGCGGTTTGTTTTTCAGCTCGCGTTCAAGACCGATGATCATGCCGATCAGCGTGGCAATGCCCAGCTTTAATAAAATGTCTGGTTCGATAGGCCAGCTCAATTTGCACAGCACCTCCGCAATTTTTCTTATAATAAATTGATATGATTTTCTCACAGTATTTATAGCAGGACAAGTGCGGAAGAAAAAAGCCGTCAGGGATAAAATCTGACGGCTTTTTGTCTATTTCTTGTTTTTCAAAAGAGCTTCCATCCGGCTGAACAGCTGATAAGAAGCATCGGCCGGTTTTTTTGTCAGCAGGCTGACGGCAATACCGGCAATCAGACTGAGGAAGAACCCCGGAATGATTTCGTATACGCCGGTTGAAGCGGCAAGCCCTGTCGTGATCCAGATTAAAACGGCCGCGGCCCCGGTAATCATCGCCGCAAGCGCTCCCCATTCATTCATCCGTTTCCAGTACAGACTGAGCAAGAGCGCCGGGCCGATAGCCGAACCGAAACCTGCCCACGCATATCCGACCAGATCAAGAATGGTGCTGTTCGGATTCATGGAAAGCAAAATGGCGATAACGGCCACGATCAATACCGACAGGCGTCCGGTCATGACCAATTCTTTATCGCTCGCTTCCCGTCTGAAAAAGGCGCGGTATAAATCTTCCGTAATGGCGCTTGCCGTTACGAGAAGCTGTGAGGAAATGGAACTCATGATCGCCGCTAAAATCGCGGACAGCAAGAAGCCCGTAATCAGCGGATGGAACAAGATTTTAGAAAAAATAATGAAAATCGTTTCCGGATCTTTTACGGAGACTCCGAAGTGATGAGAATACGCAACCCCGATAATCCCGGTAAGCAATGAACCGACAACTGAAATAACCATCCAGCTCATCCCGATTCTGCGGGCGGGTTTTAAATCTTTCACTTCTTTAATCGCCATAAATCGTACGATGATATGAGGCTGGCCGTAATAGCCGAGTCCCCATGCCAAATAAGAAATAATGCTAATGACGCTCGCGCCTTTAAAGATATCCAATAGTTTCGGGTTAACGGCGTTGATCGAATCAATCGTCGTTGAAACGCTCCCGAGCTGGGTAAAAGCAACGATCGGCACAAGCACTAATGCCGCAAACATGATCGCTCCCTGTACAAAGTCAGTCAGACTGACAGCGAGGAAACCGCCAAACAGCGTGTAAAGCACAACAACACTGGCCGTTAAAAACAAACCGAATTTGTAGTCGGCGCCGAATGCCGATTCAAATAACCTGCCTCCGGATACCATCCCGGACGATGTGTACAGTGTGAAAAAGATCATAATAATCACGGCGGAAACAATTTTCAGCAATGATGACGAGTGGCGGAACCGTTTATCGAAAAAATCGGGAATCGTAATCGCATCATCCGCAACTTCCGTGTAAGCGCGCAGCCTCGGAGCAAGCAGCAGATAATTTGAATACGCGCCGATCGTCAAACCGAGCGCCAGCCATAAGGTCGATAACCCCGTTGCGAACATTGCGCCGGGAACTCCCATCAGCATCCATGCGCTCATATCGGCCGCACCTGCGGACAGCGCCGTTACGAACGGGCCGAGTCCTCTTCCGCCCAGCATGTAATCATTAATATTCGTTGTCTTCCTGAATGCGTACCAGCCGATTAACAGCATGGCAGCAAAGTAAATGCCAAGAGATATAATTAGTTCAATACTCACGTTTTTGGACCCTCTCTTCTTTCATGTAAATGTTGCATCACCTCTGTAGATTAGTAGTGCCGGAATATGCGCCGGCGATCCAGCCTTTAGTCGTCATTCCATGCGGATCGCATGATTTAGTGCTGGCTATGGTTACTAAACCTAACAAAGTATCCCCGATCAATCAACTCTCGAAACCTGGCCCGCTCAAGGAAAAAATCCCCGCCAACATAGAACAGCTTAGAGATGAAAACGCTACCAATAAATTATAAAAGTAAAAATTTTCTGACATATAATTCGTTTCTCTTTCTCCCCGATTTAGGATAAAATAGAGAGGGTTTCATCATGCCTCAGAAGGCGGCGTTTTGTTGCTTTAGAGGGCTCGTTTTTGATATGATCAGTATTATATGACGAAACGGAGAATTATGCGGAGGTGGATCTTATGTCACGAATTTCTATAGAAGAAGTAAAGCATGTCGCTCATTTGGCGAGACTCGCCATTACGGATGAAGAAGCTGAAATGTTCACAGAACAGCTTGACAGCATCATCTCGTTTGCCGAGGAGCTTAATGAAGTGGACACGGATAACGTGGAACCGACAACACACGTGCTGAAAATGAAAAACGTAATGAGAGAAGATGAAGCGGGTAAAGGCCTTCCGGTCGAGGATGTCATGAAAAATGCTCCCGATCATAAAGACGGCTATGTCCGTGTGCCATCTATTCTGGATTAAAGGAGGGAGACAGTATGTCATTATTTGATCACAAAATCACAGAACTGAAACAAATGATACATAAAAAAGAAATCAAGATTTCCGATCTTGTTGATGAATCTTACAAACGGATCGCATCCGTGGATGATAAGGTGCAGGCGTTTTTACAGCTTGATGAAGAAAGAGCCCGCGCTTACGCGAAAGAACTTGACGAAGCGGTTGACGGACGGTCTGAACACGGTCTTCTCTTCGGAATGCCGATCGGCGTCAAAGACAACATCGTGACCAAAGGGCTTCGCACAACATGCTCAAGCAAAATCCTCGAAAACTTCGATCCGATTTACGATGCGACGGTTGTGGAGCGCCTTCAAGCCGCTGAAGCCGTAACGATCGGAAAGCTGAATATGGACGAGTTCGCGATGGGTTCTTCTACTGAAAACTCCGCGTACAAAGCGACGAAAAACCCATGGAATCTCGATACGGTTCCCGGCGGATCAAGCGGCGGTTCCGCAGCTGCGGTTGCCGCGGGCGAAGTGCCGTTTTCACTCGGATCTGATACGGGCGGCTCCATCCGCCAGCCGGCTTCTTTCTGCGGCGTCGTCGGATTAAAGCCTACATACGGACGCGTGTCACGTTACGGTTTGGTCGCTTTTGCGTCTTCATTAGACCAGATCGGACCGATCACAAGAAACGTAGAAGATAACGCATTCCTGCTTCAGGCGATTTCAGGCCCGGACAAAATGGACTCTACGAGCGCCAATGTCGAAGTGCCGGACTTTCTTTCTTCATTAACTGGCGATATTAAAGGCTTAAAAATCGCCGTACCGAAAGAATATCTCGGAGAAGGCGTCGGCAAAGAAGCGAAAGAATCGGTTTTAGCCGCTTTAAAAGTGCTTGAAGACCTCGGAGCGACATGGGAAGAAGTATCTCTGCCGCACAGCAAATACGCGCTTGCGACGTATTATCTGCTGTCTTCTTCCGAAGCGTCTGCAAACCTTGCGCGCTTTGACGGCATCCGCTACGGCTACCGCTCAGACAATGCGGACAACCTGATCGACCTTTATAAACAGACACGCTCAGAAGGCTTCGGCAATGAAGTGAAGCGCCGCATCATGCTCGGCACCTTCGCGCTCAGCTCCGGCTACTATGACGCGTATTACAAAAAAGCGCAAAAAGTGCGCACGCTTATTAAGAAAGATTTTGAAGACGTATTTGAGAAATACGATGTCATCGTCGGACCGACAACGCCGACACCGGCATTCAAAATCGGCGAAAAAACCAGCGATCCGCTCACAATGTACGCCAACGATATTTTAACGATCCCTGTCAACCTCGCGGGTGTGCCGGGAATCAGCGTGCCGTGCGGATTTGCGGACGGACTGCCGCTCGGACTGCAAATCATCGGAAAACACTTCGATGAAGGCACTGTATACCGCGTCGCTCATGCTTTTGAGCAGGCAACAGATCATCATAAAGCGAAACCTGAACTGTAAGGGGTGAAATGAAGTGAACTTTGAAACGGTAATCGGACTTGAAGTCCATGTGGAATTAAAAACAAAATCTAAAATTTTCTCAAGCTCACCGACGCCATTCGGCGCGGAAGCGAATACCCAAACGAGCGTCATCGACCTTGGCTATCCCGGCGTGCTGCCCGTTTTGAACAAAGAAGCGGTCGAATTCGCGATGAAAGCCGCAATGGCTTTGAACTGCGAAATCGCAACGGATACGAAGTTTGACCGGAAAAACTATTTCTATCCCGACAACCCGAAGGCATATCAAATTTCTCAATTTGACAAGCCGATCGGCGAAAACGGCTGGATCGAAATCGAAGTCGGCGGAAAAACGAAAAAAATCGGCATTACCCGTCTTCACCTTGAAGAAGATGCGGGAAAACTGACGCATACGGGCGACGGCTATTCCCTCGTTGACTTCAACCGCCAGGGCACGCCGCTTGTCGAGATTGTATCTGAGCCGGATATCCGCACACCGGAGGAAGCTTACGCATATCTCGAAAAGCTGAAATCAATTATCCAATACACAGGCGTTTCCGACTGTAAAATGGAAGAAGGTTCACTGCGCTGTGACGCCAACATTTCCCTCCGTCCGATCGGCCAGGAGAAATTCGGCACAAAAACGGAGCTGAAAAACCTGAACTCCTTCGCGTTCGTGCAAAAAGGACTTGAGCATGAAGAAAAACGCCAGGAGCAGGTGCTTCTGTCAGGCGGAGTCATTCAGCAGGAGACGCGCCGTTACGATGAAGCGACGAAAAAAACCATTTTGATGCGTGTCAAAGAAGGTTCTGACGACTATCGTTATTTCCCTGAGCCTGACCTTGTCGAGCTCTACATTGATGACGAATGGAAAGAACGCGTAAGAGCAACCATTCCTGAGCTTCCGGACGAGCGCCGCAAGCGTTATATCGAAGAGCTCGGTCTGCCTGCTTATGACGCAATGGTTCTGACGCTGACGAAAGAAATGGCTGATTTCTTCGAAGAAACGGTCAATAAAGGCGCAGAAGCCAAGCAGGCATCAAACTGGCTGATGGGTGAAGTCTCAGCTTACCTGAACGCCGAACAAAAAGAGCTTGAGGATGTCGCACTGACTCCTGAAGGCCTTGCCGGCATGATTAAGCTGATTGAAAAAGGAACCATCTCGTCCAAAATCGCGAAGAAAGTCTTTAAAGAATTAATTGAAAAAGGCGGCGACGCAGAAAAAATCGTCAAAGAAAAAGGCCTCGTGCAGATTTCTGACGAAAGCGTGCTTCTGAAGCTGGTAACAGATGCGCTTGACAGCAACCCGCAGTCAATTGAAGACTTCAAAAACGGAAAAGACCGCGCGATCGGCTTCCTTGTCGGGCAGATTATGAAAGCCTCAAAAGGACAGGCCAACCCGCCGATGGTCAACAAAATCTTACTTGAAGAAATCAAAAAACGATAAAAAAAAGCAGCCGCCTTTAAGGGCGCTGCTGACACGGAGACCGGTAAGCGCCGGTCTCTTTTTTTTATAAGATGAAATAGGTTTCAATGGAAGCCCGCAGCGTTTCAATCTGCTCATTTCCGCTGCCTGCCAAGTTGGACAGCATTCCTTTAATAATCGGTTTTCGCGGCTCTACCTTTGCGCATTCCTCTTCAATGACTTCAAGCGATACGAGGACGTCCTCAGGCAGCCCCTGCTGTGCTTTTATCTTTTGAATATCCGCAAGCAGTCTTTCTCTGTCCGCCGCGGGCTGAGTGAAGATATCCTCAGGCAGCAGCGGATCGGGATTGTCTCTTATCAGTCCCGTAATCAGATCATCGATTCTGGCAATCAGAAAGGCCGCCACGTTTTCCGTCCGGAATGCCGTATGTTCATTAAAAATCAAGAAATGAATATAGGAGCTCACAATTCCTTGCGCCATAACGGACGCATCCGCTAAAAACGGTGTGACGGCATCTCCGTAAACGGAGAGCAACGCATCCCGATACAGCATGTTAAATTGAATATTGGCCTCATGAAAATACTGTTTGACCTTTTGATTTTCAGGAATGACCTTTTCGCTCAGCAAGAGAATGATAAAGTCCTTGTGTTCCATAAATTCCTGGAATTGATATGCGATTTGTTTTCGAAATACGTCCTTAGGCGGTTTATGCTGATGTTCTGTTTTGATTTTCTTTATTTCTTCCATAGACATGCCGATGTAATACTCACATGCTGACAGCAAAAGGTCTTCTTTTGATTTAAAATGAAGATAGAAGGCCCCTTTTGAAATTCCGCATTCGCCGGCGATTTCCTGAATGGTTGTTGAAGAAAACCCTTTTTTGGCAAATAAATGGATGCCTGTTTTTATGATTTTCTCTTTTTTTTCGTTCATGACGTGCTTCCCCTTAATCCTGAAAAATTTAGAAAAATTTACTGCCTTATTAGTTGACGATGTTGAGTTATACCGTTTAGTATTATATAGAATGACCAGTCAGTCAATAAAAATTAACGGAGGACATGATGAACCACATTATTAACTTTGTACTGAAGAACAAATTCGCAGTTTGGCTGATGACGATTATCGTTACTGTAGCAGGGCTGTATGCCGGTATGAATATGAAGCAGGAATCCATACCGGACGTCAACATGCCTTACCTTTCAGTAAATACGACTTATCCCGGAGCTGCTCCGAGTCAAGTTGCGGATGACGTGACAAAACCGATCGAGCAGGCGGTCCAGAATTTAGAAGGAGTGAGCGTCGTAACGTCCACATCCTCTGAAAACGTCTCATCGGTTATGATTGAATATGATTACAACAAGGATATGGACAAGGCGAAAACCGAAGTCGCTGAAGCGCTGGACAGTGTCAGCCTTCCTGACGACGCGAAAAAACCTGACATTTCCCGTTACAGCCTCAACTCTTTCCCGATTTTGACGCTCAGTGTGACAAGCGGTAAAAGCTCGCTTGAAGACCTGACCAAAAATGTGGAAAACACTCTCGTTCCTAAGCTTGAAGGCATTCAGGGCGTTGCGTCTGTGCAAGTTTCCGGACAGCAGGAAGAGCAGGTGGAATTCTCTTTCAAAGACAAAAAAATGAAAGAGTACGGACTTGATGAAGATACCGTCAAGAAAGTGATCCAAGGCTCTGACGTCAATACGCCGCTTGGATTGTACACATTCGGCAACAAAGAAAAATCAGTTGTCGTTAACGGAGATATTACGTCAATTAAAGATCTGAAAGATATGAGAATTCCGGTCACATCTTCTTCTGCCGCTCAAGGTCAAGCGGGCGGAGCCGGTGCGGCATCTGCGGCGGACGCTCAGGCTATGCAGCAGGCACAGCAAAGCGCGTCAGCAGGGGTGCCGACAGTCAAGCTTTCTGACATTGCCGACATTAAAGATGTGAAAAAAGCTGAATCCATTTCCCGCACGAACGGAAAGGACAGCATCGGAATTAATATCGTAAAAGCCAATGACGCCAACACGGTAGAAGTGGCCGATGCGATTAAAGATGAACTGAATCAATACAAAAAAGACCATAAAGGGTTCAAGTACAGCTCGACTCTTGATATGGCAGAGCCGATTACAGAGTCGGTGGATACGATGTTAAGCAAAGCGATTTTCGGCGCGATTTTTGCGGTCGTGATCATTCTCTTATTCTTAAGAGATATTAAATCAACGATGATTTCTATCGTTTCCATCCCGCTGTCACTGCTGATTGCGCTTCTTGTGCTGAATCAGCTTGATGTCACATTGAACATAATGACGCTCGGTGCGATGACGGTCGCCATCGGACGGGTAGTCGACGACTCGATAGTCGTGATCGAAAACATTTACCGCCGCATGAGGCTGAAAGATGAACCTTTACGCGGGAAGCAATTGGTGCGTGAAGCGACGAAAGAAATGTTTAAACCGATCATGTCATCAACGATCGTAACCATTGCCGTATTCCTGCCGCTTGCCATGGTCGGCGGACAGATCGGCGAACTGTTTATGCCGTTTGCATTAACAATCGTCTTCGCGCTTGCCGCATCGCTGTTGATTTCGATCACACTGGTGCCGATGCTTGCGCACAGCTTATTCAAAAAATCGCTCACAGGCGCGCCTGTTAAAGCGAAAGAGCATAAGCCGGGCAGATTGGCCAATTTCTATAAAAAAGTGCTGCATTGGTCATTAAGACATAAATGGATTACATCTATCATCGCGGTTCTGATGCTTGTCGGCAGTTTGTTCCTCGTACCTCTGATCGGCGCGAGCTACCTGCCTGCGCAAGCGGACAAAACGATGCAGCTCACATATACGCCTGAACCGGGCGAAACGAAAAGCGAAGCTGAAAAAGCTGCGCAAAAAGCGGAAGACATGCTGCTTAAACGCAAACATGTCGATACCGTTCAGTATTCATTAGGCTCGCAAAGTCCGCTCGGCGGAAGCTCAAACGGCGCATTGTTCTACGTGAAATACGAGGATGACACGCCTGATTTTGACAAAGAAAAAGACAATGTCTTAAAAGAAATCAAAAAAACATCCAGCCGCGGCGAATGGAAATCACAAAATTTCAGCTCGTCAGGCAACAACAACGAATTAACGTACTATGTGTACGGAGATTCAGAGTCTGATATTAAAGGCACGGTCAAAGACATCGAAGGCATCATGAAAAAGCAGAAGGATCTGAAAGACGTCAACTCAGGCCTTTCCAGCACATATGATGAGTACACGTTCGTCGCTGACCAGGAGAAACTCAGCAAGCAGGGCCTGACGGCTTCGCAAATCTCCCAAGCCCTGATGTCCCAAACGTCACAGTCTCCTTTGACAACGGTGAAAAAGGACGGCAAAGAGCTTGATGTGAACATCAAAACAGAAAAAGACCAGTATAAGAGTGTAAAAGAATTAGAGGATAAAACCATCACATCGCCTGCAGGCCAAGAAGTAAAAATCGGCGATGTGGCGAAAGTGAAAAACGGCACGACATCCGATACCATTTCCAAACGCGACGGCAAAGTGTACGCTGACGTAACGGCAACCGTCACTTCTGACAACGTCACGAAGGTGTCATCAGCCGTTCAAAAGAAAGTTGACAAACTGGATCACCCGGACAATGTATCGATTGATACCGGCGGTGTATCAGCGGATATTGCTGATTCCTTTACGAAACTCGGCTTAGCAATGCTTGCCGCAATCGCCATCGTATACCTCGTTCTTGTGATCACGTTCGGCGGAGCATTAGCGCCGTTTGCGATTCTGTTCTCGCTTCCGTTTACAGTCATCGGCGCATTAGCCGGACTGTATGTATCCGGAGAGACGATCAGTCTGAATGCCATGATCGGTATGCTGATGCTGATCGGAATCGTCGTCACAAATGCGATTGTCTTAATTGACCGCGTCATCCATAAAGAAGCGGAAGGCTTATCGACGAGAGAAGCGCTCCTGGAAGCCGGCTCTACGAGATTGCGTCCGATTCTGATGACGGCGATCGCGACAATCGGCGCCCTGCTTCCATTGGCATTGGGCTTCGAAGGCGGAAGCCAGGTCATTTCTAAAGGACTCGGTGTCACTGTTATCGGCGGTTTAATCAGTTCGACTCTGCTTACCCTGCTGATTGTGCCGATCGTATATGAAGTATTAGCGAAATTCCGTAAGAAAAAACCTGGAACGGAAGAAGAGTAAGACAGCGGGCCTTGGCTCCTTAAACGGAGCCGGGCCCTTTTTTCTTCTGGCAATTCCTGTACATATTGTTGCGATTTTCTCAAGTCATAGTATAATTAAAGGTTGTTAGTGTTAATAATGGATCGGATACTCTTAAGTAGGATGATGAGATAATGAAACGTGCACGCATAATATACAATCCGACTTCAGGACGGGAGCTTTTTAAGAAAAATCTTGCCCAGGTCCTGCAAAAATTTGAACAAGCCGGTTATGAAACCTCTACCCATGCCACCACATGCGCGGGGGATGCCACCAACGCCGCAAAAGAAGCCGCTTTGCGGGAGTTTGACCTGATTATCGCAGCCGGCGGAGACGGAACGATTAATGAAGTCGTCAACGGCCTTGCACCGTTAGACAAACGCCCGACACTCGGCATCATTCCGGTCGGCACGACAAATGACTTCGCCAGAGCGCTGGGCATTCCGAGAGAGAATATACTGAATGCCGCTGATACCGTCATTAACGGCGTAGCCCGCCCGATCGACATCGGACAGGTGAACGGTCAGTATTTTATCAACATCGCCGGCGGAGGCCGTCTGACGGAGCTGACGTATGATGTGCCAAGCAAACTGAAAACGATGCTCGGCCAGCTTGCTTATTATTTAAAGGGAATGGAAATGCTGCCTTCACTTCGACCGACAGAAGTCGAGATTGAATATGACGGCAAGCTGTTTCAAGGCGAAATTATGCTGTTTTTAGTGACGCTGACCAACTCGGTCGGCGGATTCGAGAAGCTGGCCCCTGATTCCAGCCTGAATGACGGCATGTTTGATTTGATTATTTTGAAAAAAGCCAATCTCGCGGAGTTTATCAGAGTCGCGAGCATGGCGCTCAGAGGCGATCATATTAACGATCAGCACATTATTTACACAAAAGCGAACCGTGTGAAAGTCAATGTATCAGAAAAGATGCAGCTGAACCTGGACGGCGAATACGGCGGCATGCTGCCGGGCGAATTCGTGAACCTGTACCGGCATATTCACGTCATCATGCCGAAGGAGAAAGCGGAACAGCTGGATGATTAATACGCGGACAAAATCCTAAAACAGTATTCGTTTTAGGATTTTGTCATCTTTTCAGCGTGATCGGAAACCTTTGAAGGCTGACATTGAATTTGAAGGTTTTCCAGCACGCTGAAACAAGGCTATTGGTAAAACTAGAGGTGATTATAGATGAAAATGAAACCCCCGATAGAAAAAAATGAATACTATGATGTGACATTTGAGGATTTGACGCACGAAGGAGCGGGCGTCGCAAAGGTTCAGGGCTTCCCGATTTTCGTGCCGAACGCCCTGCCTGAGGAAAAAGCGCAAATCAAAGTGACACGCGTCAAAAAAGGCTTCGCTTTCGGCCGCTTGATTGAACTGAAAGAAGAAAGCCCGCACAGAACGGATGCCCCGTGTCCGATCTACAAGCAATGCGGAGGCTGCCAGCTTCAGCACATGACCTATGAAGGCCAGCTCTTGTTTAAACAGAAACAAGTCAAAGACGTCTTAGAACGGATCGGCAAGCTGGACCTGTCCAACGTCACCGTGCACCCGACACTCGGCATGGAAGACCCTTGGAACTACAGAAACAAAGCGCAGGTGCCGGTAGGAGAACGGGAAGGCGGACTCGTCGCCGGATTTTATCAGCAAAGAAGCCATGACATCATCGACATGAGCGCCTGCCTGATTCAGCAATCCAAAAACGACGAAGCCGTCCAAGCCGTCAAAGACATTTGCGCCTCATACGGCGTCAAAGCCTACAACGAAGAACGCCACAAAGGCTGGCTCCGCCACATCATGGTCAGATACGGCGTCGTCACAGGCGAAATGATGATCGTCTTCATCACAAGAACAAGCGATTTCCCGCACAAAGCGAAGATCATCGAAGACATCACAGCGCAATTCCCGCACGTTACATCTATCGTGCAAAACATCAACCCAAATAAAACAAACGTGATCTTTGGGAACGAAACAAACGTCATCTGGGGCGAAGAATACATCTACGACCTCATCGGAGACGTCAAATTCGCCATCTCCGCCAGATCGTTCTATCAGGTCAACCCGGAACAGACAAAAGTGCTCTACGACAAAGCGCTTGAGTACGCGGAGCTGCAAGGGGAAGAAACCGTCATCGACGCCTACTGCGGCATCGGAACGATTTCTCTATTTCTGGCGAAGCAGGCGAAGAAAGTATACGGCGTCGAAATCGTGCCGGAAGCCATCGAGGATGCAAAACGCAACGCTGAGCTGAACGGCATCACAAACGCAGAATTCGCAGTCGGAGAAGCGGAAACCGTCATTCCGAAATGGTATGAAGAAGGCATCACGGCCGACACCCTCGTCGTCGACCCGCCAAGAAAAGGCTGCGACGAAGCCCTCCTGCGGACAATCATCGACATGAAACCGAAGCGGGTGGTGTACGTATCCTGCAATCCAGGCACGCTTGCAAGAGACCTGCGGGTGCTTGAGGATGGCGGGTATCAGACGCTCGAAGTGCAGCCTGTGGATATGTTTCCGCATACGAATCATGTGGAGTGTGTGGCTGTGCTTTATTCTAAGGGTGCAGTTAACTGTTACTAAGAAGAAGGAGTAAAGATAATAAATATCTTTACTCCTTTCATTTGTAAGAAAGTCGCTATTTTTTAATCCTTAAGTTATACATGCAGCAGCCCTTGTTTAATTCCGTTCACCACTGCTCCAACTCTTGAGTTGGCGTCCATTTTTTGAATAATAGAAGAAATGTGACGTTCTACAGTTCTTTTACTTAACTTTAATGCAGAACTGATTTCCATATTTGTTTTATCCTCTGCTATCAACTTCAGTACCTCCAGTTCCTTATGAGTAAGGCGATCAACAGATAGGTTTACAGAATGTTGAGGAAATACATGGTTTCCTGCAAAAGATTGTTTGACTGCAGTTATTAGTTCATTAATTGAATTTTCTTTCTTTACATAAGCAGCCGCTCCGGCATTGTATGCTGCATATATATATTCATCATACTCATAACCGGATAAAATTACAATTTTTAACTCTGGAAATGTTTTCTTAATGTTTCTTGTCAAGGAGATTCCATTGAAAGATTTCATCCTAATATCAATAATTAGAATATTGGGGCAATGATGGTCAATTTCATCATATATCTCTGCAGGATTTGATAAAGTGCTAACTACTTCAATAACTCTGTCGTGTTCTAGCAATTGTTTAATACCTTGTACCATCATCATATGATCATCTAACAGCAATACTTTGATTTTCAACTGATTTACTCCATTCATTGGAAAAGTAGTTGTAACAATAATGTGTTAAAACGTTTTTCTCTTTGGTTATAAATTAAAACAGAAAAGGATCGAATATAAGATATCTGCTTTGGGCTTTAGTTATTTCTAAAATGATGTAGATCCTGATCATTGGTAAGAAGGTTTATAATATATATCTATAATATGGTCCTTATGGAATATTATATCGTTTTCATTGTTTTTAATCTAGATAAAAGTATAATATACTATCCCTTTTTTGTTAGTTATTTCTTAATAACTCATTTTTTTAATTACTCAAATTGCCTAAATTGATAATCGCCTCTAAAAACCTGCAATTAACAATAATAAGTTGGCGACATCGCGCCAGTTCTTTGGCGGGATTTACGGATTTCATCTGAGTCAATATTTTGATATTTTTATATAGAGAAGAAAATATTGGTTAAATAGAGGTAGAATATACTATTTTCACTGATGTTGTGTTTTTGATACACCTCAAAAAATACTGTGATGCACTTCAGCTAAGGCGTAGACAGAGTAAACTTTTTAAAGAGTTACAGAATCAGGATTCAATCTTGAGACGGGACAAAGGGAGGGGTAATAATGTTAAAAGTAAAGATCTTAGAAACCGAAGAAGAGAAAAAAGAACTATATACAACGAGATATAAAATCTTTGTTGAACAGGAAAAATCAGTGCCTGCTGAAAATTATAAGGACGGTTTATTAAAGGATCATTCTGATGATCATGCTTACCAAATCGGTTGTTATGAAGGCAGTTTATTAGTTGGGTTTATGACTTTAATTGTAAAAAAAGATGATGAATTATTAGAGGTTGAACAAACTCATAATTTGATACCGCAAGAGAATGAAAAATATGCAGAAGTCATGAGATTAGTCGTGTTAGAAACATCTTTTACTAAAACGATTTCAATGAAAGGTAAAGTAATGAACCTTCTATTTGAAACAGTGAAAGATATTATTATCTCTGAAAATATTACTCATCTTCTCTTGCAGAGCAGAGAGAAATCTAAAAAAATGTACGAAAAAATAGGGTTTAAACAAATCGGTGATTTCAGATTATACAGAGAGAAATCATACCAATGTCCTATGAAACTTGACGTGATGAAAGTAAGCGAAAAGGTAGTAAATATATCGGAATTTATTTAATGAAAGGGATGGAGCTAAATGAGTCTGGAAACATTAATTAGTGTAGAAAAAAAAGAAAAGCTAGTGGGAATGATCGCGGAAATCTTGGAAGTGGAACCAGAAGAAATAAAGGATGATACAGATCTGGTTGAAGAATTAGATGCTGACTCAATGATGGCTTTAGAAATCTTAGCCTGTGTCGAAAAGGAGTTTCAAATAAAAATACCGGAAGAAGAGTTACAAAACTTCACCACAGTAAATAATATTATTTCAATTATTGAAGAAAGAATAAAGGAAAAATAATATGAATTCATTGTCGCATGATGAGGTTTTAGAGAAATTACCGCAGAGATACCCTTTTGTAATGATAGATCGAGTGATCGAGGCTAATGAAACTTACATAACAGCTATGAAAAATGTATCAGGAAATGAACCGTGCTTCCAAGGGCATTTCCCTGAAAAGAAGATATTTCCGGGTGTGTATATCACAGAAGCGATTGCTCAAGCAGCTATTCTTTTGTTCTCACAGAACGAAAATTCAGCAGAAACAAAACAAACTCTTCCTCTCCTTTACCACACAAATGTGAAATTTAAAAAGCCAATTGTACCGGGAGATCAAATGATTATTACATTAAATATAATAAAGAAAATTAGTAAGGCTGCAATTGTGAAAGCTGAAGTGAAAGTAGATGATTCTAAATGCGCATCGGGAGAATTGACCTTTACACTTGTGGGAGATGAATAATTTGAAAAGAGTTGTAGTAACCGGTACAGGAGCTATTACTTCGATAGGCCTTAATTCAAAAGATTTTTGGAGATCTTGTTTGAGTGGAGAGTCCGGCATTTCACCTATTCAAAAAGACGGACTTCAATTATTGGATCCTAAGTATGGCGGTCAAATTCATAACTTCAATGCTTCTGAATGGATTAAAGTTAACGATTATAAGTCAATTGGAAGAGGTTCTCAATTATTAATTGCAAGTATGTATGATGCAATCAAAAATGCTGAATTGAAGCCTGAAACTTATAAAATGGCAGATTTATATGTTGGAACCACTATGGGCGAAATATCCATTGAAAAAACTGACTATAATCGTCATTTGGAAGAAGCTAGCCCTCAACATCTTTTAGATCAAGGATTCTTGCATACGTTATTAGCAAATGCCTGCAGAGAATTTGAGTTACAAGGAGAGACAATGCTTGTTGCAAATGCTTGTTCTGCAGGTAATTATGCAATTATTCAAGGCTATGAAAAGATCAGAAACGGAGAACAATCTATCTGTTTTACAGCAGGAGAAGATCCTTTCTCGACTATTGCTTATTACGGGTTTAACCGATTAAAGGCTATTGCAGCAAAAGAATGTAAACCATTTGATGCTCACAGAGATGGAATGCTTGTTGCTGAAGGAGCGGGCTGTTTAGTATTAGAAGAATTAGAACACGCCCAAAAAAGAGGGGCTAATATCCTGGCAGAAGTTAAAGGGTATGGAGTTTCATGTGATGCCTATCATATCACTGCGCCGCATCCTAATTCGACAGGGATAATACAAGCCATGGAAAAAGCTATAAAAAAGGCTGGTATTACAACTGATGATGTAGATTACATCAGCGCTCATGGTACAGGTACTCAAGCTAATGATAAAGCGGAGTCGTTTGCAGTTAACCAATTATTTAATAAAAAAGTGCCGATGAGTTCAATTAAGTCCATGATAGGTCATTCTATGGGGGCTGCAAGTCTTCTTGAAGCGATTGTATGTTGTAACGCTGTAAAAGAAGACGTTGCACCTCCAACAATAAACTTTGAACTAAAAGATATAAATTGTGATGTTGATTGTATTCCAAATAATAAACGGTCATTTCCTATTGATTATGCTATGAATAATTCTTACGCTTTTGGCGGCGCCAATTCCAGCATCATTTTCAAGAAATTCAGAGACAATTGCTAAAAATGGAGATGAGTAAAATGAATATTATTGGAAGAGGTAAAGTCCTTTCTGAAACAATAAGCGTGGAAAGCATAAGAAATAACGTAGAGATAAACGGTATCCTTGAACCTGAGAATTTTGATATAAAACAGTATGTTAAATATAAAGGACTCCGTTCATTAACAAAAGCAACTAATTTAGCAATTGCATCAATAAGTGAGGCAATTACAGATGCGGGAAGCAGATACAGTGAACATTCTCCAGAAAGAATCGGTGTTTTTGTGGGAAGTACATTAAACCCTTTGGATGCCGCTTATCATTTTATGACAGATGTCTATGAAGCTTCTCCGGATTTTGTGAGTCCGGTTAAATTCTCTAGTTCTGTATTAAATAATATTTCCGGATGGGCTTCCATTGTTTATGGAATAACAGGCTTAAACTCAACTGTAATTTCAGGAAATCTTTCTGGAATAGACGCTTTGAAAATGGCAGTTTCATACATAAATAATAATGTTATTGATATTGCCATTGTGACTGCTGTTGAGGGAAACGAAGCAGGATCCATTTATCAACAAGGGAACCTTCAAAAAAAAGTAAATGCTGTTACAGGCGCAATTTCGTTTATTATAGAAAAAGATGAAAATAACCATCCAAATATAGAAAATATAAATAGTTTCCAACATACTGAAGATAATAGAGATAAAATCATTATGAACTTAGAAAAAGATTTAAATGACGGAATAACAAAAAATTTAATTTATGGTTCAAATAATTGCAATGATGAAATCATTTTTAACTATTTAAAAAGCAAAAAATTTGACGATGAATTAAATATATTGGATATATCTCGAAGCTCCGGGATGTCAAATGCTTTATCCGGGTTTTTGAAGTTGCTGGTATCAATGGACATGGAAGGTGAAACATTAGTGATCGAGACGAATGAAGTTGGAAACGATAGCATCATTAAAATAAATTCAAAAATTAGTTGAGGATCAGATTATGAAAAAAATAGCCATTATAACGGGTGGTACCGGAGATTTAGGACAATCACTTATTGATAAATTTCATCATAATAATTATATTGTTTATTTTACGTATTTCGGAAATGTCGAGAGAGCTAAAATGATTGAAGAAAAATACCCTGAAACAAAAGCTATAAAGGTCGATGTCAGAGAATACAGCCTTGTGAAAGAATTTATCGAGCGAATATATAACACGCATGAACGAATAGATTGTCTGATTAATAATGCCGGAATTAATAAAGATAAAACAATTTCTTTTATGAATCAAAAGTCTTGGTTAGAAGTGATCGATACAAATCTGAACGGTACTTTCAATTGTTGTAAATTCGTCTCGAAATATATGATCAATCAAGGTTATGGTTCAATTATTAACATGTCCTCGGTTTCAGGTATAAAAGGTATTGAAGGTCAGACTAATTATGGTGCGGCAAAAGCAGGGGTTAACGGGCTAACAAAAACTTTAGCGAAAGAGTTGGCAAAGTATAATGTTAGGGTCAATTCCGTTTGCCCAGGCTTTATAGAATCAGACATGACAAGTAATTTGGACGAGGACAGGATGATCAATCTTATCCCAATGCAGTGTGTAGGAAGTCCGGATGATGTAAGTGAATTATCACTTTTTTTGGCGGAAAATAGATCCAAATACATTACTGGGCAAATGATTGCAGTTGACGGAGGACTAACAATCTAGCATAATTTAGTAATCTTACTTTTCGAGGTGAACAGAATGGGAGAAGAACAAGACATTATTACAGTAACGGATCTTCGTAAAAAATATGGATCATTTGAAGCAGTGAAAGGGGTATCCTTTTCTGTCAAACGCGGCGAGCTGTTTGCATTTCTGGGAACGAACGGTGCAGGGAAATCGACCACTATCGATATTCTCTGTACGCTGATTAAAAAGACATCCGGAAAAGTGGTAATAGACGGTTATACGCTTGGTGAGGGGAAAGAGAATAATCATATCCGCAAAAAGATCGGAGTTGTTTTCCAAGAGAGCATTTTGGATGAACGATTGACCGTTTATGAAAATATCATGAACCGCGGACAATATTATCATTTAAGCAAGGCACAAGTGCAAGAGAACTATCAGTTTGTAACAGACTATTTAAAATTGGATGATATTAAGGAGAAAAAATACAGCGATTTGTCAGGCGGACAAAGAAGAAGAGCGGATATTGCACGTGCCATCATCCATAAACCGACTATATTATTTTTAGATGAGCCTACTACAGGTCTTGATCCGCAAACGAGAGTTTTTGTTTGGAATGCGATTAAAAGGCTGCAGGAAGAAACAAACATGACGATCTTTTTAACGACCCATTACATGGAGGAGGCCGCTGTGGCTGATAACGTTGTGGTCATCAAAGAAGGACGTCTGATCGCAGAGGGTACACCGAGTCAGCTGAAAGATCAATATGCGTTTGACAGTCTGCATATGATGTTTAAGCAAGGCGTTGATCCGACTGCATGGTTTGAAAATAAACAACTGGATTTTACGGTTAAAAACTCTATTTATTCCCTTCGTGTAGAGTCCACTCTCCAAGCGTTTGACATTTTGAAAGGTCTTGAAGGAAAAATTGAATCTTTCGAGGTGATTAAAGGGAATATGGATGATGTGTTTATCCACATTATCGAAGAACAAGGAAGCAGTTTGCCAGTAAAGGGGAGCATTGCATAAATGAAGTCTTTATCCAGTTTAATCAGCAGAAATATAAAAATATACTTCCGTGATCGAACGCTTTTGCTTCTTTCTTTGCTGTCAGTATTTATCGTCATTCTGTTATATGCCGTGTTCTTACAGCAGACACAGCTGGACGCCATTAAGGCCTTGGTCGGTTCGACAGATGATTCCAAAGCAATGGTGAACGAATGGATGGTGGCGGGATTGCTGTCCATTACAGCTGTGACAACGACTTTAGGCGCTTTCGGAATTATGGTGAAAGATAAAGAAAGCAAGAGAACGTATGACTTTTTAACAGCTCCTTTATCAAGGGCGACCATCCAATTGAGCTATGTCATTCATTCATTTGTCATCGGCTTGATCTTTTCATTCATCGCCTTTTTAGGCTGTGAAATTTTTCTCGTTTCAACAGGCAGCAAACTTTTAAGCGGTACAGATATACTTGAAGTATTGGGGATTATTATTCTTTCAGTTGCACTGTCAAGTTCCATAAATTTATTTTTAACGCTGTTTATTCATACACAAAATGCATTTTCGACGTTAAGTACGATTGTCGGAACAGCCATCGGTTTTTTATGCGGAGTATATGTGCCGATCGGCGGCGTACCGGTGTTTGTGCAGAAAATTATTATGTATTTCCCTATCAGCCACACCGCTGTTCTGTTCAGAAAAGCGTTTATGACAGACTCAGTTGATAAGGTATTTAAACATGCCTCTGCGGACCAAATACAGGAATATGAAAAGCATTACGGGATCGTCTACAAGTTAAACGGCCATTTTATCAGTACGGCAGCAAGCTTGTGGATCATTGTCATTACAGCCATCATATTTACCGTCATATCTATTTTCATATTTAAAAAACAAAATAAATAACTTCTTCAGACGATACATAACGATGTAACAGGCAGCATCCGTTTACTGGATGCTGTCTGTTTTGTTTATCATTATTCCGAAGCCTTACTTAATATTTAGATAATCCTTAACAAATTCTTTGTCCTCTTCGTCTTCAGGGAAAATCCCCAAGTTATTGAACTCCCAAATCATTTGCCTTTCGTATTCGTCCAAATCAGATTCAATAACATCTTCATAATCATAATCAATTGAGAACGTTCCATCGTTTTCAAGATTCAGTGTCAAATTTGTCCATGCTTCAGGATTATTTTCTTTAAATTCATTGTGTAACTGTTTAAATAACTCTTGAAGATCTAATAATAGTTCTGTATAAATTTTTTTACTAACTTGAAATTGTTCTGGAATGTCGTGAGAGTATATATATTCATCGTTTTCTGGTGTTTGAAAGAAAAAATACACTTCTCTAGAGCCGTCTAATATTTCTGCATAAAGAACAACTTTGCTCCATTCGGAAGGGATCATATCATTAATTTGTTCTGCTATCTTTTGATATAGAACTTCCATCTTTTTTGTTTCCATTAGATTAACCCCCTGGTTTATTTTCTATAGTAACTTGTCTCGCTCTACGATTACCTATCTTATATTCAACATTAAATAATACAGGTCTTAGTGAATCTCCCTGATAAACGGGTTCTATATTAACTTTTACTTGCTTAGGAGGTTTTCCGTTTAATGCCTTTGACCACACTTGCTCCATTTTGTACCATTTCCCGCCGCTCCTATTAATCTGAGAATTCATCGGCACGATGTTGTCGAATTGGCCTGAGCCTTTGAATTGGGTAGCGATTAGGTGGCCTCCGTCGTCATCTGTCAGACGGTCTGGTTTACCTGCTTTTGACTGCGCATATTGGTTGCGTTTTGCTTCTCCCAGCTGCAAGTCTGCTTTGACACTTGTAATTCTACCATAGTTGTCAGTAGTGTATGTGTAGCCTTCTTTTGTTTTGTAGATGACATTCGGCTTCAATACTTTCTTTCTGGTCCATTTCGCAAAATGCTCGCCGTATTTGACTGTTACCGGCGGCACATGCGGTGCCGGCGTACGCCTGCCGCTTGCGGAGGTTCCGTACGGTTTCGGCAGTACCACTTTGGCGAATGCTTGCAGTGCTTCTTTTAAACTTTTGTTGTAAGGCACTCCTTCGGCGGTACCACGCATGGAGTGGGCGATAGTGGAGAATAACCTCCAGTTATAGTTAGTACTTTGTCTGTGAGAGAACGCCCCTCCTTTTGTTTATCTATGGATATTTATAGTCTTTTAGGTTTTACACGCAAACAAAAAAGGCCTCTGAAAAAAAGAGAGCCTTCTTCTAGTCATCCTACTTTTTATCTTCTTCCAAGTAGTATGAATAACCATCTCATATAATCACTACATTATGAAAACGTAATTCTGAATTATACTTTATTATGATTTTTTCTTTTAAACATAGGAAACTGCACCAATAAATTTAAATGAATAGTTTTTTGCAGTTATTTCTTTCTCCCTGCCGTCATATTCAAAATTATATAAAAGAACAGCAGCATTGATTTGATCAGGGAGTGTGGTACCTACCATGTTTTCGAAACGAGGTAAGATGACACTATCGTATGAACAGCCGTCAATTAGTGCAGGTAAATTGTTACGATTATTTTCATGTGCAACTTTTTCTATAAAATCTTCATCTAAATCATCGATATCTATATCAAAGTCAATTAAAAATTGGGAAGGAAGAAAATCACCTTCATCTTCATTGTAAACTAATTCAACATATTTACTTAATGATTCATTATCCTTTATACTTCCGATCCACAATGATACGTAATTTTGACGTTCCATATAAACCTCCTATTATTTAATCCTCAATCCTTTTGGCAGGGCTTCTACTCCACCTTTAAGTCTATAGTTTGCCCAATTGTTCAACCTTCGGACAAATATATTATAGTTTAGAGATGAATCAATAATTCCCAGCAATTCATTATGGGCAGCTGTAGAGCCCAATCCCCCGTGTTTACCAACAGGATTTACGAACTCAACTTCGTTTATGGCAGTTCTTAAATCTCTTATTTGTTCCGCTGTAATATTCCAATGTTTAAAGGTAGGAGCTCGGGAAACTAAATGCCATTCGTGCATTCCACCGGGTGCTCTTAGTTGTCTTTCAATTGCTCTTCTAACTCTTTTATCTGCCCAAAGTTCATCAAGTTGTTTTGTGGTTAATGAGTTGAACCAATTATTAAATTCACCACTTTTTACTGTAGGAACTATTGTTTTTCTAGGTTTCTTTACATTCTGGGTTTTTATTATCTCAGTTTCTTGTAAAGCTTTCGACTTCTGTCCTTCAATCTCTTTCTTCAAAAGCGGTGTATTCTTCACATTATGCGTATTCTCAATATCCTGGACAATTCCTGCAAAAGCTGGTTGATTTCCTTTTGATAATGAATTGGTGAAATCTTTAGTTTTCTGGATACCTGTCTTCACATGTTTTGCAGCTGCTTTTTCTCCGGCTTCCAAGACGTTATCCACTTTGGCGGCGCCTGTTTTTGCGAGCTTGTGGGTCATTGTCATTACAGCCATCATATTTACCGTCATATCTATTTTCATATTTAAAAAACAAAATAAATGACCTCTTCAGACGATACATAACGATTTAACAGGCAGCATCCGTTTACTGGATGCTGCCTGTTTTGCTTAGTCTTATGGGAGCATGCCCATATTTTTGTGCTTCCGCAAATTCTGTCTTTGTGTTCCGCTTAATTCTAATGCAATAACATGTTACATTAGTCAAGATATCCTGATTGTCAGCTTTTCATTTATCTTTCGCTAGTCTTGATGAAATCTTCTAGGAAGGTTCTTACCGTTTTCCTTTTTGGCATCAAGCCTAGGTTTTTATACACCCAAACAGCTTTTCTTTGAGCTCCATTTAGCTCTGAACCGATTACATCTTCATAGTTATAATCTATAGAAAACTGGCCTGTCCTATCTAGTTTTAAAGTCAAGTTCGTCCAAATATGCAGATTATTTTCTTTATATTCTTTGCGCAGTTCTTCGAAGGCTTCTTGAAGTTTGATTAATAGATTGTCATAAAGATCTTCGCTTACTTGAAAATGTTCAGGAATATTATGAGAATAGATATAATCCTCACTTTGCGGAGGATTGAAATAAAAGAAAACTTCAGAAGAATCGTCGAGTATTTCTGCATAAAGAATGACCTTTTCCCATTCAGAAGGAATTATTTCGTTAATGCCTTCTGCTATCTGTTGATATAATTCACCCATTTTTTCTGTTTCCATGCTAACCTCCAGTTCAAATTTATAGATTTAGGTAGCTAATTAAAAATTCTTGATCTTCCTCGTCTTCGGGCAAAATTCCAAGAGTTTTGTACTCCCATAATGCAATTCTTTGATACCCATCAAGCTCAGATGCCAAAATATCGTCATCATTATAATCAAGTTGGAATTGACCGTTGCTCTCCAATGTCAATGTTAGGTTCGTCCAAACCTGATCATTATTGTTTTTGTGCTCAGCTCGTAATTCGTCAAAAAGTTCACGGATTTCTCTTAATAAAGTTTTGAAGATATCTTTACTTACACTGTATCGGACAGGTATATCTTGCGAATAAATCAGTTGACGTTTTTCTGGTGTCTTGAAGTGAAAGAGAACCATGGTAGAGTCATCTAATACTTCTGCATAAAGATATATTTTTGTCCATTCACAAGGTATGATGTCATTTAATTTCTCACCAATAATCTGGTACAGATCTTGCATTTTCTTATTTTCCAACCTTTTCACCTTCAATCGTCGAGAAATCCTAGTTATAAAAAATAGCCCAGCAAGGAAGTGCTGAGCCATTATTGTTTTATAGACTGCAGTAACTTATTACAAATTCTTTATCGTCCTCATCTTCAGGCAAAATCCCCAAGTTTTGATATTCCCATACCACTTGCCGTTGTGTTCCGTTTAAGTCTGAGGCGATGACATCGGTGTAATCGTAGTCAATTGAGAATTTACCGCTTCGTTCGAGATGTAAAGTGAGGTTTGTCCATAAGTCCTCGTTGTTTGTTTTAAATTCATCCCGTAACTCTTCAAAGTAATCATGCAATTCATATAGAAGTTCGTCATATATATCTTCATCAACATTAAAATGTTCAGGAATATCGTGTGAATATATATATTCCTGATTTTGTGGAGTAGTAAAGAAGAAGTAAACTTCTGAAGAATCATCTAAAATTTCGGCATAAAGAGCAACCTTCTCCCACTCAGAGGGGATAATTTCATTTATTTGCTCAGCGATTTTTTGATATAGTATTCCCATCTTTTCAGTTTCCACAATATCAGCCTCCTGCTTGATTTTTTATTCTAACATTTTTAAATCTTTTATTTCCGATCTTATATTTGACCTTAAATAAATTAGGTCTTAAAGAGTCTCCACTATAAATAGGCTTAATTTCAATTGTTACTAATTTAGGAGGTTCTTCTTTAAGAGCTTTTGCCCACTCCTGCTCCATCTCATACCATTTCCCGCCGCTCCTATTAATCTGAGAATTCATCGGCACGATGTTGTCGAACTGGCCTGAGCCCTTGAATTGAGTAGCGATTAGGTGGCCTCCGTCGTCATCTGTCAGACGGTCTGGTTTACCTGCTTTTGACTGCGCATATTGGTTGCGTTTTGCTTCTCCCAGCTGCAAGTCTGCTTTGACACTTGTAATTCTACCATAGTTGTCAGTAGTGTACGTGTAGCCTTCTTTTGTTTTGTAGATGACATTCGGCTTCAATACTTTCTTTCTGGTCCATTTCGCAAAATGCTCGCCGTATTTGACCGTTACCGGCGGTACATGCGGTGCCGGTGTCCGCCTGCCGCTTGCGGAGGTTCCGTACGGTTTCGGCAGGATGACCTTGGCGAATTTCTGAAGTCCTTCTTTAAGTGTGACCCCGTTGACTGCGTTGTAAGGAACGCCTGCCGGCACTAAGTCGTGACGCGGATGATACGGGAGAATATCAGCCAGGGTGAGATCTCCGATTTGATTTAACTTGGTTTTGGCACGTTTTTTTGATACTTCCATGCCTGTGTTTACTTTTTGTTTGATGTGATCAACGGTTTGTTTTGAGACCGTTATCGCTTTTTGTGCTGTTGCGGATTTGCTTGCTGCTGTTTTGACTTTGGTTGTCACTTTGGCGGCTGTGCCAGTTTTTGAGACGGCGCCGACGCCTTTTGTGCCGACAACTGATGTCACAACGGTGCCTACTGCATATGACACCCATCTTGCTCTGGAGTAGGTGTCGCCATTCACCATGTCTTTTTGGTACGATTCTTCGATTGCCGCTGAAATGGCTTCATACGTTTTGATCGGGTGAGCCACCGCTCCTGTAATGGCTTCAACCGTTCCGCCCGGATCTGTGACCATATCCCACAGGCCTGTGACCGCGTCTTTTCCGGAATCATAAAGGCCGACGGCAACGCCTTTGAAACCGTCTGTAAGTTCACGCGTGTTTTCAATTTGAGTGAAGTAGCGCTGCTGTTCTTTTGTCAGGTTTTTATAGCCGATTGTTTTGGCCATTGAGTAGAATTCATCGGCATTCGCATAATCATAGTTTTTCAGTCTTTCTTTCAGTTTTTCAATTTCCCGCTCTTTCGCTTCTTCCTTTTTAATCGTCAAATAAGCATCCGAATGTCTTGCAATCTCGTCTTTTTTCTTATGGATGTCGCTTTCTCGGTACGCTTTGGCGTTGTAGTGAAGCGGCGTGGCGCTTTTTCCTTTGCCTGTGGCGTTTTGGAGCTGCTCAAAGTCGGCCTGAATGAACTGTTCGTTCGCTTCGGTTTCTGTGTATTCCTTCGTTAGATCGTGATCAAGCTTGTCGAGCTTATGTATTGTTTCGCTTCTTTTTTTGTCAGCTGAAGAAAGCTTCTGATCTGTGCTTTCGGTTGAAAACAGATCAAGCGAGATGATGTCTTCGATCTCTCTGAGGATGGACCCCATGTCCTTTTTTTGCCCTTCCATAATTGCCTTTGATTTACTGAGGGCGTGGGTGAGCTCATGCTCCAGAAATGATTCCTCCACATGCGAATTGGAAAGTCCGGCATCTTCGACCTTACCGGGAAGGCTTGTGAGAAATGCGATTTTCATGTCGATCAGATCAAGCCAGCTGTCTGTGACGCCGGCGTGGTCCTTGAAAAAAGCTTTGATGTTGTCTGCGCCCCGGCCGGAGAAATCATTGTCACCAAGATCAGCCATGCCTTGAAACGCTTTTTTCAGGTTGACCATCTGACCGCGCAGTTTTTTATATTCACCCGCGCGCTGTTTAGCAGCGGCCAGCAGGCTGTTTGCTTCGAAAACTTTCATGACCATATCCTTTCATTTGTTCGATATCAAAATTTTACCACGTGAGTCAGGATATACAGTGTAGGAAATAGGTAATGAGAATAAAATGAATCTTTTGGCTTGCGACTTCCTTCCTGTATGAAGGGAGGCTTTTTATATTTTGTATAATAACCCTCACATTCGGCTTACTGCGCTCCGGTGATTTTAAGCGTGCCTGTTTTTTCTAATGTCTTACACTCGAAACAACCCAACCGCTGAGGTATAATAGAAGCAGAGTATTTATCATACAGATTCAATTCGTGAAAGAGAGTGGAACAAAATGGGCCGTAAGTGGAACAATATTAAAGAAAAGAAAGCATCAAAGGACGCAAATACGAGCCGGATTTACGCGAAGTTCGGCCGTGAGATTTATGTGGCGGCAAAACAAGGCGAGCCAGATCCGGAATCGAACCAGGCGTTAAAAGTGGTGCTTGAGCGCGCGAAGACGTACAGTGTGCCGAAAAATATTATTGAGCGTGCGATTGAAAAGGCGAAAGGCGGCGCGGAGGAGAACTTTGACGAGCTGCGTTACGAAGGTTTCGGGCCGAACGGTTCAATGATCATCGTTGATGCGTTAACCAATAATGTAAACCGCACGGCGCCTGAAGTGCGTGCCGCATTCGGGAAAAACGGCGGAAATATGGGTGTGAGCGGGTCTGTCGCTTACATGTTCGATGCGACTGCCGTTATCGGCGTTGAAGGCAAGACGGCGGATGAAGCGCTGGAATTGCTGATGGAAGCTGATGTGGACGTGCGCGATATTTTAGAAGAGGATGACAGTGTTATCGTATATGCCGAGCCTGATCAATTCCGTGCGGTACAGGAGGCATTCAAAAATGCCGGCGTTGAAGAGTTCACGGTTGCGGAGCTGACGATGCTTGCGCAAAATGAAGTCGAGCTTCCGGAAGATGCGAAAGCTCAATTTGAAAAGCTGATCGATGTGCTGGAAGACCTCGAAGACGTACAGCAGGTTTATCACAATGTAGATTTAGGCGAATAAAGACAAAAAGGCCGGGGCGGCATAAGTTCCGGCCTTTTTATTTTGCTTAAGCGGTCGGCCTGTATCGTATTTTTCTCCGTAAGCAATTATTTATTATTTCGCCAAAACTGGGCGGATGCCCATACGTTTCCTTCCGGATGTCATAAACTGGACTGTAACCTATGTGAAGGAGCGATAAATCATGAATGAAAGAAGACCGATTTACGGCGGAGGCTATGGCGGCTTCGGAGGCTACCCGGGGTACGGTTTTGGCGGCTACGGAGGCTTCGGAGGATATCCGGGATACGGTTTCGGCGGAGGCTACGGATACCCGGGATACGGTTTTGGCGGCTACGGCGGCTACGGCGGCTTCGGCGGCTTCGGCGGCTTCGGGGGATATCCGGGGTACGGTTTTGGCGGCTATGGCGGAGGCTACGGCGGCTACCCGTTCCATCATCATCATCGGGAAAGCCAATATATCTGACCATTCGGGAAAAAGCACTCTTGGAACAGCAAGAGTGTTTTTTTGTGACCGTTTCTAAGCGCTGGCTTTTTTATTTTCTTACAGGGCATAAATGCCGATACGGATTCATACCTATTAAGGTCATGTGTTTAGGAAAGGAGGATCGTAATGAAAGAAAATCAGCCGTTTACACCGGTCAAATCCTATAAACCCTTCCACAGCCGGTTTGATCCCTGCCCGCCGATCGGGAGAAAATACTACAGAACGCCGCCGCATCTTTATATGCGGTTTCAGCCGTATCACTTGGAGCAGTTTTCTCCGATGGAGGCATTGAGAAAAGGGACCCTTTGGAAGGATCTTTACGATTTCTATGATAATCCTTATCGGGGGGGAATCGAATATGGCGAAAAAGATTGATGATGAATATTATCGGCTGCTGGAGCAAATTCAGGCGGCGGACTTTGTCTTGGTGGAGCTGACGCTTTATCTGGATACGCATCCCCATGACCGTCTCGCGCTTCAGCAGTTTCATGAATATTCCCGGTACTCAAGACAGCTGAGAAAGCGGTTTGAGCCTGAGTACGGACCGCTTCTGCAATTCGGCGTGAGTCAGGTCGGCGCTCAATGGGACTGGGGCCGCGGTCCTTGGCCATGGCAAGTATAAGGAGGGATCTGTAAATGTGGGTATATGAAAAAAAGCTGCAGTATCCGGTTAAAGTCAGTACATGCAACCCGATGCTGGCTAAGTTTCTCATTGAACAATACGGCGGGGCGGACGGCGAATTGGCCGCAGCGCTCCGGTACTTAAACCAGCGCTACACGATTCCTGACAAGGTGATCGGCCTGCTGACGGATATCGGCACGGAGGAGTTTGCGCATTTAGAAATGATTGCGACGATGATTTATAAGCTGACAAAAGATGCGACCCCGGAGCAGCTGCGTGATGCAGGGCTCAGTGATCATTACGTCAACCATGACAGCGCGCTGTTTTATCACAATGCGGCCGGAGTTCCGTTCACAGCGTCTTACATACAGGCGAAGGGAGATCCGATCGCTGATTTATATGAGGATATTGCGGCTGAAGAAAAGGCGAGAGCGACGTATCAATGGATTATTGATATTTCCGATGATCCTGACCTGAATGATTCACTCCGTTTTCTGCGTGAGCGTGAAATCGTCCACTCTATGCGTTTCAGGGAAGCGGTTGAGATTTTAAAAGAAGAACGTGATAAGAAGAAAATTTTTTAAACGGCCCTCAAACACGACGGCTGTTTTTTTCCTTTCTGCGTTTGGTCTATAATAAAGGTGTCGAATATTCTGATTACAGGAGGATTTTATGACACCTTTTACGATTACGGAGGAGAAGGCGGGGGCATTCCGGGTCACCCCCGCCCGGAAAGATGATGCAAAAGAGGTCATGGATCTGCTCGTGCAAGCGGCAGAATGGCTTCGCGATAAAGGATCGAACCAGTGGAGCGGCCTTCTAGAAGGGGAAGATACCCACAATATGCGGGAGGCGATCGCCCAAGGGTATGTTTTTTTATTCAGGCAGAATGAAGAGCTGGCCGGCGTCGTCATGCTGCTTCCCGAAGCAAGCGGGTGGGACAGACGTCTTTGGGGCGATGAAGGACATGAGGAGTCCGTATATCTCCACCGGCTGGCGATTGACAGGCGGTTTGCAGGGGCGGGGCTCGGCCGGACAATCATGACTTGGGCGGAGACGGGTGTGTCTTGTCCGGGAAAAACGAAAATCCGGCTCGATTGCGTGTCCGAAAACAAGGCGCTTCAGTCGTTTTACAGCGGAATGGGGTACGAATCAAAAGGACCCGCGCCGGGTTATCATTTGTTTGAAAAAAAGGTGAGCAAATAAAAAGCTACTCATGACGGAGGTGCAAAAGACATGGGGTTTTTTTTTCTGATCTGTCTGGCCGCATTTTGTCTTAACTTTGCCGTATCGGCTGTGCTCCGCAAGAAATGGCCGAAAAAGATGTGGCCTGAGTGCCTTTTGGCGGTGCTGGGCCTGACTGCTTTCGGTACGGTTGTTTACAGCATTTTCGGTGTCGGCGGCTGGGAAGGAATGGGCTTGGGGCTTGCCGCGATGTTTGCGGGTTCCGGAGCGGCCGCCGGTTATGCCGCTGAGGTGTGCTTACGGGTCGTCAGATCGAATCGAAAACAGTAAGCAGAAGTGAAAAAACGCGGCCTCGGCTGCGTTTTTTTGTGTGTTGCCGGCCGCTGTATAGAAAACAGGCGAATGTCCATAATGGTAATGACTTTTAAGAAGAAGGTGCGAATATGGGACATTTACTTACAGTGGCTTGGGAGTTAGTATGCGGTTTGGGTATTTTATTTGTGATTTTAAAATTGCTTGGAAAAACTCAATTCTCGCAAATTACGCCGTTTGATTTTATTTCCGCGCTCATCCTCGGCGAACTGGTCGGAAATGCGGTGTATGATAAAGGCGTCAGGATTTTTGAAATCATTTTTGCCTCTCTGTTATGGGGGATTTTAATTTATCTCATCGAACTGATTACGCAGAAAGTAAAAAGCTCCAGAAAGCTGTTGGAAGGCGAGCCGAGTATTATCATACATAAAGGAAAACTGAAATATGATGTGCTGAAAAAGAATAAGCTGGACATTAATCAATTGCAAAGCCTTCTCAGACAGGCGAATTGCTTTTCCATACAGGAAGCGGAGTACGCGATTTTAGAAACAAACGGGATGGTCAGCGTCCTGCCGAAATTTCAATATGACACGACGAAAAACGGCGACATGCAAATAAAGCCGAAGCAGGTCTCTTTGCCGGTCACGCTGATTATTGACGGCGAAGTGCTGTATGAAAATCTGAAAGAAGCCGGGCTGGAAGAAAAGCAGCTGAATCAGGAGCTGAAAAAGCTGAACATCAAAAAAACGGAGGACGTGTTGTATGCGGAATGGAAGCCCGATAAACCGCTGTTTGTCCTGCCGTATGAGGAGAAAAAATAAAAAGAGCATTGCCCTGGGGCAAATGCTCTTTATTATTTTTCGTGTACGCCTGTTTTAACGGCTCTGACATGATACATACCGACATCCGTCCCAAGCATATAATCAGGTTTCGGCTTGCCTTGGTTTGCTTTGTGGGCCGCGATGTGGTCTTCGCTTTTTTCCCATTGTTTCCAATGGTCTTCTGACTCCCAGCGGATTAACACGACGACTTCTTCATCACCGCGGCGGACTTTTTTTTCCAGGACCGTTACGTCTATCAAACCTTCCTGCTTTTCAATCACGCCTTCTGAACTGAAGCGTTCGATTACTTTGTCGGCATGTCCTTCTTTTACGGTCATTTTTCTGATTTGCACAAACATCTGGCAGCTCTCCAATCCTTTTCACGCTTTATCCAACATTTTAAATGAAAATGATTCTCAAAGTCAATTAAGGTGCATGACGGATTACGATTTCAGGAGAAAGACATGACCATCCTCATCTTTAAATTGCACGAAGCTGCCCCATTCCATTTGTTTCGGTTCATCTAAAAAGGTGATGCCGTTCTTTTTCATCTGTTCGTATGCGGCAAAGACATCTTCACACTCAAATACGATAGAAGCCTTCATATGCTCGGCCCCTTTCATCATCGATTTCGGATAAATAACCAAATGAGTGGCGGCCCCTTTGGGCGCTACCTCAAGCCAGAAGGCGCCCGGGCCCATCGGATGCTCGGCGACGGTTTCAAACCCCGCTTTTTCCGTCCAGAATGTTTTTGCTTTTTGCTGATCATCAGTGTATACGGCGACTGTCGCGATTTTTTTGATCATCATACTGACCTCCTGTTTCATTTCTATTATAGTGTATCCTCCTGCCGAAAAAAGCAATCAAAAGCTTTAATGTGCAGGCTTTTTTTTATTTCTCTAGTACGATCGGCGATTCCGATTTATAATTTAGACAAAAGTACATATTCTTGAAAGAGGAGACGGCAGTGAACAAAGACCAATTACTTCATGATTATATTATTACACATTCGGCAGAGCTGACGGAAAAATGGCTCAAGCTGAGACGGAAGCTGAGAGGGCGTTTTTATTCTGCGGATCAATTAAGTGAGGAAATGAAACGGCTGCTGATCGAGCAGCATACCTTTACAAACACGGTCATCGCAAGCGCTTTTTTGGAAGATCCGGCCGTTTTTCAGCATAACAAAGAAAAATGGGCCGCACAGGTAGCGAAAAGCAGAGTGGAGCAAGACGCGGAGGTTCATGAGGTCGTTGAGGCGATCGGCAATTCAAGAACCGTCTTTTGGGAGGCGGTCACCCGTTTTATGGATGAGCATCAGGACATCGTAACAAACGAGGATGCCCGCCGCTGGAATCACCTTGTCAACGGCTCGTTTGATCAGCTGATGACGGATTTTACTGAACAGTTTCAGAAATTAATGATCGCGAGGCTGTCATCTCAGCAGGAGCTTATTTCCGAATTGAGCTGTCCGGTTATTTTGATCGCGGATACGATCGGCACTCTGCCGCTCATCGGATCGATTGATACGAGACGGGCGCGCGTGATTTTGGAGTCGGTGCCGGAAAACTGTGTCGCCAAACGGATCACAAATCTTGTGATTGATCTGTCCGGTGTACCCATTGTCGATACGATGGTGGCGCAGCAATTGTATATGCTGTCGAAAACGTTATTTCTCCTCGGCATCAGAACCGTGTTTTCCGGCATTCGGCCTGATGTGGCACAGACTTCTATCCAATTGGGCCTTGATTTTTCAGAGTATCAAACTTACGGCTCCCTGGAGCAGGCGCTCGCCAGCATGGGTGTCACATGTGTGATCGAGGAAGCAAAAGCATAGTAAAAAGGTGCTCCGGCCAGAGGCGGGGCGCTTTTTTTGTCAGCGGAAAACAATGTAAATATGTCGGAACTTGAAGATTGCGTTCTTAAAAACAGCTATATGACGCCTTGGGAGTCGATTTCGGGATGACACGGTTTATATCAAAGCGAAGGAAGTGAAAGTTTTCGCAAAGAAAACATATCCAAAAATTGTGTAAATGTTATTGATTTCTGAATGAAAACATAATAGTATAATTATATATTTCTTATCAGAATAGTATGAATTAAAACACTCATTGTCAAAAGACGAACGGCCAGACATGAAGGGGGAGCATGATGACGTCCAAAGGAAACGTAGATCCGCATGTGATCGAAAAGATTATCAGCGCGCTGGAAACGCTCGATTTCGGGACAGTTCAGATTACGGTTCATAATTCCCAAGTGACACAAATTGATAAGGTGGAGAAATATCGATTTTCCCTGAAGAGCAAAGAAGTAAAACAATCTTAAAAAACAGCCAATGACAGGAGGCGGTACATATGAAGCATTCAACTGTTCCTTTCCGGGAGAGCCGGTATCTGCACCTGCCCGAAGTGCGCTTTCTGCATTGGTGCACGAAGCAATACGGCATTAACAAAGGCGTGCTCAATACAATTGACGGCTGGTTTTATGATGCGGGCGTCATTCCGATTCCCGTCAGGCGTCTTTATGTGCTGGCATTTCTCGATTTCGCGAAAACGCCGGGGCAGAAGGGGAATATCCGATTCGGGCACGGCGGCTTGACGAAAAAACTGCATGATTTCATGGATATGCAGGAATGCGCAGCAAAACGTCAGGCCTGACATCCTTAAAATCTTCTTAAAATCATGCAAATTTCTCCCATTTTATTTATAATAGACCTATCACGATCATTTTTTGGGAGGACTTTTGACATGCAAACTGCTGCTTATGAGAGCAAACAATCTATTATGCAGCGCATTATAACGGTATTTGTGTTTACACTGTTAGTTGCGACAATCGGCCTGTATACGGGTCAGTTCATTCCGCCGGCATTGATGCTGCCGCTGTCGATCTTAGAGGTCGTCATGATCATCGCCGCATTTTGGCTGCGCCGAAAAAAAGCCGTCGGATATGTGTTTGTCTTTTCATTCGCTTTCATTTCCGGAATGACGCTGTTTCCGATTATCAGCCATTATGCGTCCGCAGCGGGGGCCTATGTCGTATTGGAGGCATTCGGTTCATCGTTTGTGATTTTTGCGGTGCTCGGCACGATCGGCGCTAAGACGAAAAAGGACTTGTCGTTTTTATGGTCCTTCTTGCTTGTCGCTGTCATCGCGCTTCTCGCAGTGGGGATCTTTAATATTTTCAGCCCGCTGAATTCCGCCGCCATGATGGCGTATTCCGTCATCGGGACGATTGTGTTTTCAATGTACATCTTATACGATCTGAACCAGATCAAGCACCGGGACATCACGGCTGACCTGATTCCTTTGATGGCATTGACGCTTTATATCGACTTTATTAACCTGTTTATCAACCTGCTACGGTTTTTCGGAATTTTAAACAGTGATGATTAACCGCGCGAAAAAGGCGCCCTGCTGAGAGGGGCGCCTTTTTATGTTCTGCCGCCGGAAAACAGCAGAAGCTTATCAAATAATACTTCAAGCATTTTTGTCAATTCCGCTTTTTGTTCAGCGGTGAAGCTTTCCATGACTCCTGAAATGTTGGAGAAGTGGCCGGGAAGAAACAGCATCAGCTTTTCTTTTCCTTCTTTTGTGAGTTCGATGCTGATTTTTCGTCTGTCGCCGGTATGCCGGCTGCGGTTTACAAAGCCGTCCCGTGCGAGTCCGTCGATCAATCCGGTGATGGTCGCTTTGGTGACATTGGATTTTTTCGCCAGCTCCGTCGGACTCAGGCTGTGTCCGGGTGCGTCAAACAGAAACATCAAAATTTTGAATTTCCCTTCGGACAATCCGTGACTTGAGAAATAATGCTCCATGACCTGATTCATTTTTTTAGACATATCAAATAACGTCAAAAATGTTTTCAATGATTCAGCATCCATATCGGCGTAAATCTCAGCGTGTCCGGCAATCTGCGAGTAATCCGGCAAATGTCTCAACTCCATTTTGTAAGCCTCCGTACCATTTTAGTGATTCAAAGTATAAGCTTGCCGGATTCAAAAGGCAACCTATAAAGATTGACAGTTTTTCAGCTTATATAGTAAGGTGGCTAATAGTTAATGAATGATAAATAAATAGAGAAGGCGGTATCGTGATGAACCATGAAGTGAAAAAGATCATCATAGCGGGCGGAGGGATCGGCGGCCTGTCCGCAGCGATTTCTCTCGGCAGAGCGGGTTTTGAAGTGACCCTTTGCGAGGCGGCGTCCGACATGCGAAAAAGCGGAGCGGGCATTCTCCAGCCCCAAAATGCGCTGCGGGTGCTGCGGGAAATCGGTGTGTATGATGAATGCTGTCAACACGGCTTTCAAACGGAATGGCTGAAGCAGCATGATGAAAACGGAACGCTGCAGTTTAAAGTGAGTGAGGCGTTTTTAGATGATTCATTGCCGGGGCGGAATAATATATTGCGGCAAATGTTAAACGATATCCTCAAAAAGCATGCTGAAGCGGCGGGGGTCACGATTCTGCCCGGTAAAAAAGTCGTGTCTTACGAAGAAACGGCAGATGACATAACGGTGCATTGTGCAGACGGAACCGCGATGACGGCTGACATCCTCGCCGGCTTTGACGGCATCCGCTCCGCTGTCCGCGATCAAATGCTGCAAAGAGAAGTGAAAACAGAGTATCTCGGCATGGGAGCGCACAGATTTTACATTTCTTTTCCCGAGCCGATATTTCATGATTCGACACTGATGTATAAAAAAGGGCAGACGCAGGTCGGAGTCGTGCCGCTCTCTGAAAAAACAGGATACGTATTTATCATCCGGCCGTATGACGCTGACTTCAGGGATGACGAGGACACGCGTTTTGAACGGGTGAAAGACTTGCTGCGCGGAATTCCGGGAGTAAAGTTTGTGACAGAGAATATGTCAAAGGAATATCCCGTTTTGTTTCATAAGATTGAGCAGATGGCGGTCAAAGAACCGTGGCACAGAGGCCGCGTCGTTCTGGGCGGGGATGCCGTCCATGCAGGAGCGCCGACATTGGCCCAGGGAGCGGCGATGGCGATTGAAGACGCGATTGTGCTTAGTGAAGAACTGCAAAAACACGAAAACCATGAAACTGCATGTCAAGCATACTTCGAAAGACGGGCGGAGCGGGCATTACAGGTGCAGAATCTCTCATCTGAAATCGTCCGCCGCGAGATAAAGGGAACGCCCGGCGTCCAAGACATCATCAGTGAATGCTATCGATTGCTCAAAGAGCCTTATTAAATAAAGAAAGTCCAGAACATGGCGTCTGGACTTTTGTCAGTCTTGTTCAGATTTATTCCGTATCCGTTCAATTACCTCATGCAGCCCCTCAGGCTTGTGAAACTCCACCGGCGAACTGCCTTTTTCAAACGAGATCGTCTCCGCCTCAATGAGCGCGACATAGCGCCCGTTCACTTTTGCGAGATGGATGGATTCGCCGAAATCAGCCAGTAATCCTTTAATCTCTGTTTCTCCGACTTTCATTTTCAGCTCGGCTTCCGGCGTGTGTTCAATGATCTGCGCGGATGCCTCGATGACTTGATGGGTGTCGAGGCGCTCCTGAATTTCCCGCTTTTCACTTGCTTCCCAAATTTCAATGTCGTGCTCAAACTGCTGAAGCTCTTCGCTGTTTTCTTCAAACGTTTCATACACGTGTTCCTGCACCATGTTCATGACTTGGCTTTTCATGATTTCCGGCATCGATTCGCCGTATTCGACAAATTTGAGAAAATCTTCGAAATAACGGGCGTGCGAGGCCTGGTGGATTTTCAGCTCATGCTCTTCCGTCATGCCTTCTTCCGGCATATACGGATATTGAATGCTTTTCATGTTTTTTGTCGTGATGGCCATTTCGACCTTTTTAATGAGAGACGAGGCGTCTGAGATGCGGGCGACCTTCGGCTCGAAATCGCATTTCATCATAAAGACGAATTTGTCTTCAAAATACTTGCGCGGAACGGCAGATGCCACGATAAAAACACCGCCGCGCACGGCACTCGTGTCAAGGTAAGTGCGGACGAACTGCTCGCTTGCTTCGATAAATGCTTCCTTCGTATCCGCAAGTCTGGCGCGGTTGAAAAAGTTGTAATTCGGATTTGAATCAAGCTCATGGCCCGGCTCCGTGATAAAATGGCCGATTTTTGTTGGGACTTGCTCGGATTGCGGATGCCGTTCGGCTTTCCGTTTGACGATTTTCTTCAATTCCCCGTCAAGAAAATCCTTCAGCTCGCTTTCTTCAAATTCTTCCGTGTCAAGGGTCTGGAAATGTTTGAACTGTTTGTTTGCCTGTTCGTCTTTTCCTTCCACTTGAATGACATAAAACGATAAAAACTTGATTTCAAAATCCATATGTGAACTCACCTTATTTCTGTATTTAACAAGCCTCTCCAGTATAGAAAAAACCGTTATCGATCGTCAATCCGATGATTGATCCGTGACGGCGGATAATCGGCCGGTGAAAAGGGCACCGTAGTTGGAAGGAACGCATCAACGTGTAAGAAAGGGTGTTATTTATGAAGGAAACAGGTCCGATTCCGCAGCCGAAGACATTCGGCCCGCTCGGCAATCTTCCTTTGCTTGATAAAGACAAGCCTACAATGTCGCTGATCAAACTGGCAAACGAGCAAGGGCCTATTTTTCAGCTGCATACGCCGGCGGGCGCCATTATCGTCGTGTCCGGCCATGAACTGGTGAAAGAGGTTTGTGATGAAGAGCGGTTCGATAAAAGCATTGAAGGGGCTTTAGAGAAAGTCCGGGCGTTTTCCGGTGACGGGCTGTTTACAAGCTGGACGCATGAGCCTAACTGGCGAAAGGCGCATAATATTCTGATGCCGACCTTCAGCCAGCGCGCGATGAAAGATTATCATTCGATGATGACTGATATCGCGGTGCAGCTGATTCAAAAATGGGCTAGGCTGAACCCGGATGAGGCCGTTGATGTGCCTGCTGATATGACCCGGCTGACGCTTGATACGATCGGGCTTTGCGGCTTTAACTATCGGTTTAACAGCTATTACAGGGAAACGCCTCATCCGTTTATCAACAGTATGGTGCGCGCCCTTGATGAAGCGATGCACCAAATGCAGCGCCTTGATGTTCAGGATAAGCTTATGATCAGGACGAAGCGCCAATTTCATCATGACATTCAGGCGATGTTTTCGTTAGTAGACAGTATTATCGCAGAGCGCCGGTCAGGCGGCCGGGATGAAAAGGATCTGCTGGCCAGAATGCTGAATGCGGAAGACCCGGAAACGGGCGAAAAACTTGATGATGAAAATATCCGGTTTCAAATCATCACGTTTTTAATTGCCGGCCACGAAACGACCAGCGGCCTGCTTTCCTTTGCCATCTATTTTCTGCTGAAACATCCCCGTGTTTTGGAAAAAGCCTATGAAGAAGCCGATCGGGTTTTGACCGATCCCGTTCCTTCTTATAAACAAGTACTGGAGCTTACCTATATCCGAATGATTTTGCAGGAGTCATTGCGCTTATGGCCGACCGCGCCTGCGTTCAGCCTTTATGCGAAAGAGGATACGGTGATCGGCGGGAAATATCCGATTACGCCGAAAGACAGAATTTCCGTCTTAATTCCCCAGCTTCACCGTGATAAAGACGCGTGGGGAGACAATGCGGAGGAATTTTATCCGGAGCGGTTTGAACATCCTGATCAAGTGCCTCACCATGCGTATAAGCCGTTCGGAAACGGTCAGAGGGCGTGTATCGGTATGCAGTTCGCCCTGCATGAAGCAACTCTTGTTCTGGGGATGATTCTGCAGCATTTTACCTTTATCGATCACACCGATTATGAGCTCGATATTAAACAGACACTAACGCTCAAGCCCAACGATTTTCATATCCGGGTGCGGCCGAGAAACAAAGAAGCCGTGGCGGCTGCTCTCCCGGCGGCTGAAAAAGCGGCGGAAGACGTCGAAAAAGAAAAACGGGAAACAAAAGGCGCATCCATTATCGGGCTTGATAACCGACCGCTTCTGATTCTGTACGGCTCAGATACGGGAACCGCAGAAGGCGTGGCGCGGGAGCTTGCCGATACTGCCGGGATGCACGGCGTCCGGACTGAAACGGCGCCTTTAAATGACCGGATCGGACAACTGCCGAAAGAAGGAGCTCTCTTGATCATTACGTCCTCTTATAACGGAAAGCCTCCGAGCAACGCGGGACAATTCGTTCAATGGCTTGAAGAAGTCAAACCCGGGGAACTGGAAGGCGTCCGATATGCCGTCTTCGGCTGCGGTGATCATAACTGGGCGGCGACATATCAGGCTGTACCGAGGCTTATTGATGAGAAGCTTGCCGAAAAAGGGGCGGAACGCTTTTCCTCCCGAGGCGAGGGGGACGTCAGCGGCGATTTTGAAGGAAAGCTTGATGAATGGAAAAAAAGCATGTGGACGGACGCCATGAAGGCATTCGGTCTCAAGCTGAATGAAAATGCCGAAAAAGAGCGAAGTGCGCTGGGCCTTCAATTTGTCAGCGGGCTTGGCGGGTCTCCTTTGGCACAGACGTATGAAGCGGTTTACGCATCCGTTGCGGAAAACAGGGAACTTCAGGCGCCGGAAAGCGGCCGGAGCACAAGGCATATCGAAATCACTCTGCCGAAAGAGGCTGCCTATCATGAAGGGGATCATCTCGGCGTGCTGCCGGTAAACAGCAAAGAGCAGGTCAGCCGTGTTCTCCGCCGGTTCAATCTGAACGGGAATGATCAAGTGCTGCTGACGGCCAGCGGACAGAGCGCGGCTCATCTCCCGCTCGATCGGCCGGTCAGGCTGCATGATCTTCTGAGCAGCTGTGTCGAATTGCAGGAAGCGGCATCAAGGGCTCAAATCCGGGAAATGGCCGCTTATACGGTCTGCCCGCCGCACAAACGGGAATTGGAAGATTTTCTTGAGGAGGGCGTCTATCAGGAGCAAATCTTAACATCGCGCGTCTCGATGCTCGATCTCCTTGAAAAATATGAAGCGTGTGAACTTCCGTTTGAGCGATTTCTGGAGCTTTTGCGCCCGTTGAAGCCGCGGTATTATTCGATTTCAAGTTCGCCCCGGAAACATCCCGGGCAGGCTTCAATTACCGTCGGCGTCGTTCGCGGCCCCGCCCGGAGCGGTTTGGGTGAGTATCGCGGAGTCGCTTCGAATTATTTAGCGGACCGCGGCCCTGAGGATGGTATCGTGATGTTTGTCCGCACTCCGGAAACACGATTCCGGCTGCCGGAAGATCCGGAAAAACCGATTATTATGGTCGGTCCCGGCACAGGAGTCGCCCCGTTCCGCGGATTTCTGCAGGCCCGGGCGGCGTTAAAAAAAGAAGGAAAAGAGCTGGGGGAGGCTCATCTGTATTTCGGATGCAGAAACGATCATGATTTTATTTACCGTGACGAGCTTGAAGCTTATGAAAAAGACGGAATCGTGACGCTTCATACGGCTTTCTCCCGCAAAGAAGGCGTACCGAAAACGTATGTGCAGCACTTAATGGCGAAAGACGCCGGCGCTTTAATTTCCATCCTCGGCCGGGGAGGGCACCTCTACGTATGCGGCGACGGCAGCAAAATGGCGCCCGATGTAGAGGCAACGCTGCAAAAAGCGTATCAGTCGGTCCGCGAAACAGACGAACGGCAAGCGCAAGAATGGCTTTTGGACCTCCAGACAAAAGGCATTTACGCAAAAGATGTTTGGGCGGGGATTTGACCGATTTGATGAAAAGGACTGGATGACTCCAGTCCTTTTTTTACATCAGCCAAAAAAACCTTCAAGTTTTTCAACCCCTTTGCATACAATAACTTCAGCCCGCCTGTTGGGCGGCTGTCTTTGATATTCATTTTTCGTTTTTAGAAGTTTGTGTTATTCTTATATTTGGTATCTCCTATTTTCAGACCGGGTCTGATACGGTACCTTTTAATGCCAGAAAAAAATGTGAAACGAAGAACGGATATCCTGCGTCTAATGGCTGGCGGGATAAGATGTTCAATGGGCATGACACGAATGATAAATATATCGTTTTTTTAAATGGTGTGTTTATGGGGCTGTGTGATGCTTTCGTTTTGCTCGGAAAGCAGGAATTGAAGCAAAAAGTAAGAATACAGATTTAAAGTGTTTAGGAAAGTAGAGGTTGCCATGAAGAAATTATTTTCTTACAGACTTAGTTTTTTTGTACTGGCTATTATTTTGTTTTGGGCCAAAACGTATTTAGCCTATCATGCTGAATTCAACCTTGGGGTGAAGGGTCCGACGCAGCAGTTTCTGCTTGTGATCAATCCGTTCTCAAGCGCCATTTTCTTTTTAGGACTGGCATTGTTTGCGAAAGGCCGCAAATCAGCGATTATCATGGTGATTATTGATTTCATCATGACGTTTATTTTGTATGCAAATATCCTATTCTATCGATTCTTCGATGATTTCTTGACATTCCCGAACTTAAAGCAATCCGGTAATGTGGGAAATATGGGAGACGGCATCTTCAGCATTATGTCCGGCCATGATATTTTATACTTTGTTGATATTATTATTTTAATCGCGCTTCTGGTGTGGAGACGTGAGCTGAAGGAATTCAAGCTGAAAAAACGGTATACGTCATTAATTATCGTGACGGGTATTGTTTTGTTCTTCGTGAACCTGGCGATTGCCGAAGAGGACCGCCCGGAGCTGCTGACAAGAACGTTTGACCGCAATTACATTGTAAAATACTTAGGCCTTTATAATTACACAATTTATGACGGCGTACAGACGGCGCAGACGGAATCACAGCGGGCATATGCCAGCAGCGATGACCTGACGAGCGTTGAAAACTACACATCGTCGCATTATGCGAAGCCGAACGCCGAGTATTTCGGCAAGGCCAAAGGCAAAAACATCATTAAGATTCACCTGGAGAGCTTCCAATCGTTTTTGATCAACTACAAACTTGACGGAAAAGAAGTCACGCCGTTCCTGAATAAACTCGCCCGCGGCGGAGAGGACATGACGTACTTTGATAACTTTTTCCACCAAACGGGCCAAGGTAAAACATCTGACGCCGAGCTGATGATGGATAACAGCCTGTTCGGACTGCCTGAAGGATCAGCCTTCGTGACAAAAGGGGAAAACACGTATCAATCGCTTCCTGCCATCCTTGACCAAAGTGAGGGCTATACAAGCGCCGTTTTACACGGTGACTACAAATCATTCTGGAACCGTGACCAGATTTACAAACATATCGGCTACGATAAATTCTTTGACGCCAGCACATACGATATGTCTGATGACAACCTTGTCAATATGGGACTGAAGGATAAACCATTCTTCAAAGAATCCATTCCGAAGCTTCAATCGCTGAAACAGCCGTTCTACGCGCATTTGCTCACGCTGACGAACCATTATCCGTTTACGCTTGATGAAAAAGACGCAACGATCGAAAAAGCGAAAACGGGCGACGCGACTGTGGATGACTATTTCCAGACGGCGCGTTATCTCGACGAGGCGCTTGAACAGTTCTTTAAAGACCTGAAGTCATCCGGTTTATATGACAACTCGGTGATTATGCTTTACGGAGACCATTACGGAATCTCTGAAAACCATAACCGCGCGATGAAAGAAATTCTCGGCAAAGAAATTACGCCTTATCAAAACGCGCAGAATCAGCGTGTGCCGCTTATGCTTCGCATCCCCGGCAAAAAAGGCGGGGTGAACCATACGTACGGCGGTGAAATGGACGTTGTGCCGACGATCCTTCACTTGGAAGGCATCGATTCTAAGAAATATATTAATTTCGGCACCGATCTCTTCTCGAAAGACCATGATGATACGGTGACGTTCCGTAACGGAGATTACGTCACGCCGAAATATACTTCCATCTCCAATGTCGTATACGATACGAAGACAGGAAAAGAACTGAAAGGCAATCAGGAAACGAAAAACCTGAAAGCCAGAGTCACAGAGCAGCTGAAGCTGTCTGACAGCGTGATGTACAAAGACTTGCTCAGATTCCACAAATTGAGCGACTTTACGCCGGTTGATCCGTCTAAATATCATTACGGCAAAGAAAAGCTGAATCAGGATAATAAATAATAGAAAGAGCCTTACGGAATTTCCGTAAGGCTCTTTTTTTGTGTGTATCTTCACCAATCTGAAAAAAGAGAGAGCTTTTGGTCACAAAGGGCGCCAATCTCTCATATCTTACAGTAGATTTTGAAACCGGTGATAGAGAATCGGACAAATTATCGGGTTGGTTTCTCTTATACGGGCGGTTTCGAATCCAATATTCACAGAGAAGAGGGGTAGAGATGAAAGCAGTCATTCTCTGCGGCGGAAAAGGAACGAGAATGAGCGAAATCACCAATGAACGTCCCAAACCGCTCGCCATGATAGGCGGCAAACCGATTCTATGGCATATTATGAAACTCTATCAATACTATGGCGTGAACGAATTTATCCTGCTTCTTGGTTTCAAAGGAGAGATGATTAAGGAATATTTCTTAGATTATGACTGGAAGAATCACAGCATGACGCTGGACAGCTCTACCGGAGAAGTGCGGATATTGGGAAAATCCGAGCCGTGGAAAATCACTTTTTTAGACACGGGGGAACACACGCAGACAGCGGGGCGGCTTTTACAGGCGAAGGACATCATCGGTGATGAAACCTTTCTTATGACGTACGGGGACGGACTGGCCAACATCAACCTGTTTCATCTGATCAGCTATCATCAATCAAAAGGGGCTGCGGTGACCGTCACCGGTATAGAAAAGACCTCGCAATTCGGAACGCTGACGGTTGAAGACGGTATGGCGAAAAGCTTTTCTGAAAAAACCTCAAGTGACGGCATCATCAACGGCGGATTTTTCGTGCTCAGCCCGAAGGTATTTGATTATCTGCCGAAAGACAGGGATGTCATGTTTGAAGAAGAACCGCTGAAGGAGCTGGCGAAAGACGGCGAATTGGCGGTATACCGGCATTACGGTTTCTGGACGGCGATCGATACGTATAAAAACCTGCTGGAAATCAACAAGATGTGGGACCGGGGACAACATGTATGGAAGGTATGGTGATCAAGTTTGAGTTTCTGGAAAAATAAAAATGTGTTTGTGACGGGATGTACAGGTCTTTTAGGAAGCTGCTTGGTGAAGGAACTGATCGATCAGGGGGCCAATGTGACGGGACTTGTCCGTGACACTGTGCCCAAGTCGAACCTGTATCAGGGAGAACAAGTGAAGCAAATGAATATCGTGCAGGGCGCGCTTGAAGATCTGGATGTGATTGAGCGGGCGCTGGGCGAATATGAAATTGACACGGTCTTTCATTTAGCCGCTCAGGCGATCGTAGGCGTCGCAAACCGTAATCCGATTTCCACATTTGAAGCCAATATTCTCGGCACATGGAACATCCTTGAAGCGTGCCGCAGGCATCCGCTCATCAAGCGGGTGATCGTCGCGTCCAGTGATAAAGCGTACGGCGACCAGCCGACACTGCCGTACGATGAAAACATGCCTCTTCAAGGCAAACATCCGTATGACGTATCAAAAAGCTGTGCCGATTTGTTAAGCCACACATATTTTAATACGTACGGACTTCCGGTCTGTATTACGCGCTGCGGCAACTTGTACGGCGGCGGAGATTTGAACTTCAACCGGATTATTCCGCAGACGATTCAGCTCGTGCTGAACGGTGAAGCGCCGGAAATCCGCAGCGACGGCACATTTATCCGTGATTATTTTTACATCGAGGATGCGGTCGAGGCATACCTTTTGCTGGCGGAAAAGATGGAGGAGCTCAATCTTGCGGGAGAAGCGTTCAACTTCAGCAATGAGATTCAGCTGACGGTGCTGGAGCTTGTAGAAAAAATTCTTAAGGCCATGGACAGTGACCTCAAGCCGAAAGTGCTCAACCAGGGAAGCCATGAAATCAAGCACCAATATTTATCGGCGGAAAAGGCGAGGAAGCTTCTGAATTGGACACCCGCGCATACCATTGATGAAGGATTGGAAAAAACGATCGAATGGTATAAAGCCTTTTTTCAAAAGTAACAGAAACAGAGGTGAGAGAAAGACGTGACAAGCGCATATTGCACAGTTTTATCAAAAGGAAGGCTGTATCAGGCTATCGCTTTGTTCGGCTCATTGAAAGCGGTTCAGGCGGACGCCCCCATTTTTACTTTGTGTATGGACCAAGACACCTATGACGTGCTTCAGGCAATGCGGCAGGATAATGTCACCTTGATTCAGGTGTCCGCACTGGAAAATGAGGAGCTCCTTGAACTGAAGCGGACGAGGGATCAGAGCGAATACTGCTGGACGGTGAAGCCGGTATTTCTCGAATTCGTGCTGGACGGACATCCGGAATTAGAGCGTGTCACGTACATTGATGCCGATTTGTTTTTCTTCGCTGATCCGCGCGCGATTTTTGACAATCAGCCGGATTGTTCGGTGCTTCTGTCACGGGGCGATATCGTCATTCCCTCATTTGGAAAACAGGAAATCGACATGCTGCAACGTCTTTTAGGCCGGTATAATTCCGGTTTTCTCAGCTTCAAAACCGACAGTGCCGGCACAGATTGTCTCAGATGGTGGAAAGAACGCTGCCTGGAAGAATGCAAAAATGCGCCGGGCGAAGGAAAATTCGGAGATCAAGGCTACTTGGATTACATGTCCGGCCTGTTCCCGAATGTGTGTGACATCACCACGCCCGGCGTGAATATCGGCCATTGGAATTACGGCCGCCACACGTTTTCATGGAAGGACGGGCGTCTTGTGCTCGAAGACGGAAGTCCGCTGATTTTCTATCATTTCAGCGGATACCGGATCGTTACAGCCGGCGACATTCGGCAGATTCATGAGACGGACCGAACCGATCTTCCGTTTGTCCATCAGCTTTATCAGGACATTCTGAAGCGGGTGATCGGGACGGTCAGCGCCGTCTGCCCGGAGTTCAGCGGCTTTGCATCTGAGGATGATAACAAATAAATGATCATATACAGGAAGTGAACGAAAAGTGAAGGCAAGCGTCATTGTTCCCGCATATAATTCCAAGGAGCGGCTTTATAACAGCCTGCTGTCCCTGAATGAACAGGAATGCACAGAGCCGTTCGAAGTGATTGTGGCTGACAACGGTTCGGAAGACGGAACCTTATCCATGCTTGAATCATTCAGCGCGAATTTTCCGCTGATTTTTGTGAGAATTAAAGAAAACAGAGGGATCGCTTACGGCCGGAATCAGGCGGTCCGCAATGCCAGAGGCGATATTTTGATCTTCCATGACAGCGACATGCTTGCCGAAAAGGATTTGGTGGCGAAGCATATCAAGGCTCATGAGAACCGGGACGATCTTGTCGTATGCGGTATGTTCTGGAAGCGGATTTACAGCTTTTATTATGACCGTTTTGAAAAAGAGCATAAAGAGAAACTCGCCGAACTGTATGAAGAGCTGCCGGGCGATAAAGAGCCGCTCCTTGATGAAAGTGACATCAGAGACGGAAGTTTTCTTGACCAATGCTTTGATTTAGATACCGACTTTATCCGTGTGCTGAAAAGCATTTTGGAAAAATACGGAGATGATTTGAACGGCTACCGTCTGCCGTGGCGTTTTTTCATTACGAACAATTCGTCAGTCAAGAGACAGCACGTGGCAGATCTCGGCCTGTTTGATGAAGGCATTGTCAGATACGGCTTTGAAGATTATGATCTCGGCATCAGGCTTCATCAGTCGGGAATGAGATTTCAGCTGCGGCGCGATATCATGAGCGTCCATCAGGAGCATCCGAGCAACTGCGCTTCCGTTGATGATATCAGGGCGAATATCGCGTACATGTGCGACAAGTACAATGACATTCATTCGCTTGACGTGCACCTCGCGTTTAACGGCCCGTTTGACGCGGAGTTAACCAACAGCATGATGGCAGACATCGAAGTGCTGCTTGATTATGAGAAATATGAAAGCCTGCTGCACATTTTCCTCGAGCTGCTGCACGCGGTTAAAGACCGCAACCTCGACCCGGACTGGAAGACGAAAAGCCCGCGTATCACGGCGAACAGCTTCAATCTGCCGGAGGTCGGAAAGCTTTTGGCAAAAGCGGAAAAAAAGCTGGGCGTCACGCACTTTGCAAGGGCGTTCAAAGCGCTGGCTGCTGATTTACTGCATGTGGATCTTAAATAAATTGGATGTGATATGGTGAGTAAATATCATTTTTCAACCATTGTTTCCAGAACGCATATCTTTAAACTGATGCCGATGATTCATTCTCTCCATGAGCATTGCCGGGATTTTCATCTGTATGTGCTGTGTGTCGATCAGAAAGCGTACGAACTGCTTCAGCAGGTGCCGTGGGAACATATCACGGCGGTTCAGCTCCATGAAATGGAGGACCCGGAGCTGCTTGAAGCAAAGGGCGGCCGGACGTTTCATGAATATTGCTGGACGCTGAAGCCGGCATTTCTGTTCCATGTGATGACGGAGTATGATGAAGCCGAATATTTTGCCCACTTGGACACCGATCTCTTTTTCTTCTCAGATGCGGGCGAGCTGTTTGCGGAAAAGCCGGATGCTTCCCTTTTTCTGACGGATCACCGCAATTCAGAACGGTTTGCGTCTTATTACAAGCTGACAGGGCAGTACAACACCGGGTTTGTCGGCGCGCGGAATACCGGGGAAGCGTATCGGGCGGTCTGGCAGTGGAGGCAGGATTGCATCTCCTATTGTACGGTGGAGATGAATGAAGAAAAAAAGACATACGGTGATCAAAGGTATGTTGAAAAGTGGCCCGCGCAGTTTGAAGACGTTCATGTCACGGAGTCGATCGGCGCGAATGCGGCGCTGTGGAATATTGAGCAATATGACGTCAGCCTGCGCGGCGGGGCTGTATATGTCAATGACACCCCGCTGATTTTTTATCATTTTTCAGGCTTTACGCTCGTCACGGAGAACGAATTCAATCTGTGCTGGTACTATCACATTGATGACGAGGCGACAGTCAATATGATTTACGTGCCGTACATCAAAAACGTAAAAAAATGGATTGATGAAATTCAAAAAGCGTTTCCTGATTTCAGAGACGGGTTTATTCCGAAATATGCGGTTCCTGACACTCATTTTTATACGGTTGAAACATAAAATCCCTGCCTTTTCGGCAGGGATTATTTTTATGAATGCCATTCTTTTAATGTTTTGTCGCTCGGCAGGACAAAGGCGAGCAGACCTAAAACGGGCAGAAAGGCGACGGCAGTCATGGTCGGCGTCAATCCCGCTGAATCAATAAGAGCTCCGATCGCAACGGCTCCGATCGCGCCCATTCCGAAGGCGAGCCCGACCGTAAGCCCTGACATCGTTCCGATTTTGCCTGGAACAAGCTCCTGCGCGTAGACAACAGTCACGGAGAAGCTGGACATCAGAACAACACCGATCAGCGCCAATACGCCATAGGCGATGACAGGTCCCGCAAACGGAAGGAAAATCGTCAAGGGAGCCGATGCTATCATCGAAACGATGATGACGTTCCGCTTTCCGAAACGGTCTGCAAGCGGCCCGCCGAGAAACGTTCCGACAGCTCCGAAAAATAAAAAGACGAAGATGTAGCTCTGTGCCTGCTGAATGCTGACATGATAGGCATTCATCGCATAGAACGTATAAAAGTTGCCGATCGCGCTCACATACCAGGAGCGCGCGAAAATTAAGAAGATAATCATGATAAGGGCGAGAATAATCGGTTTTGTAATCACGGTCTGCACAGCGGAGGCCGGTGATTTTTTACTTACGGCGCGCAAATGAATAAGGCGGCCTTTATACCATTTGGCGATATAAATGAGAAACAGAACAGCGATTGCGGCGACTAGCGTAAACCAGACAGAGCCGAATTGACCGAGCGGAACGAGAATCAGCGCGGTAATCAAGGGCGCCATCGCCTGGCCGGTATTCCCTCCGACTTGGTAAATCGATTGCGCCAAGCCGCGCTTTTCGCCGGCGGCCATGTAGGCGACACGCGATCCTTCAGGATGAAAGACGGCGGAGCCAAGGCCGATAAAAAAGACACAGCATAAAATCGTCAGAAAAGACGGGGCGAACGCGAGACCTAAAATGCCGAGCATGCTTGCGGTGAGTCCGAGCGGCAAAGCATACGGCATCGGGCGTTTATCCGTATACCAGCCGATGACGGGCTGCATCACGGAAGACACCATATTCAGCGTAAAGGCGATAATTCCGAGCTGCGTAAATGTAAGATTCATGGAACGTTCCAATATCGGAAACATCGCCGGAATCACCGCTTGCAGTGAATCGTTCAGCAAATGACAGATCCCGATAATGAACAAAATAGAATACATGGTTGTCTCGGGACGATGGACAGGTTTTTCTTTAAGCGGGGCGGCAATTGCCAAAGTGATTCTCCTCCTTTTTATGTAAACGAAGCATACACCATATTATTCATAAGGTGAATGAATTATCAAGTGCAAAAAAGGCTCTTCTTTCTCAAACAGAAAAAAGAGCCTCCCTTTTTATTTATTTATTTAACAAACTGTGTTTTCTCGAATACATCATATAAACGACGATCCCGGCGGCGATCCAGATGACAAAGGCGAGCCATGTCACGCCCGGCAGGCTGCTTGCGAGATACAGGCATAAGCATGCGCTGATGATCGGCACAAAAGGCACGAAAGGAACACGGAAGGAAGATTTGATCTCCGGATGTTTCTTTCTTAAAACGATGACGGCGATCGCAATGACCGTAAAGGCCGCCAAGGTTCCCATGTTGACGAGATGCGCCAAGGTTCCCAAATCAATAAAACCCGCGATCCCGGCGGCAACGATCCCCGTCACCCATGTGTTTTGAAACGGTGTTTTAAAACGCGGGTGAACCTTGGAAAACATGCGGGGCAAAAGGCCGTCTCTGCTCATCGCAAATGTAAGGCGCACCTGAGCGTAAAGCAGAGCGAGCATGACCGTTGTAATCCCGATAATCGCGCCGACGGAAATAATGCCTGCTATCTTGTTCTGGCCGACAAATTGGAGCGCGAAAGATACCGGATCTCCGACATTCAGCTTAGTGTACGAAAGCATTCCCGTCAGGACGAGCGATACCGTAATGTAAAGGACGGTGCAGATGGCGAGCGCGCCGATGATTCCGACCGGCATTGATTTCTGCGGGTTTTTCACTTCTTCCGACGCGTTTGACACGGCATCAAATCCGAGATACGCGAAGAAAACGGTCGCGGCGCTCGTGATGACGCCTTTCATTCCGAACGGCATAAACGGCGACCAGTTTTCCGGTTTCACGTAGCCGAAACCGACGATGATAAACAGCAGAATGATCGCAATTTTCATCAATACAATGACATTGTTAAAGCGGGTGCTTTCTTTCACGCCCCTTGAAACAATCGCGGTAATGACCAAAATAATGATAACGGCCGGCAGGTTGAACACGGCACCCGTTTTGCTGCCGGGTGCGGCGGTCAGCGCCTCCGGAAGATGCAGCCCGAAACCTGCAAGAAGCGACTGGAAATAGGATGACCAGCCGGTTGCGACGGCGGCGAGCGCGATGACATATTCAAGCATTAAGTCCCATCCGATTAAAAACGCGAGACACTCCCCGAGAGTGACATATGAATACGTATATACGCTGCCTGAAATCGGAATGGATGAAGAAAATTCAGCATAACAAAACGCGGCGAGCGCGCAGGCAAGGCCCGCGAGCACAAACGACAGAATCAAAGCCGGTCCTGCGCCTGTCGCGGCCACAGTCCCGGTAATCACAAAAATCCCCGTGCCGACAACACAGCCGATTCCGAGCAAAACCAAGTCAAAAGCGCTTAACGAGCGGGACAGGCTGGTCTGTTTGCTCTGAGCCTTTAAGTCGGCCAGCGGCTTTTTCCGAAATAGTAAAGACATATGAGTCCTCCTGAAAATTCATAATATTCTTATCATTATATACACTGACGTTTGTATTATATTGTCGAAATTTCTCGCAGTCAATTAAAGAATTTTCCACTTTAAAAGGACAAAGCTAAAAAGCGTCGATGCACGGAAGGAACGGGAATTTTATTGTGAAATAGTTCAATTTTCTCACCTTAAGACCGATACAAAAGATGACTCATCAACTAATTTCAAGTTTCGGTGAAAGGGAGATGTTTTACATGTTTCAATATGAAGAACTAAATAAGCAGTTTATCGGCGGCCGATGGAGGGATGGGAGCAGCCGGAACGTATTGGAAAACAGAAATCCTTATACTCAAAAAGTCATCACCTCATTCCAAAAAGCGACGTCTGATGATGTGGATGCGGCATATCGCGCCGCGGCTCTTGCGAAACAAGAATGGGACAAAGTAAACCCTTTTAAAAAGCGGGCCATTTTGGAAAAAGCCGTTTCTTTCATTGAAGAGCACGAAGAAGCGATTATTTACTTAATCATGGAGGAGCTTGGCGGAACACGGCTGAAGGCTGAGTTTGAAATCGGACTTGTCAAAAATATGATAAAAGAAGCCGCAACATTTCCGGTGCGGATGGAAGGGAAAATTCTCCCGTCCACGATTGGCGGAAAAGAAAACAGGCTGTACAGAATACCCGCCGGAGTCGTGGGAGTGATCAGCCCGTTTAATTTCCCGTTTTTCCTTTCGATGAAATCTGTTGCGCCGGCACTCGGCGCGGGGAACGGCGTCGTGCTGAAGCCTCATGAAGAAACACCGATCTGCGGCGGAACGCTTATCGCGAAAATTTTTGAAGCGGCCGGCGTACCGGACGGGCTGCTGAATGTTATCGTGACGGATATCGGGGAGATCGGCGACAGCTTTGTTGAGCATCCCGTCCCGCGGATAATCTCATTTACAGGCTCAACCGGAGTGGGCAGCTATATCGGACAGCTTGCGGTCAAACACTTTAAAAAACCGCTGTTGGAGCTTGGCGGAAACAGCGCGCTGATCGTGCTTGAGGATGCTGATCTTGAATACGCCGTCAATGCGGCCGTATTCAGCCGGTTTACGCATCAAGGCCAGATCTGTATGTCGGCGAACCGCGTGCTCGTTCACACATCTGTATATGACAAATTTACAGAGCTTTACGAAGCGAAAGTGTCATCGCTGAAAGTCGGCGATCCGATGGACCCTGATACGGTTATCGGCCCTTTAATCAATGAGAGACAGGCGGAAGGTCTGAGACGGTCTGTCGAAAAAGCGATAGAAGAGGGAGCGGTTCCGGTGCTGTCCGGCCGATTCAGCGGAACGGTCGCTGAGCCCGTCATTTTAAAAGATGTGAAACCTGAGATGAGCATTGCGAAGGAGGAGCTGTTCGGACCGGCCGTCTGCATCATGCCGTTTGAAACGGAGGAGGAAGCGGTAAGCATCGCAAACGCGACACCGTTCGGTTTAAGCGGAGCCGTGCATACGGCAAACGTTGAGCGCGGCGTTGAGTTTGCTAAGCGGATCGAAACCGGCATGATTCACGTCAACGATACGACCATTAATGATGAACCGAACGTCGCGTTCGGCGGCGAGAAACAATCAGGTCTCGGCAGGCTGAACGGCGAATGGAGCCTTGAAGAATTCACCACGCTGAAATGGATTTCGGTTCAGCATGAAAAACGGCAATTCCCATATTAAGAAGGAGTGAAAGAAATGAGTATACAGACGGAGCAGCAAACGCACAGCCTGCTTGACGCTTTTGTCAAAGTTGCGCCTTTTTTAAACAGCCTGATCCAAGATGACATCACCATCGGAATTTATGATACAGAAAAATTAATCGTGAATATTCCGGCTAAAACGTTTTCTCTTAATGTAAAGCCGGGAGACCCGCTGCAAAAAGGGGACATCATTACAGACGCGATCCGCATGAATCAGAAGAAGACAAGCATGGTGCCGAAAGAGCTGTTCGGATTTCCGCTGATCGCCAGAGCGATTCCGCTTCACGATGAAAACGGAAAAGTCATCGGCGGCGTCGGTCTCGGCACCAGCCTTGAAAAATCAGCCAAGCTTCACGATGTCGCTGAAAGCCTGTCCGCCGTCGTGGAACAGACCGCTTCGGCCATCGCGGATATCTCAGAATCCATCAGCGGTTTCTCAGCACAGATGACCGGGATTTCCGCTCAGGCGAAACAAGTCAGTGAAAGCGCGGGAGAAATCGCCGACATTTCCGTCACTGTCAAGGGCATCTCGGATCAAAGCAATCTGCTCGGTTTGAATGCGGCCATTGAAGCCGCGAGAGCAGGAGAATCCGGCAAGGGCTTTTCCGTGGTGGCGGATGAGATCCGCAAGCTTGCCACTCATTCAAAAGACAACGTCGGCCAAATTGACCAGATTACGAAAAAAATCCACAGCCTGCTGAAAGGGCTGGAGGACTCTATTGAATCCATCAACCAGAACACAAACGGCCAAGCGGCGGCGGTTGAACAAATTTCTGCCACGATGCAGGAAATTTCGGGAAGCGCCCAGCATTTAGCGAAAATGGCTGAAAACGTACTCGGAGAGTCATAAAAAAAGGGAGCTTACGGGCTCCTTTTTTGTTTTCCCTTTACCAATCGGAAACTGCACTTACACGTTTGATCCGTCATGCTCAGGGGTACACATACGAATACATCACCAATGATAAAGGAGAGTCTTGTATGTCTGATGCAAATCTGCACAACCCGCTGACGAAATATGATCATGATGAATTTCCAAAACAATATCAAGAACCGCCCGGTTTGCAGAAAGAGATGAAGCCTGTGCCGGACTGCGGTGAAACGAGCTATAAAGGAGCCGGCAAGCTGAAGGGAAGAAAAGCCCTCGTCACCGGCGGCGATTCAGGTATCGGCCGGGCCGCCGCGATTGCTTATGCCCGGGAAGGGGCGGATGTGGCGATTAACTATCTGCCTGAGGAACAGCCGGATGCTGAAGAAGTGAAAGCGTTAATTGAAAAAGAGGGAAGAAAAGCCGTTCTGCTGCCGGGAGATTTAAGCGATGAAGCGTTTTGCGGAGAATTGGCGGAAAAAGCGTATCAAGAGCTTGGCGGTCTTGACACGCTCGCTCTTGTCGCCGGCAAACAGCAGGCAGTGGATGATATCAGCGATCTTGCCACAGAACAAATCTATCAAACATTTGAAGTCAACGTATTCTCGCTGTATTGGCTCGTCAAAGCCGCGCTTCCTTATCTGCCGGAAGGCGCGTCTATTATCACGACAACGTCCGTAGAAGGGTATAATCCAAGCCCGATGCTGTTGGATTATGCCGCGACGAAACATGCCATTATCGGTTTTACAATCGGCTTAGGAAAACAGCTGGCGAATAAAGGAATCAGAGTCAACTCGGTAGCGCCGGGGCCGATCTGGACGCCTCTGCAGATTTCGGGAGGACAGCCCGGTGAAAACATTCCGAAATTCGGCAAGGAAACACCGGCCGTTCCATTAAAGCGTGCCGGACAGCCGGCGGAGCTAGCAGGAATTTATGTCTTTTTGGCCTCAGAAGAATCGAGCTATGTGACATCCCAAATTTACAGTGTAAGCGGAGGAATTCCGACAGCGTAATCAATAAGGAGCTGCCCTTCATACGGGGGCAGCTCTTTTTTTTGATGTTATGTGCCGAGCACGTTTTGATTATACAGGACACTCGGATGTGACGGATGATAGGAGGCGGCTTTGTCGTTATGAATCTTCGCTTTTTCTCTGTCGCCGAGCTGCCAGTGGCAGACGCAGAGCTGCAGATGGGGATACCAGGTGGAATATTCGAGCTGGGTAAAGCCTGCATCACTGCTTTTGGCGGATAGGGCGAGCTCATACCAAAACACGCCCTGCCGGTATTGCCGTTTCTCCGCAAAATAGTCGCCGAGCCTGCAGCAGAACTCCGGTCGCGGACAATCGATCAGAAATGATTTTAAGAGAGACGTCATGGCGGCCTCTTCATGGCCGACCGCCCTGTAGCAATCGGATAGATATTGGCACGTTCTGATCTCGTCTTCAATCCAGCACTGTTTTGTGGAAAGAAAATGGTGATAATACGTGATGGCGCGCTGATACTGGCCGTGATCCTTTAATTCATTCGCGAAGTAAAACAAATCGCGCGGTGTCATCGTTTCACTGTTTTCCGCCATTTTCTCATAAATCTTCAAGTTGCGGTCTGAGGGAGGCGAGTGCTTTTTCGCGGATTTCCGGTGTGTGACGGCAATATCGGTTTCTATGATGTTTCCGTATACTTCAAGATACTCATGCACGGCTCCGATCCAGCGGAATCCTTTTTCACGCTTGACGAGACGGTTGCGGCGGTATCTGAAGCTGACCTCTCCCCGAGCATCAAAGCCGACGTGATAATACATGGATACCGCGTCCACCTCTTTTGAAAGCGACGCCTTCAGTTCAATCAGCTTTTCACGGTCCTTTTCCGTCAATATATCGTCGGCGTCCAGCCACAGAATATAATCCATTTCCGCTTTCGAAAACACAAAGTTACGGGCGGCCGCAAAGTGATCGATCCATTCAAAATCATAAATCTTATCCGTATAACGGGCCGCGATTTCTTTCGTCCGGTCGGTCGAGCCCGTATCAGCAATCACAATTTCATCCGCAATGTCTTTGACGGAATCAAGACAGCCCGCAAGCACTTCCTCTTCGTTTTTCACGATAACGCACAAACTGACGCTGATCATGTCATCACCTCTTCCCCTCCAGTGTATAAAAGGAGAGGCGGAAACATTCTTCGGACAAAATGATCTCTTCCAAGAAATTTGTCTGTCCTTTTACTAGTTTTATTCCAGCGCCTGATTTAAAATGAACACATGAACTTACGTGAGGATTGATAGGAACCATGAGCATCATAAAAGCGGAAAACCTTTATAAAACATACGGAGATAAGACATTATTCGACCATATCTCCTTTCATATTGAAGAGAATGAAAGAATCGGTTTAATCGGCCCGAACGGAACGGGGAAGTCTACGCTTCTGAAAACCATTGCCGGCCTTGAATCAACGGAGGAAGGCGAGATTACGGCTTCAGGAAACGTGCATATTGAGTTTTTGCATCAGGACCCTGATCTTCCGGCCGGACAAACCGTACTTGAGCATATTTATTCCGGCGGATCAGCCGTCATGAGAACGATGAGAGAATACGAAAAAGCGCTTCAGGCGCTGAATGAAGAACCGGAAAATGACCAGCGCCAGAAACAGCTGCTTGATGCGCAGGCCCGAATGGACGCGAATGATGCGTGGGAGGCGAATACGTTAGCCAAAACGGTTTTAACCAAACTTGGCGTCACCGATCTGATGAAGGATGTCAGTGAGCTGTCCGGCGGCCAGAGAAAGCGCGTCGCGATTGCGAAAAACGTCATCCAGCCGGCCGACCTGCTGATTTTGGATGAACCGACAAACCACTTGGACAATGAAACGATTGAATGGCTGGAAGGCTACTTATCGCAATATCCGGGCGCCGTTATGCTTGTCACGCACGACAGATATTTTCTGAACAGGGTGACGAACAGAATTTACGAGCTTGAGAGAGGCAGCCTTTATACGTATAAAGGAAACTATGAAGTATTCTTGGAAAAACGGGCCGAACGGGAAGCGCTGGCGGAGCAGAAAGAAACAAAACGTCAAAACCTCCTGCGCCGCGAATTGGCGTGGCTCAGAAGAGGGGCGAAAGCGCGCTCGACGAAACAAAAAGCGAGAGTGGACAGAGCGGAGGCGCTCAAAGAGCAAAAAGGGCCGGCAGTCTCCGGATCACTCGATTTCGCGATCGGCTCCCACCGTCTCGGAAAACAGGTGATCGAAGCCGATAACGTCACCATTACCTATAACGGCCAAGCGCTGATCAGCCAGTTTAATGAGCTTGTCATCCCGGGGGAACGAATCGGCATCATCGGGCCGAACGGAATCGGGAAAACGACACTTTTAAACAGCCTCGCCGGCAGAATTCAGCCTGACAGCGGCAATATCATCATCGGGCAGACGGTCCGGATCGGCTACTACACCCAGGACCACAGCGAAATGAACGGCGATATGAAAGTCATTGAATATATAAAAGAGACGGCTGAAATCGTCAAAACGGCGGAAGGCGATGTCATCACCGCGGAACAAATGCTTGAGCGTTTTCTGTTCCCGCGTCCGATGCAGCAGACGTATATCAGAAAGCTGTCGGGCGGGGAAAAGCGCCGTCTGTACTTGCTGAATGTACTGATGCAGGAACCGAATGTGCTGTTTTTAGATGAGCCGACCAATGATCTGGACACGGAAACATTAAGCGTGCTCGAAGATTATATCGAACAGTTCCCAGGCGTCGTTATCACCGTATCCCATGACCGCTATTTCCTTGACCGCGTCATTGACCGCCTGATCGTATTTGAAGGACAAGGTGTCATTTCCCGTTTCCAAGGTTCGTACAGTGAATACATGGAACACGCAAAAGCGAAGAAGACGGCGGTAAAACAGCCGGCCGAAGAGAAAAAGGCGGAGGAAGAGCCGAAGAAAAAGCGCAAAAAGCTTTCATATAAGGATCAGATCGAATGGGACGGCATCGAAGACAAAATCGCCGGCCTTGAAGAAAAGCATCAGCGTCTGGAAGCGGAAATCGCTGAAGCGGGAAGTGATTTCGGAAAGATTCAAGAACTGATGGCCGGACAGGCAAAAACGGCTGAAGAGCTTGAAGCGGCGATGGAGCGCTGGACCGAATTGTCACTGATAATTGAAGAACTTGAGAATTAAGAAAAGCCGGTACGGCCCCCGAGAAAGATGGCGGGTCATACCGGCTTTTTTATCTTACACAGATGTCTCCCGGCGCTTTAAAGACAAACGTTTTGTCCAAGCAAAGTTTATCAGGCATAAAAAGTTAACGTTTACGTTAAGGTTCAAATGGTGTATAATAGAAACAGATACGACAAGAGGGGGATTCACCTTGGAATGGATGAAGATTGATCAAGTTGCCAAGCGAAGCGGATTGACAAAACGAACCATTCGTTTTTACGAGGAGATTGGTTTGATTCCTGCTCCTAAACGGACAGAAGGCGGCGTCCGGCTATACTCTGAAGATGATATGGAGGAGCTCGAAAAAGTCACCAGCACAAAAGAAGTGCTCGGTTTTTCCCTTCAGGAGCTTCAGCAGTTTATGGAGATGAGCCGTCAGCTGGAATTAAACAAAGAGGGGTACTTGTTGTCACTGGATCCGAAGGAACGGAAAGAAAAGCTGGAAGAGATTCAGCAGGCTTTGAACCACCAGCTTGAGATGATTGATGAGAAGATCAGCACATTTCAGCATTTTAAAACGCGCCTTAACGGAATGAAAGAAAAAGCTGACCGCGCCATTCAATCAATCGAATGATTTTGCTGTAAACGCTATGGATATAGCGTTTCTTTTAATGGATGAAACAGGAGGTCTGGTCAAATGGATACATCATCACAACAGAAAACAGGCTTATTCAGCCAGCCGAAAGCCGTTTGGGCGGTTGCGTTTGCCTGTGTTATTTCCTTTATGGGAATCGGTCTTGTCGATCCGATTCTTCCGGCGATCGCCGCACAATTACATGCTTCACCTAGTGAAGTATCTCTGTTATTTACAAGTTATTTGCTCGTTACCGGTTTTATGATGTTTTTCTCCGGCGCGATTTCAAGCCGGATCGGCGCAAAATGGACGCTGCTTCTCGGACTTATTTTTATCATCGTGTTTGCCGCCCTCGGCGGAAGCTCAAGTTCAATCGCTCAGCTTGTCGGCTATCGCGGCGGCTGGGGGCTTGGGAATGCTCTCTTTATTTCAACCGCGCTTGCCGTCATTGTCGGGGTATCTGTCGGCGGCAGCGCCAAAGCCATTATTCTGTATGAGGCTGCACTCGGCTTGGGGATTTCCGTCGGGCCGCTTGCAGGCGGAGAGCTTGGCAGCATCTCATGGCGCGCTCCGTTCTTCGGAGTGTCTGTCCTCATGTTCATAGCGCTTTGCGCGATTTCACTCATGCTGCCGAAGCTGCCGAAACCGGCGAAACGCGTCGATGTGTTTGATGCGATGAAGGCGCTCAAATATAAAGGCCTTTTGACAATGGCAGTATCTGCATTCTTATACAACTTTGGATTTTTTATTTTGCTTGCTTATTCTCCGTTCGTGCTGGATTTAGATGAACACGGCCTTGGATACGTCTTCTTCGGCTGGGGTTTATTGCTGGCAATTACGTCAGTCTTTACGGCGCCGCTCGTGCACAAAGCGCTGGGAACAGTGGGTTCGCTCGTCGTTCTCTTTATCGCCTTTGCGGTCATTCTCATCGTCATGGGGATCTGGACTGACCATCAGACGTTGATCATTACGTGTATCGTTGTCGCCGGTGCTGTTCTCGGTATGGTGAATACGATCATGACAACCGCTGTGATGGGTTCTGCGCCGGTTGAACGTTCAATCGCGTCTTCAGCCTACAGCTCAGTCCGTTTTATCGGCGGTGCGCTCGCTCCGTGGATTGCGGGGATGCTGTCAGAACACTTCACCGCAAGCACTCCATATACAGTAGGCGGGATCGTCGTTTTTGTCGGCATGCTTGTCCTTCTCATGGGACGCAAACATCTCGCCGGAATAAAAGCCGGACATTAAGAAAAAAAGGAACTTCCGCACAGGCGGGAGTTCCTTTTTGTGTTTACAGCACTTTCGTCGTCCAAGATTCACAATTCCATGTTTCCGTCGCGATATCCATGTAAAACTCGGGTTCGTGGGAAATCAGCAGAATGGAGCCTTTGTATTCTTTCAGCGCGCGTTTCAGCTCTTCTTTCGCATCGACATCCAGGTGGTTTGTCGGTTCGTCAAGCACGAGCAGGTTTGTTTCTGAATTAATCAGCTTGCACAGTCTGACCTTCGCTTTTTCTCCTCCGCTGAGAACGGAGACGCGGCTTTCAATGTGTTTGGTCGTCAGGCCGCATTTGGCGAGGGCGGCGCGGATTTCGTACTGGGTAAAGGAAGGAAATTCGCTCCACACTTCTTCGATGCACGTATTGTTATTGGTTTCTTTCACTTCCTGCTCGAAATAGCCCGTGTATTGATGCTCGCCCCGTTCCACCGTGCCTTCCAGCGGCTGGATTTCACCGAGCAGGCTCTTTAACAGCGTCGTCTTCCCGATGCCGTTTGCGCCGTACAGGGCGACTTTCTGTCCGCGCTCCATTCTGAGATTGAGCGGGCGTGACAGCGGAGTATCGTAGCCGATGACTAAGTCCTTCGTTTCAAAAATGAGCTTGCCTGACGTTCTCGCAGGCTTGAAATGGAATTCCGGTTTCGGTTTTTCGGCCGCCAGTTCGATCATATCCATCTTATCAAGCTTTTTCTGACGGGACATCGCCATATTTCTCGTGCTGACCCGCGCTTTGTTGCGGGCGACGAAATCTTTCAGCTCAGCCACTTCCTGCTGCTGTTTTTTATAGGCGGCTTCGAGCTGCTGTTTTTTCACTTCGTAGACTTCCATGAATTGATGGTAGTCGCCGACATAACGCGTCAGCTCCTGATTTTCCACATGATAAATCAAATTGATCACGCTGTTTAAAAACGGAATGTCGTGAGAAATTAAGATGAACGCATTTTCATATTCCTGCAAATAGCGTTTCAGCCATTCAATATGCTGTTCGTCAAGGTAGTTGGTCGGTTCGTCCAACAGAAGGATTTCCGGTTTTTCCAAAAGCAGTTTGGCGAGCAGCACTTTCGTCCGCTGTCCGCCGCTTAAATCTGTGACGTCGCGGTCAAGTCCGACATCCTGCAGGCCGAGGCCGCGGGCGATTTCTTCAACTTTGCTGTCAATCACGTAGAAATCATTGTTTGTCAGGGCGTCTTGAATGACACCGACATCTTCAAGCAGCTGCTCAAGCTCATCAGGGTCCGCTTCGCCCATTTTGTTGTAAATCTCATTCATTTCCTCTTCCATCGCAAATAAGTAATGGAACGCATCCTTCAGCACGTCGCGGATCGTTTTTCCTTTTTCAAGCACGGTATGCTGATCGAGGTAGCCGACACGCACGTTTTTCGACCATTCAACTTTACCCTCATCAGGCTCAAGTTTTCCGGTAATAATATTCATAAACGTTGATTTACCTTCGCCGTTTGCTCCGATTAAGCCGACGTGCTCCCCTTTTAAAAGACGGAACGATACATTGTTAAAAAGCGCACGGTCACCAAAGCCGTGGCTTAAATCTTTTACGGATAAAATACTCATCATTACACCTCTATCGTTATCAGACACGCTTTTTTTATCATGTGTCTTTCTCATTTATGATTATAAAGGAGGAGACCGTTTGTTAAAAGGCTTGGAAGGAAAAAGAAAATTGCGTTTGGCGCGTGCATTTGAGATACTATGGAGTAGATTTTAAGAATTGAGGAGAACGACATGACCCAAACATGGCCATTTTTACAGCATACACAACCATTTATCGCCGAAAACTGGGAGGCGTCAGGTTTTCAGGAGCCGACCGTCATTCAGGAAAAAGCCGCTCAGGTGATTATGGAAGGGAAAGACGTCATCGCCGAATCCCCGACGGGAACGGGAAAAACATTGGCGTACACGCTTCCGGTTCTGGAGCGGATCAACCCGGAACAGAAACATCCGCAAGTGATCATTTTAGCGCCGTCCCGCGAGCTTGTGATGCAGATTTTTCAAGTGATTCAGGATTGGAAAAAAGGCTCCGATCTTCGCGCTTTGTCTTTGATCGGCGGGGCAAACGTGAAAAAGCAGGTGGAAAAGCTCAAAAATAAACCGCATATCATTGCGGGCACACCGGGCAGGGTGCTCGAATTGATTCAGGCGAAAAAGCTGAAAATGCATGAAGTCAAGACGATCGTTCTTGATGAAGCGGATCAGCTCGTGACACAGGAACACCGCGAAACGATGAAAAAAATCATTAAAACGACGCTGAAAGACCGACAGCTTTTAAGCTTTTCCGCTACGCTGCAGCCGGAAACAGAACAAGTGCTGAATACCATCGCGCACGAACCGGCCGTTTTGAAAGTGGAGCGGAATACGGCGGAAAAAGCGCGCGTCACACATCAATATCTCGTCTGCGATCAGCGGGATAAAGTAAAGCTATTGCAAAAGCTGTCACGGCTGAACGGCATGCAGGCGCTCGTGTTCGTCAGAGATATCGGAAATTTAAGCGTCTATGCGGAAAAACTCGCCTATCACCACGTGGATCTCGGCATTCTGCATGGAGAAGCGAAAAAAATGGAGCGGGCAAAGATATTATCAGCGTTTGAACGGGGAGAATTTCCGCTGCTTCTGGCCACTGACATTGCGGCGCGCGGACTCGATATCGATGATCTTCCGTACGTCATTCACGCGGACATCCCGAATGAAGACGGGTACATTCACAGATCAGGCCGGACGGGGCGGGCCGGTAAAGAAGGAACCGTACTCAGCCTTGTCACGCCGATGGAAGAATCCAAATTGAAAAAAATGGCCAAATCACTCGGAATTGCGCTGAAAGAGGCCGTTTATTCAGGCGGAAAATTATCTGAGAAATAAGAAACGGAGGGCGGGAAGCCCTTCGTTTTTTTGTTGTAAAATAATAGAAAAGGTTCAGGCGGGGGCGGGAAGATGGTTTCAATAGACAGATTTCAAATATTGAAGGAACGTGAGCTGAAAATACTTGAACACTGGTTTAAGAACGATATTATCAAACGGAGAATGGGTGCGATGCTGCCATTAGACGCATGGTATGCACGATTGAATAAAGATGAAGACGATACTGTCATTATGGCATATGACGGGGAGTGTCCGGCAGGCATGGTCTCTATAGAGTTTGTGGAGGAGCGGGCGTATATCGGATTGATCGTCAATCCTTTGTACCAGCTTCAAGGGTACGGAAAACAGATCTTGCAAAAACTGCTGACTGATCCTGATGTTAGTAGCGTGCGGGAATGGGCGGCAAGCATCGAAAAAGACAATCAAATCAGTTTAGCCTGCTTTCAAGCAGCGGGATTCACTTTGGAAGATACGGAGCCTGGTGAAGACGGCTTTCTTACTTTGATTCTTCGCGGCTGATCCGAAAAAGAAGAAAAGGAGGGGACAAAGCCCTCCTTTTTTTCATCATCATGTTAACTTGGATCACTGACTTTGATGATCTGTTTGCCTTTGTTTTCTCCTTTAAACAGGCCGAGGAACGCGTCAGGAATATTGCTGAATCCTTCCGTAATCGTTTCTTCATAATGAAGCTTTCCGTCCTTAAGCCATTCGGCCAATTGTTTCGCACCTTCGGAAAAGCGGTCAGCATAATCACTGACGATGAATCCCTGCATCAGCGCTTTTGTTTTGATCAGCTTCGGCTGGACGCGGGGGCCCATGTCTTCTTCTTCACTTTCGGTATTGTACGATGAGATCGCTCCGCATACCGGAATGCGGGCGAATTCATTCAGCAGGTTTATCACCGCATCTGAAATCGGTCCGCCGACATTGTCAAAATAGACATCGACGCCGTCAGGACATGCCTGTTCCAGCGCTTTTTGAATATCATCCGCCGTTTTGTAATTAATGGCTTCATCAAATTGAAGCTCCTCTGTCAAATACGCGATTTTTTCATCAGATCCGGCGATGCCGACAACCCGCGCGCCTTTGATTTTGGCAATCTGTCCGACTGTTGAGCCGACGGCGCCCGCCGCGCCTGAAACGACGACGGTTTCGCCTTTTTTCGGACGGCCGATATCAAGCAGCCCGAAGTAAGCGGTCAGTCCGGTCATCCCTAAAATGCCAAGATACGCCTGGGCGGGTGCGATATCCGTATCCAACTTGCGGAGGGCGGACTCATTGACGGCTGAATATTCCTGCCACGCGAGATTTCCGATCACAACATCTCCTTTTTTCAGCTTATCGCCGTCTGTCAGAACCTCGGCAATCACTCCGCCTGTTATGGCTTCATCTAAAGCGAACGGCTCTACATATGATTTTGTATCCTGCATCCGTCCGCGCATGTACGGATCAACGGACACATAACTCGTTTTCACAAGCACTTCGCCGTCTTTCGGTTCGGGCACGGCAATCGTTTCAAAGCGGAAATCGTCATGGGCGGGAACGCCTTTGGGGCGTCTTGCCAATTGAATTTGCTGCTGATGATTCGGCATACTGAATCCTCCTTCAAGATAAGTGGTTGTTCCAAATGTAACACGAACCATTTCCCGATTACAAAATCAAACCGTCAACGGTCATAAAAAAAGAAGGGCCCAGGGCCCTTCTTTCCTTATATGCATATTTAATAGAATAACCGGTACACATCGGTGTTTTTCTCATGTTCCAAATATTCATAGGCATTCGTTTTTGAAGAATGAAGCATGTCAGCGGTAACGACGGGCTGAAGCGCGGTCAGATAAGAACCCAGCCTATTTTCAATTTCTTTCGGCAGAACGGATTCGATATCACCGATATTGATAATGATAGAGAAAACGAAATCGATATTAATATGAAAAGTATCTTCAGCAAAGGCCGTAAGCTCTTTTATTCCATCCGGGCAGCGGGTATGCCGGCGGAATACCTGCTTCACTAAATCACTGACAACCCAAGCGTTAAATCGCTGTTCCGGTGAAAAGTAATGAATAGGAACCACCTCCCTGCTTAATCGGCTCATGAAGATTTTTATTTTTCTGATAAAAGTTGCTTTTTCTACTGTAACATGTCCCGCCAGAAAATATCCACCGACAATCTGCCCGTTTTCCCACTGAACTCTCTTTCTTTTGTTTGATCCTTGATTGATCGGGTAAACATCCAATATACAAAACAAAAGGGAGGACTTATCAATGAAACCGGTAGTAAGAGAATATACAAATGATCAAAAACTGATGCAGGACGTAAAAGAGCTTCAGCAGCTGGGTGTTGCAAAAGAGGACGTATATGTGCTTTCACATGATGACGACAGAACGGACCGCCTGGCCGATAATACTGATGTCAATACCATCGGAGCGAAAGAAACGGGCATTAAACACGCGGTCGGCAATATGTTTAATAAAAAAGGCGACGAGCTCCGCAACAAAATTCACGAAATCGGCTTTTCAGAAGAGGAAGCGTCACAATTTGAAAAGCGCTTAGATGAAGGAAAAGTTCTTCTGTTTGTCACGGATAACGAAAAAGTAAAGTCATGGGCGTAAGCTGAACTGATCCCAAGGGGTTTTCGATCCCTTGGGATTTTTTTGCGGTTTCCGCAATAAAACCGAAAGGCACATTCTGTACATTTTCGGTGCTGTTTCTCAACTGATTTGATACAATTCTGTTGTAATAAATTGGAATCAAAAATCAGGAGGAGCACAATTCATGAAAAAAATGTTATTTATGCTGGCGGTTTGTTTATGTATGATCCCTGCAGACGTCTATGCCGCTGATCTGGGACGGCAGACGTTAGGAACAAATGACGGCTGGGGAGCCGCTTCCGGCGGGACAACCGGCGGCGCGAAAGCCTCTTCATCGAATGTATACACCGTATCAAACAGACAGCAGCTCGTTTCCGCATTAGGGGGAAGCGCCAACAGCACGCCGAAGATTATTTACATACAAGGCACAATCAATATGAATACGGACGACCGCAATAAAACGCTCGGCTTTAATGATTATAAAGATCCGGCATATGATCCGAACGCCTATCTGAAGGCGTACGACCCGGACAAATGGGGGAAAAAAGCGCCGTCAGGCACCCAGGAAGACGCCAGACAGCGATCGCAAAAAAACCAGAAGGCACGGGTCGTGATTGACATTCCTTCAAATACGACGATCATCGGCTCGGGTTCAAATGCCAAAGTGACAGGCGGAAGTTTTAATATAAAGAACGGCGTCGACAATGTCATCATCCGCAACATTGAATTTCAAGACGCTTACGACTATTTTCCGCAATGGGACCCGACGGACGGCAGCAGCGGCAACTGGAACTCGGAATATGACAATATCACCATTAACGGCGCGACGCACATCTGGATCGATCATTGCACCTTTAATGACGGATCGAATCCCGACAGCGGTTTTCCCTACTATTACGGGAGAAAATATCAGCACCATGACGGCCAGACGGATATAGCCAACGGGGCGAATTATATTACATTGTCCTATAATAAATATCATGACCATGACAAAGGCTCCGTCATCGGAAACAGTGACAGCAAGACGTCGGATGAGGGAAAACTGAAGGTGACCCTTCACCATAACTATTACCAGAACATCGTCCAGCGCGCGCCGCGGGTCCGGTACGGGCAGGTTCATATTTATAATAATTTTTACGCAGGCTCTAAAAGCGCCGCATACCCGTTCAGCTATGCGTGGGGCGTGGGCCACGCGTCGAAAATATATGCCCAGAATAATGTTTTTGAAGTGCCGGGACTGGCTGCTGATAAAGTCATCAGCGTCTTCAGCGGCGGAAAAGCACTTCATGAAGACGGCACTCTTTTAAATGGCTCCTCCATTAACGCGTCAGCCGCCAACGGATTAAGTCAGTCCGTCGGCTGGACACCGTCATTGCACGGTTCCATCGGCTCATCATCAAATGTAAAATCAGATGTTATATCTAAAGCTGGGTCGGGAATATTAAAATAATAAACAAGAAGCACAAAGGAAAATATTCCTTTGTGTTTTTTAATTAACAAAAACGTTTATTAACTTAGTTAAGTAGTAAAATGGGATAGGGGATGGAAGACAACAAAATAGGAGGAGACCTGTAATGGCTTCAGAAAAAGACGCAAAAAAACAGCAGGCAGTAAAAATCATTCCTTTGCTTATTACTGTTGCTGTGGGATTAATCATTTGGTTTATTCCCGCGCCGTCCGGACTTGAACCTAAAGCATGGCATTTGTTCGCTATTTTTGTCGCAACAATTATCGGCTTTATCTCCAAGCCCTTGCCAATGGGCGCAATTGCAATTTTTGCATTGGCAGTCACCGCGTTAACGGGAACGCTATCTATTGAAAATACGTTAAGCGGATTTGGAAACAAGACAATCTGGCTGATTGTCATCGCCTTTTTTATTTCCCGGGGATTTATCAAAACCGGGCTCGGCGCCAGGATTTCTTACGTATTCGTACAACGGTTCGGGAAGAAAACACTCGGCCTTTCTTATTCACTGCTTTTCAGTGATTTAATTTTATCACCTGCCATTCCGAGCAACACGGCACGGGCGGGCGGCATTATTTTTCCTATTATCAGATCATTATCCGAAACTTTCGGATCAACGCCGGCAGACGGAACAGAGCGGAAAATCGGCGCTTTCTTATTAAAAACCGGTTTTCAAGGAAACTTGATTACGTCTGCGATGTTTTTGACGGCAATGGCGGCGAACCCGCTGATCGCCAAGCTGGCCCACGATGTCGCAGGGGTGGACATCACATGGACAAGCTGGGCAATCGCGGCCATTGTACCGGGATTGGCGAGCTTAATCATTACGCCGCTGGTCATTTATAAGCTGTATCCGCCGGAAATTAAAGAAACACCGGATGCGGCTAAAATCGCAACGGAAAAATTGAAAGAAATGGGTCCGTTTAAAAAATCCGAACTCTCCATGGTCATCGTCTTTTTATTGGTGCTTGCGCTGTGGATTTTCGGAGGAAGCTTAAATATTGACGCAACGACGACGGCCCTGATCGGATTATCCGTTTTGCTTTTGTCACAGGTATTAACATGGGAGGACATCAAAAAGGAACAAGGTGCATGGGATACGCTGACTTGGTTCGCGGCGCTTGTGATGCTGGCGAATTTCCTGAATGAGCTCGGCATGGTGTCTTGGTTCAGCAATATGATGAAATCTTCTGTTTCCGGTTTTTCATGGATTGTGGCATTTATGATTCTGATTGTCGTGTATTATTACACGCATTACTTCTTTGCGAGCGCAACCGCGCATATCAGCGCCATGTATGCGGCATTTCTCGCCGTCATCGTGGCGGCAGGCGCTCCGCCGCTGTTGGCGGCGCTCAGCCTGGCGTTTTTCAGCAACCTTTTCGGTTCGACGACGCATTACGGCTCAGGAGCGGCTCCGGTCTTTTTCGGAGCAGGCTATATATCGCAAAGCAAATGGTGGTCCATCGGCTTTATCCTGTCAATCGTCCATATTGTGACATGGCTTGTGATCGGCGGATTATGGTGGAAAGTATTAGGGTTATGGTAGAAGAAAAAAGGCAGACTCAGGTCTGCCTTTTTTTTATTTCTGTAAGGAAGGGGAAGGGCCTGCACATGATGACTTCAGTGCGAATAGAATATGGACGGGGTGATAATATGAGCAGCGGCCGTAATCAATACATGATATTGAAACAGAAACCTTACAAATATATGAGCAGACATATGAAACATCGGTATGAACAATTACCATGTGAACATGAAAGGCCGGAAACAGGGACGGAAAAACGGTTTCCGTCTTCAGATGAAAATCGATCTGCCTTGTGCGTACCCGGGCTGCGAGGTCCCGAAGGCAAAAGAGGACCCGCCGGCTCCCGCGGTCCGCAAGGGGAGGCGGGTCCGCCCGGTCCCCCGGGGCCTGAGGGGCCGCCGGGAGCGGTTCCTGCGGTAGCTTTTCAAAATACAGCAGACCAGATGATGATTCCGTTAGAAGGAACACCGATAAACGTGTTAAGCGCAGTGATAGCCGCGCCGACAGATCAATTGGTGAAAACGGATGCCGTCATACAAGTAAATGTGGAATTAGATCCGCTCGCGTCTCATTTCTCATTGGTCTTAGCTCTCGAGCTGCAAAGAAATGGCGTATCGATACAAACACAGAGACAAGAGCGGAACCTCTTTTCTTCAGGCGGACAAATCATAGGAATTCCTTTTACGTACATCGACGAAATGAAGGCGGATGAAACAGCCGCGTACCAGCTCTATTTATCCGTCCTTTCTTCGAATTACGTAACACAAGTCGCTGCGGCAAACCGCTCCCTCATTGCGACGGGATTCCCCATTCAAGGATCGGATTAAGGTGATGAAAAGAAATCACCTTTTTTATTTAGATTGTCAAAACACAGCCCGTATTAATATGCTGTCTTAATAAGTAAGACGGTCAACAACGGGAAGGAGAGGGAAAAAGATTGAATGAATAATCCGATTATAAACGGGAGCTTTGAAACCGGCACATTAGCGGGGTGGAGTTCGGCAAATACCCAGATTAACAGTTTGTTTGCACATTCAGGGAGATATTCTGCGCAATTTATTGGAGCTCAGCCATATGCTTACCTCAGTCAAATTGTTCCAATTTCAGCCAAGTCAGTGACTCTATTCGTATCACTCGCAACGCTCGGAAATGAGCCAAGTCCCCAAGTAACTCTCCAGATCATCTATGTCAGCGCAGCAGGTGAACAAATCAGTTCCATTCAAGAAAATATTACACCCGGAAATTTGCCGAACGTGCTCTTCCACACATGGTCTGAAATCTATAAAACAAGCAGTGTGCCTTCTGGCGCTGCCTCTGCCGTCATTGTATTAAGTAAAGTTTCTACCGGCACGGTTTTAATAGACGATGTTTCATTGGCGCAAACCGGGGGTGAACCTGGCGTAACGGGAATTACAGGTCCCACAGGAGTGACGGGCCCTACAGGAGTGACCGGAGCAAGAGGAGCGACCGGAGCAAGAGGAGCGACCGGAGCAACTGGTGTAACGGGAGCAACTGGTTCAACCGGGGCAACAGGCCCAACAGGAGCGACGGGGTCGACGGGTGTAACCGGCCCAACCGGAGTGACTGGTCCGACAGGAGTAACAGGGGCGACGGGAGTAACTGGAGCTACCGGCTCGACTGGTGTAACAGGAGCAAGAGGAGCAACCGGAACTACTGGCTCAACCGGAGTGACTGGAGTAACAGGAACGACCGGCTCAACTGGTGCAACAGGCCCAACTGGTTCAACAGGAGCAACCGGAGAAACTGGCGCGACAGGCTCAACCGGAATAACAGGGGCAACCGGCTCAACTGGAGCGACAGGTACAACAGGCCTAACGGGTGTAACTGGTCCAACTGGAGTGACTGGGGCAACGGGGATAACAGGATCAACAGGCCCAACCGGCCCCACCGGAGTAACGGGTCCAACTGGAGAAACAGGGGCGACAGGAGAAACCGGTGCAACTGGATCGACAGGAGCGACTGGGGTAACGGGTGTAACCGGGGGAACGGGAACAACCGGACCGACAGGCGCAACCGGCTTAACTGGTGCGACGGGATTAACTGGAGAAACAGGCGCAACCGGGGGAACAGGTCCAACGGGTGTAACAGGAGAAACCGGTTCAACTGGAGTGACTGGTGTAACAGGTGCAACCGGAGAAACAGGTCCAACGGGAGTGACTGGCTCAACTGGTGTAACCGGCCGAACCGGAATAACAGGCTCAACAGGAACGACCGGCTCAACTGGTGCAACAGGCCCAACCGGATCGACAGGACCAACAGGAGCAACCGGCCCAACCGGTGCAACGGGAGTAACAGGCCCAACTGGTGTAACTGGCTCAACCGGTCAAACTGGAGTAACTGGGGCGACGGGAGAAACCGGCTCAACGGGAGCAACCGGAGAAACCGGAACCACGGGCTCAACCGGCCCAACTGGAGTAACAGGAGCGACTGGTGTAACAGGAGCGACTGGTGTAACAGGTGCAACCGGAATAACAGGTCCAACCGGGCCAACAGGGTCGACTGGTTCAACTGGTTCAACCGGAGAAAACGGTGTAACAGGATCAACCGGCCCAACCGGTGCAACAGGGATTACTGGCTCAACAGGTGAAACCGGTGCAACTGGAGCGACTGGTGCAACGGGGATAACAGGAGCGACTGGCGCAACCGGGGTAACAGGTTTAACCGGTGTAACAGGAGAAACCGGAGCGACTGGTGTAACAGGGTCAACAGGAATAACCGGTGTAACTGGAGCAACAGGAGTAACCGGGGCAATGGGAGAAACTGGCCCAACGGGAGAAACTGGCCCAACAGGCCCAACCGGCCCAACCGGTGTAACAGGAGAAACCGGAGCAACTGGAGTGACTGGAGAAACGGGGATAACAGGAGCAACAGGCTCAACCGGTGCAACAGGCGCAACTGGTGTAACCGGTGTAACCGGGCTAACTGGAATAACAGGCGCGACGGGCCCAACCGGTGTGACTGGACCAACAGGGGTTACTGGCTCAACAGGAGAAACCGGTTCAACTGGAGCGACAGGATCAACCGGCCCAACCGGTGTAACGGGAGAAACCGGCGCAACCGGAGCAACGGGTCCAACTGGTGTAACGGGATCAACTGGAGTAACAGGAGCAACAGGTTCAACCGGCTCAACGGGCTCAACTGGAGTAACAGGGGCGACTGGAGTAACAGGAGAAACCGGAGCGACTGGCGCAACCGGAGCAACTGGGGTCACGGGCTCAACCGGGATAACAGGTGCAACTGGAGCGACAGGAGCAATTGGTTCAACCGGACCGACTGGCTCAACGGGAGGAACCGGCCCAACAGGAGTAACAGGTGCAACCGGTTCAACAGGACCGACTGGCTTAACGGGGATAACCGGAGCGACTGGCTCAACCGGTGTAGCAGGGTCAACAGGAGAAACCGGCTCGACTGGTGCAACAGGCCCAACTGGTTCAACAGGAGCAACAGGCTCAACCGGAGAAACTGGTGTGACTGGCCCGATTGGGGTCACGGGAGCAACAGGAGAAACCGGGGCGACGGGGATAACCGGCTCAACTGGAGTAACAGGTCTAACTGGAGTTACTGGCGCAACCGGAGAAACTGGCTCAACAGGAGTGACTGGGGTAACGGGTCCAACAGGATCAACAGGATCAACAGGATCAACAGGTTCAACGGGAGTGACTGGTTCAACCGGACCGACTGGCTTAACGGGAGAAACCGGCCCAACCGGAGTAACGGGTCCAACTGGAGTAACGGGAACAACCGGTGTAACAGGGTCAACAGGAGAAACCGGAGCGACTGGTGTAACAGGGTCAACAGGAATAACCGGTGTAACTGGAGCAACAGGAGTAACCGGGGCAATGGGAGAAACTGGCCCAACGGGAGAGACCGGTCCAACCGGCTCAACAGGATCAACGGGCGCCACTGGCATAACCGGAGCAACTGGTGTGACTGGCCCGACGGGGGTCACGGGATCGACAGGAGTAACAGGGGTAACCGGGGCGACAGGCCCAACGGGTGCAACA